>NZ_CP127407.1:3446923-3754615 GCF_030291075.1 Stenotrophomonas sp. 57
TGGCCGCTGCTGCACTTCCGCCTCGACCTGGTCGACTACGACCGCGGTACCCGCGAGACGTACCACAAGGTCAACGCGCTGTTCGCCGACAAGCTCGCACCGTTGCTGCGCGAAGACGACATCCTCTGGATCCACGACTACCACCTGATCCCGCTCGGCGCGCTGCTGCGCGAGCGTGGCATCGGCTGCCGCATCGGCTTCTTCCTGCACATCCCGATGCCCTCGGCCGACCTGCTGCAGGCCATGCCCGATCACCTGCGGCTGTTCTCCGCGCTGTACGCCTACGATCTGGTCGGCTTCCAGACCCAGCGCGATGCCGATCGCTTCCAGACTTACCTGCGCCTGTTCGGCGGCGGCCGCGTGCTCGACAACGGCGAACTGGAAGCGCCCGGTGGGCGCCGGTTCCGTGCGGCCGCCTTCCCGATCGGCATCGACACCGAGCTGATCGCGCGGCAGGCAGGTACCGCCGCGGCCAAGGCGGCTGTGAAGAACCTGCGCGCCAGCCTGCGCGACCGCCAGCTGGCGATCGGCGTCGACCGCCTGGACTATTCCAAGGGCCTGCCCGAACGCTTCCTCGGCTTCGAGCGCTACCTGGAGCGCCATCCGGACCAGCGCGGTTCGCTGACCTACCTGCAGATCGCCCCGGTCTCGCGGGGTGATGTCACCGAGTACCGGCAACTGCGCAGCCAGCTGGAGCAGATCGCCGGCCACATCAACGGCGGCCACGCCGAGCCGGACTGGACGCCGCTGCGCTACGTCAACCAGAACTTCACCCATGCCACCCTCACCGGCTTCTACCGGGCGGCGGCGGTGGGCCTGGTCACCCCGCTGCGCGATGGCATGAACCTGGTGGCCAAGGAATACGTGGCCTCGCAGGACCCGGACGATCCCGGCGTGCTGGTGCTGTCGCTGCTGGCCGGCGCCGCCGACGAACTGAAGCAGGCGCTGCTGGTGAACCCGCACGATCTGGACGGCGTGGCCGACGCCATCGCCACGGCCGCAACGATGTCGCTGCACAGGCGCAAGGAACGCTGGCACGCAATGATGGAGCACCTGCGCACCTACGACATCAACCACTGGCGGCGCAGCTATCTGGACGTGCTGGAGGGCTGACGAGGCCGCCCCTGTAGCGTCGAGCTTGCTCGACGCTACAGAAGACAGGCGATCAATCCAGGAGCCGCGCGAGGTGTTCCGGCGCCGGCAGGTGGCACGCATCATGCCTGCCAAACCAGCGGTAGCGGTTGCGCGCCAGCACGCGATACGCGGCATCCCGCCAGCCGCGCGGCACTGACCGCAGCACGCAGGTCAGGCGCCAGGCACCGCCCAGTCCCGCCAACACGCGCAGGATCGCACCGGTATCGGTCCACGCGCCCTGCGTATCCAGCAGCAGGAACGAGGCCGGGTCCTGCGGGTCCAGCCCGTGCGTGCGCAGCAGTGCGCTGCCCTGCGCGCCCTGCATCGCTGCGAAGCGGTAGCGCCCGTTGCGGTCGAAACGCAGCAGGAACCGCACCCATCGGCTGCACAGCGCGCAGACGCCGTCGAACACGATCACCGCGCTGCCGCCATCGGCAGCCGCCTCACTGCGGTTCGAGCCAGCCTTCATAGCGGATCAGCGCTCCCACCCAGGGCAAAGTCACATCGACCAGGAAAGTGTAGCGCTCACCCTGCCAGGCTTCACGGCAGCGCACGCCACCAAACCAGCGCCCCGGTAGCGGCAGCAGCCCGAACGCCCAGACCCGGCGCACCGACCAGTCGATGCCACCCTCGCGGGCCTGCAGGTCGAATTCGAAGCGCACCGCGCCCAGATGCTCGCGCAGGTATCCCTCATGCGCCCACAGCCGCGACACCATCGGCAAGCGACCAAAGCGCCGCGCCCATTGTTCGCCCTGCCCGTGTGTGCTGAATACCACTTCGGTTGGCAGCGCGTCGCCGCTCTTCGGCAACCGTGCCACTGCGGCCAGCAGCGGCACCAGCCCGTGACGCCCGCGCTGGATCCGCGCCTTCCCCACGTAGCGGCACGGCTGTGGTGCGGCGTGCAGCGCCTGCACCGGCGGTGCCAGGGTGGCGAAGGCCGGCCCCAGCACCCGTGCAAACAGGGGCGTAGTCAGGGTGCGATCCAGGCCAACGTCGCCATGCGTCCGGTGCGGCGGTCGCGCCGGTGCGAGTACAGGTCCGGATCGGCCATGGTCGACACCGTGCCGCCGTATACCTGCGCCGGGTCCATGCCCGCCGCCTGCAGGCGCTGGCGGGCCAACGCGAACAGATCCACCTTCCAATGACCTGCGCGGGTCGCTGCGAACGCCACCTCGGCGGCCGGATCGTGTCCGACGAAGGCGTGGTAGACCTCTTCACCGATCTCGTAACCGGCCGGCCCGGCGGCCGGTCCCAGCCAGGCGCGCAACTGCGCCGGCGGCGTCTGCATGGCCGCCACGGTGGCCTCCAGCATGCCGTCGGCCAGGCCACGCCAGCCGGCGTGCGCCGCGCCCACCTCACTGCCATCGGCGGCGGCGAACACCACCGGCAGGCAGTCGGCGGTCAGGATCGCCAGCACCACGCCGGGCACCGAGGTCACCGCGGCGTCGGCCACCGGCTCGGCGGCACCCGGCACCGGCGGCGCGTTGAAGCGCAGCACGGTGCTGCTGTGCACCTGGCGCAGCCAGTGCGGTGCCGACGGCAACGCCAGCCCCTGCTGCAGCAGCTGGCGGTTGTGCTCGACGTTGGCCGGGGTGTCACCCTCGGCCGCGTGCCGGTTGCCCAGGTTGAACTGCGCGAACGGTGCCGGCGAGATGCCCGCGCCATGCCGGCGCGTGGTCAGCGCGTGGACGCCCGGAGGCGCCGGCCAGTCGGCCTGCAGCAACGGCAGCGCGGTGGTCACCAGCGGTCCCGCTCGCGCGCGGCGAAGGCTTCGCTGTCTTCGCGCAGCACCTTCATCAGGTGCAGCATGTCCTCGGGCACCGGCGCGGTATTGCGCACCGGCTCACCGGTGATCGGGTGGGTGAACTCCAGGGTCTCGGCATGCAGGGCCTGGCGCTTGAAGCCGCGCAGCGCGGCCACCAGCTCGTCGCTTGCGCCCTTGGGCAGCTTCAGCGCACCGCCGTACAGCGGGTCACCGATGATCGGATGGCGCACGTGCGCCATGTGCACGCGGATCTGGTGGGTACGCCCGGTTTCCAGGCGGCACTCCAGCGCGGTGTGCGCACGGAAGCGCTCGCGCAGTCGGTAGTGGGTGATCGCCTCCTTGCCGTCCTCGCGCACCGCCATCTTCAGGCGGTCGCGCGGATGGCGGTCGATCGGGGCATCGGCGGTGCCACCGGCCACCAGCGCACCCATCACGATCGCCAGGTACTGGCGATGCACGTCGCGTGCGGCCAGCTGCTCGACCAGCGCGGTCTGCGCTTCCAGGGTCTTGGCCACCACCATCACGCCGCTGGTGTCCTTGTCCAGGCGATGCACGATGCCAGCGCGCGGCAGCACCGCAACCGACGGGTCGCGGAACAGCAGGGCATTGACCAGGGTGCCGCTGTGGTTGCCGGCCCCCGGATGCACCACCAGGCCGACCGGCTTGTTGATCACCAGCAGGTGCTCATCCTCGAACAGCACGTCCAGCGGGATGTCCTCCGGCTGGGCGTCGGTCTGGGTTTCCAGCACCACGTTGAGGGTCACCACCTCGCCGCCGCGCAGCGGATCGCGCGGGCGCACCTGGGCGCCATCCAGCAGCACCTCCCCGGCCTTGATCCACTCGGTCAGGCGCGAACGCGAGTATTCGGGGAACAGTTCGGCCACGACGGCGTCGAAACGGCGGCCGGCAGCGGTGTCGGGGACGATGGCCTGGCGGGCCGATTCAGAGGGTTGTTCAGACATGGCAGGGGGCATTCTTTGAAATTTTGGGGTCCCGGCGGCCGGTTTCAGTCGCTGGACAGGACACTAGGCTATCATCGACCCTTCGTATTCCAGCCGCGTCCCGCCTCGACCTCATGATCCGACGCTCCTCCATGCTCTCCGCGCCCGTCCGCCTCACCGCCCTGCTGCTGGTGCTGGTCATCGCCGCCACCGGCTGCCACCGTGGCGCCAAGAAGGGCGATCGGCCCGATGAAGGGACGCCGGTCGAACAGTTGTACGAGAAGAGCCACAAGCTTATGCAGGGTGGCAACTGGAGCGGGGCTGAATCCAGTTTCCGCCGCCTGGTGGCCCAGTATCCGTACGGTCCGTACACCGAACAGGCGATGATCGAAACCGCCTACGCGCAGTACAAGGCCGGCAAGCACGATGATGCGGTGTCCAGCATCGACCGCTTCATCCGTACCTACCCGACCCACCGCAACATCGCGTACATGTACTACCTGCGCGGCCTGGCCAACTCCAACCGCAGTACGGTTTTCCTGCGTCGCGTATGGTCCCTGGACGCCAGCCGCCGTGATCTGTCCACGCCGCACCAGGCGTATTCGGACTTCAACATTGTGGTTGACCGTTACCCGAACAGCCGCTACGCCGCCGATGCACGCCAGCGCATGCTGGAACTGCGTGACGTGTTTGCCCAGCACGAGCTGGACAACGCCCTGTACTACATGCGCCGCGGCGCCTGGGTCTCGGCCGTCGGCCGCGCCAACTACCTGCTGGAAACCTATCCGCAGAGCGCGTTCCAGTACGACGCCGTGGCCGTCCTGGCCGATTCCTACACCCACCTGGGCAACAAGACCCTGGCCGACGACGCCCGCCGCGTCCTGCAGCTGAACCAGCCGGACCACCCGTGGCTGGAAGGCAAGTGGCCGAAGTACCCGTGGATGATCCGCAAGCTGAACCCGTTCGCCGGCGAGAAGTCCGCCAGCACCGGCCAGCGCAACGCGCGACTGGAAAAGAAATAAGAAAGCAGAGGGCCCCGCAAGGGGCCCTTTCTTTGTGGGTAGGTCCACGCCATGCGTGAATGGTTCGCTGGCGCTAGGAATACTACGAATTCCCTGCCGTTGCGATGCCGTTCCCAGACCGCACGCGCACCGCCCTCCACACTCCGGCGCACGGCCATTTCCGCCTGTCTGGAGTCCACATGTCCCCATCCGTTTTCCGCACCCGCCCGTTGCTGGCCGCCGTCACCGCTGCCCTGCTGGGCCTGCCCATCGCCGTCCAGGCCGCAGAGCCGGGCGAGCTGCTCAGCGCAGCGCCCTATCGTGCCGCCTGGGTGCCCTCCAAGGCATCCCAGGCGTACCTGCTCAGCTACCGCACGCCCGATCATCACGGCCGGTTGGCGCAGGGCACCGGTCTGCTCTACCTGCCGGCAGGCACGGCGCCAGCGGGCGGCTGGCCGGTTGTTTCCTGGGCACATGGCACCCAGGGCATCGCCGATCACTGCGCGCCCTCGGTCTCCGGCCCCTACCAACCCGAACGCGACGGGCGCTTCCTCGATCAGTTCCTGGCACAGGGCTACGCCGTCGTCGCCGCGGACTACCAAGGCCTCGGAACTCCAGGCGACCATGCCTACCTGCACGTGCGCACTGCCGCGCGCAACGCCATCGATCTCGTCAAGGCCAGCCACCAGTTACTCGGCAACCGCCTTTCCCCCCGCTGGGTCTCGGTGGGTCATTCACAGGGCGGCGCCGCCGCGCTCACTGCAGGCTACCTCGCGCCCACCTACGGTGGGGCGTCGTTGCGTTACCGCGGCAGCTTCACCACGGGAACACCCACCGCCGTGGAGCTGACCGCCCTGGTGATGAAGCCGGACAACCGCGTCGCCAATCCCGGCGCGCTCAACGCGTATCACGCTTATCTGCTCGACGGCCTGTTGCAGGTTGCACCGCAGGTCGACCGCGTCCTCAGCGATGAAGGCCGCGCGCGGGTTGCGCTGGCGCGCCAGCAATGCCTGGGCGAGCTGGCGGCCACATTGGAGGGGGCCGATACCGGGTCGATGTTCAGCGCACCACTGACCAGCGTGCCCGGCATCTGGGTTTTGCTTTACGACTATCTGGGCGTACCACGCCGCGGTTTCAGCCAGCCGTTGATGCTGGGCCATGGCAGCGAAGACCGCGATGTGCCTTATCTGACCACCCTGCTGTATGCCGCAGGCCTGACCCTGCGAGGCGAGCCGGTAGCATTCCGTCGATATCCGGTTGACCATCGAGGCACGCTGGATGCAGCGGCTGCGGATGGGCTGGCGTTCGTACGCGCTCGCCTGGCGGATGCCCGTTTCGACGAAGCCGCCGAAGGCATCGGCCTGGAAAAACTGCTGGACGCCGCGCAGTAGTTCCACGCCCTGCGTGGATGATCGTCGAACACCGTGCGGACCAAGGTCCGCACCTACCCGGGAAGGGGGGCCGGGCCACCCTTACCCCTTGTAGCCGTTGCTGATCGGGTAACGACGCTCGCGGCCGAACGCGCGACGCGAGACCTTGGGCCCCGGTGCGGCCTGGTGCCGCTTCCACTCGCTGATGCGCACCAGGCGCAGCACGCGGTCAACCACGGCCGCGTCGTAACCGGCGGCGACGATCTCCCCGCGCGACTGTTCCTGATCGATGTAGCGGTACAGGATGCCGTCCAGCACGTCATAGGCCGGCAGGGAGTCCTGGTCCAGCTGGTTCTCGCGCAGTTCGGCCGACGGCGGGCGGCTGATCACCGCCGGCGGGATGACCGGTGCACCACCCACTGTATTGCGCCACTTCGACAGGCCGAACACTTCGGTCTTGTACAGGTCCTTCAGCGGCGCATAGCCACCGCACATGTCGCCGTAGATGGTGGCGTAGCCGACCGCGTACTCGCTCTTGTTGCCGGTGGTCAGCAACAGGCCGCCGAACTTGTTGGCCAACGCCATCAGGATCACCCCGCGGCTGCGCGACTGCAGGTTTTCTTCGGTCACGTCCGGCGCGGTGCCTTCGAACATCGGCGCCAGCGATTCCATCAGGCCCTTGAACGCCGGCTCGATCGAGACCGCCTCCAGCTTCACCCCCAGCGCCCGGCACTGCTCGGCGGCCAGATCATTGGACAGGCCGGCGGTGTAGCGCGACGGCAGGCGCACGGCCGTGACGTTCTCGGCGCCCATCGCGTCCACTGCCAACGCCAGCACCAGCGCCGAATCGATGCCACCGGACAGCCCCAGCCACACCTTCCTGAAGCCATTCTTGCGGCAGTAGTCCTGGATGCCACGGGTAACGGCGCGCCAGGCCAGCGCGTCCATGCTCTCGTCGCCGTCGTCCATCCACACATGCGGCATGAAGCGGCGGGTTTCGCCGTCGTACTCCACCACCAGCCACTGGTCGACGAACGCCGCCGCCGCCGGATGCACGGTACCGTCGCCATCGGCCACCACCGAGGCGCCATCGAACACCAGCGCGTCCTGGCCGCCCACCACGTTGAGGTAGGCGATCGCCGCCCCGCTCTCGCGGGTGCGTGCGGCCAGCACCGCGTCGCGCTGGGCGTGCTTGCCGCGCTCGTAAGGCGAGGCGTTGGGCACCACCACCAGCTGCGCACCGGCGCGCACGGTGTCGGCCAGCGGCTCGGCAAACCACAGGTCTTCGCAGATCAGCAGGCCGACCGGAATGCCATTGACCTCGAACACGCAGCTGCCGCCGTCCGGATCGATATCGAAGTAGCGGCGTTCGTCGAACACGGCGTAATTGGGCAACTCACGCTTGCGGTAGGTCTGCTCGACCAGGCCATCGCGCAGCACGCTGGCCGCGTTGTAGACCACCGCGCCAGCCGCCTGCGGCCAGCCGACCACGGCGGTGATGCCACGGCAGGCCGCAGCGATGCGGGTCATCGCCTGCTCGCACTCGTACAGGAAGCCCGGGCGCAGCAGCAGGTCTTCCGGCGGATAACCACTCACCGCCAGCTCGGGGAACATCACCAGCTCGGCGCCGTACTCATCGCGCGCCTGGCCGATCATCTCGATGATGCGCTCGGTGTTGCCGGCGACATCGCCGACCGGGAAGTCGAACTGCGCCATCGCGATGCGGATCGAAGCCATGGGAATCCAGCCTGTGGTTGCAATGCCGCCATTGTAACGCTGCGCCATGCGCCCGCCGGGGGCGTTCACTGCGTGGACAGCCCCGGCTCAGTAGATCCACGCCGTGCGTGGATGGGCCGACCAGGCGGCCGCCAGACGCAGAAAAGCCGCCCGAGGGCGGCTTTTCCAAAGCAAGCCGAGCGTGGGCTCGGCTCTACAGAATCGGCTGCCAGAGGCAGTCGTTCTTATTTCACCAGCTTGGCGATGGCAGCGCCCAGGTCGCCCGGCGAGCGGACGGTGACGACACCGGCAGCTTCCATGGCGGCGAACTTGCCTTCGGCCGTGCCCTTGCCGCCCGAGGCGATCGCACCGGCGTGGCCCATGCGCTTGCCGGCCGGAGCCGACGCACCGGCGATGAAACCGACGACCGGCTTCTTCACGTGGTTCTTGATGTACTCGGCACCGGCTTCCTCGGCGTCACCGCCGATTTCGCCAACCATGATGATGCCTTCGGTCTGCGGGTCTTCGTTGAACAGCTTCAGGCAGTCGACGAAGTTCAGGCCGTTGATCGGGTCACCACCGATGCCGATGCAGGTGGACTGGCCCAGGCCGACTTCGGTGGTCTGCTTGACCGCTTCATAGGTCAGGGTGCCCGAACGCGACACGATGCCGATCTTGCCCGGCTGATGGATGTGGCCCGGCATGATGCCGATCTTGCACTCACCCGGGGTGATGACGCCCGGGCAGTTCGGCCCGATCAGCACGGTGTCCGGATGCGAACGGGTCAGCACGTTCTTGACGCGCAGCATGTCCAGCACCGGGATGCCTTCGGTGATGCAGACGATGACCTTGATGCCGGCAGCAGCGGCTTCCAGGATCGCGTCAGCCGCGTACGGCGGCGGCACGTAGATGACCGAGGCATTGGCGCCGGTGCTCTGCACGGCGTCGGCCACGGTGTTGAAGACCGGCAGGTCGATATGGGTGGTGCCACCCTTGCCCGGGGTCACGCCGCCGACAACCTGGGTGCCGTACTCGATCATCTGAGTGGCGTGGAAGGTGCCCTGCTGGCCGGTGAAGCCCTGCACGATCACCTTGGTGTTCTTGTTGATCAAAACAGACATTGGAATTCCTTGGTGTCGGTATCAGGCGGCGTTCTTGACAGCTTCAACGATCTTCTTGGCGCCATCGTTGATGTTGTCAGCCGGGATGATGGCCATGCCGCTGTCACGCAGCAGCTGCTTGCCTTCTTCCACGTTGGTGCCTTCCAGGCGCACCACGACCGGAACCTTGACGCCCACTTCCTTCACGGCGGCGATGATGCCTTCGGCAATCATGTCGCAGCGGACGATGCCGCCGAAGATGTTGACGAAGATGCCTTCGACCTTGTCCGAGGACAGGATCAGCTTGAAGGCTTCGATGACGCGCTGCTTGTTGGCACCGCCGCCCACGTCCAGGAAGTTCGCCGGCTCGCCGCCGTTGAGCTTGATGACGTCCATGGTGGCCATGGCCAGGCCGGCGCCGTTCACCATGCAGCCGATGTTGCCGTCCATGGTGACGTAGTTGATGTCCAGCTCCGAAGCGATCACTTCGGTCGGATCTTCCTGGGTCTTGTCGCGCATGGCGACCAGGGCCTTCTGGCGGAACGCGGCGTTGTCGTCGCTGTCGAACTTGCCGTCCAGCGCGTACAGGTTGCCGTCGTCCAGGATGGCCAGCGGGTTGATTTCAACCAGGGCCAGGTCCTTTTCGTTGAACAGGCGGTACAGGTTCACCATGATGCTGGCGAACTGGCCGGCCTGCTTGGCGGTCAGGCCCAGCTTGAAGCCGAAATCACGGCCGTGGTAACCCTGCACGCCTTCGACGAAGTCGACGTTCAGCGAGTGGATCAGCTCCGGGGTTTCAGCAGCGACCTGCTCGATTTCCACGCCGCCTTCCGAAGAGGCGATGTAGGTGATGGTCTTGGTACCACGGTCGACCAGCACCGACAGGTACAGTTCCTTGACGATCTCGCCGGCGGTGGTCACCAGCACCAGGTTGACCGGCAGTTCAACGCCTGCGGTCTGGTAGGTGGCCATCTTGGTGCCGAGCATCTTGGCCGCAGCGGCCTTCACATCGTCGGTGGTCTTGCAGAACTTGACGCCGCCAGCCTTGCCGCGGCCGCCAGCGTGGATCTGCGCCTTGACCATCCAGGGGCCCTGGCCCAGGGAGTTGGCAGCGGCAACCGCTTCGTCCGGGGTCGCAGCGACCTTGCCGGCCGGGACCGGGATGCCGTACTCGGCAAGCAGTTGTTTTGACTGGTATTCGTGGAAATTCATGCGTCACCGTGGGAATAGGAACGACCGCACGCAATTCCTCAGGGCCCCGGCGGGGCGCCGGCATGGACCGCGGCGGGCCCACTATTGTGGCCGAGCCAGCGCCGGGGCGCAAAGAAGTCTGTACAAAACGCCAGACGCGGGCGGATTTTCGCGGTCATTCAGGCAGTTGCGCCCAGGCCGGGGCTGGCCACCAGTGTCCGCACCGTGCCAAATGCGCGATCCGGCTCACGTCGGCGGCACCCGGCCGGGGGCCCTATACTGGCCTTCGCAAACGCGACGTGCCGGCCCGGCATCAGGGGACGCCGGCCAGGCCCGCCGCAGAATCCACACCCAGGCAGCCAGAAGGGGAGTTCCGGCGTGTCACCCAGTGCTTCATTGATCGACCGCATCGAATCGATTCCGCGGCGTGAGCTGTATTTCTTCGCGCTGTACCGGGTGCTGATCGCTACGGTCATCGCCGCCCTGCTCTACAGCCCCTTGTCGGCCCTTGTCGGGGAAGCTCATCACCCGCGGCTGGCCGATGTCGTTGCGGTCATCTACCTGGCCCTGTCGCTGCTGGCCCTGGTGGTCGGCCGCAACGAACGCTGGCTGCGCCCGATCGTGGTCAGCGGCGTACTGGTGGATATCGTCGCCGCCACCCTGCTGTCGCACGCCCTGCCCGGCGCCAGTGCCGGCATCTCGATGTCGCTGCTGTTCAACATCGCCGCGGCCGCCACCCTGCTGCCGCTCAGCCTGGGGCTGGGCCTGGCACTGGCCGCCAGCCTGGCCACCGGCGTGGAGTACACCTGGAAGCTGCTGGAAGGCGGCGACCCCACCCGCACCCTGGCCGAACTGGCGATGTTCGCCACCAGCTACCTGGCACTGGCCTTCATCAGCTACCAGGTGGGCAACCGCGCCCGCCGCAACCAGCAGCTGGCCAATCAGCGCGGCGATGAAGTGGCCAATCTGTTCCAGATCAACGAACTGATCATCCGCCGCATGCGCACCGGCGTGCTGGTGGTGGACGCCGACAACCGCATCACCCTGGCCAACGAAGCCGCCTCGATGCTGCTGGGCGACAATGAGGGCAACGGCGAAAGCGGACGCCTGGACCTGGCCAGCGCCGCGCCGGAACTGGCGCGCCGCCTGCAGCGCTGGCGCAATGGCTGGGCGCAGGACGAACTGCCGCTGCAGCTCAACCCCGACCAGCCGGAAGTGCAGCCGCGCTTCGCCCGCCTGCTGGCAGGCAGCGACCTTGCGCTGGTGTTCCTGGATGATTCCAGCGTGGTGTCGCGCCGCGCCGAATCGCTCACCCTGTCGGCCATGGGCCGCTTCTCGGCCAGCCTCGCCCACGAGATCCGCAACCCACTGGCGGCGATCAACTATGCCGTGCAGCTGCTTGAGGAAGGTACCGGCTTCAACGAGAGTGACCGCCGCCTGCTGCAGATCATCCGCCAGCAGTGCCAGCGCACCAACGGCATCGTCGAAAGCGTGCTGGGCCTGGCTCGGCGCGAACGCGCCACGCCCGAGAACGTGGACCTGGCCGCCTTCGTGCGCCGCTTCGTGCTGGAGTACAAGCAGGGCCAGACCCTGGAGACCGACAGCATCGAACCGATCATCAATGACAGTTCGGTGATGGCCCAGGTTGACGCGAAGCATCTCTACCAGGTGCTGACCGTGCTGGTGCACAACGCACTGAAGTACGGCCGCATCGGCCAGCAACCGGCGCGGGTGCGGCTGCGCGTGGCCCAGCACGAACGCAGCGCGGTGATCGACGTGATGGACCGTGGCCCGGGCATCCCCGAGAGCGTGGCCGCGCAGTTGTTCCGGCCCTTCTTCACCACGTCCGAGCATGGCACCGGGCTGGGCCTGTACATCGCACGCGAGCTGTGCCGCGCCAACCAGGCCCGCCTGGACTACATCGCGGTGCCGGCCGGTGGCTCCTGCTTCCGCCTGGTGCTACCCGGCCCGCATACGCTGCTGCCCAGCTGATTCCCACTCTGTGCGTCAAACATTTGTCGCTTCCAACCGCCTCGTTTATCTTTCACGCCCATGAATGAAACCCGCAGCGCCCTCGTCGTCGACGACGAACGCGACATCCGCGAACTGCTGGTGCTGACCCTCGGCCGCATGGGGCTGCGCATCAGTACCGCCGCCAACCTGGCCGAGGCACGTGAGCTGCTGGCTAGCAATCCGTACGACCTGTGCATCACCGACATGCGCCTGCCGGACGGCAACGGGATCGAGCTGGTCAGCGAAATCGCCCAGCACTACCCGCGCACGCCGGTGGCGATGATCACCGCCTTCGGCAGCATGGATCTGGCGGTGGAGGCGCTGAAGGCCGGTGCCTTCGACTTCGTCAGCAAGCCAGTGGACATCTCGGTGCTGCGTGGGCTGGTCAAGCACGCGCTGGAACTCAACAACAGCGAACGCCCTGCGCCCGGCCCCGCCACCGAACAGGCAGCGCGCCTGCTCGGCGCTTCGCCGGCCATGGACGTACTGCGCACCACCATCAGCAAGGTCGCGCGCAGCCAGGCGCCGGTCTACATCCTCGGTGAATCCGGGGTTGGCAAGGAGCTGGTCGCTCGCACGATCCACGCCCAGGGTGCGCGTGCGGCAGGGCCGTTCGTGCCGGTCAACTGCGGCGCCATTCCCGGCGAGTTGATGGAGAGCGAGTTCTTCGGCCACCGCAAGGGCAGCTTCAGCGGCGCCCACGCCGACAAGCCCGGCCTGTTCCAGGCGGCACACGGCGGCACCCTGTTCCTGGACGAAGTGGCCGAACTGCCGCTGCAGATGCAGGTGAAGCTGCTGCGCGCGATCCAGGAGAAGTCGGTGCGCGCGGTGGGCGCGGCCAACGAAGAGCCGGTGGACGTCCGCATCCTCTCGGCCACCCACAAGGACCTGGCCGAACTGGTCGAGGACGGGCGCTTCCGCCACGATCTGTACTACCGCATCAACGTGATCGAGTTGAAAGTGCCGCCGCTGCGCGAGCGCCGCCAGGACCTGCCGGAACTGGCCGCCGCCGTGCTGGCCCGATTGGCCCGCAGCCACGGCCGCGCCACCCCGCTGCTGGCGCCGTCCGCGCTGGAGGCGCTGGCCCACTATGCGTTCCCGGGCAATGTGCGCGAGCTGGAGAACATCCTGGAACGCGCGCTGGCACTGGCCGAAGAAGACCGCATCGGTGCCGATGACCTGCGCCTGCCGCAGCACGCGCCGCGTACGCCGGGCAGTGCCGCGCCCGCCGAAGCGGTAGCGGACCTGCAGCCGGGCAGCGCCGCCCTGCCCTCGTATATCGAGCAGCTTGAACGCAGCGCCATCCAGCGTGCGCTGGAAGAGAACCGCTGGAACAAGACCCGTACCGCCGCGCAGCTGGGCATCACCTTCCGTGCGCTGCGCTACAAGCTGAAAAAACTGGGGATGGAGTAAGGGCCGAACGGCCCGGGCAGGCGCCAACCCTGCTTGGGGTTGCGCCGCCGCGCCATCCACGCATGGCGTGGATCTGCTTTGCACTGCGGGGCATCCACGCATGGGGAGCTACTGTAGAGCCGAGCCCACGCTCGGCTGCTCTCCGGGCCATCAGCCGGGCATGGCCCGGCTCCACCTCAATCCTTGGTCACGCGATTGATCTCGGCCAGGCTGGTGATACCTGCCGCGGCCTTCTTCAATGCCGACTGGCGCAGGTCATTCACCCCGATCTGCTGCGCCGCCTCGGCAATCTGCAGCGCATTGCCCCCGGCCAGCACGATGGTGGCGATCTCATCGGTCATCGGCATGACCTGGTAGATGCCGGTTCGGCCCTTGTAGCCCTCGGTACATTCGTCGCAGCCAACGGCCTCGTACAGTTCGATACCCGCATCCAGCTGCGCCTGGGTGAAGCCTTCGGCCAGCAGGGCATGTGCGGGAAACTCCGAACGCCTCTTGCAGTTGCCGCACAGCCGGCGCGCCAATCGCTGGGCGATCACCAGCGTCACCGAACTGGTGATGTTGTAGGGCGCGATTCCCATGTTCATCAAACGCGCGATGGTCTGCGGCGCGTCGTTGGTATGCAGCGTGGACAGCACCATATGGCCGGTCTGCGCCGCCTTGATCGCGATCTCGGCGGTCTCCAGGTCGCGGATTTCGCCGACCATGATGATGTCCGGATCCTGTCGCAGGAACGAGCGCAGTGCCGCAGCGAAGGTCATGCCGCGCTTGTTGTTCTGCTGCACCTGGTTGACGCCGGGCAGGCGGATTTCCACTGGATCTTCGGCAGTGGAAATGTTGCGCGTCTCATCGTTGAGGATGCCCAGCGCGGTGTACAGCGACACGGTCTTGCCCGAACCGGTCGGGCCGGTCACCAGCACCATGCCGTAGGGCTTGTGGATGGCATCCAGGAACAGCTTCTGCTGGTCCGGCTCGTAACCCAGCTTGTCGATGCCCAGCTTGGCCGCACTGCCATCGAGGATACGCAGCACCACCTTCTCGCCGAACAGGGTCGGCAGCGTGCTGACGCGGAAGTCGATCTGCTTGGTCTTGGACAGGTTGAGCTTGATGCGCCCGTCCTGCGGCACGCGCTTCTCGGCGATGTCCAGCTGCGCCATCACCTTCAGGCGCGCGGCAATGCGCTGGTTCAACTTCACCGGCGCGCGCGCCACCATTTTCAGCAGGCCGTCGATGCGCAGGCGCACGCGGTAGTCGTCTTCGTAGGGCTCGAAATGGATGTCCGAGGCACCCTTGCGGATCGCGTCCACCAGCACCTTGTTGACGAACTTCACCACCGGGGTGTCGTCGCCCTTGGCGTCGATGCCGGCGTCGCTGCTGGCACCGAGATCCTCGTCGCCGGCCGCCACGTCCAGATTGCCCATGCCCTCGTCGTCGCCCCCCAGCGCGTCGCCGATCGCGTCGTGGCTGGCATGCCACTGCTCCAGCGTGCGACGGATCTGGTCTTCATCGACCAGGATGGGCTCGACCACCAGATTGGTGTGGAACTTGATCTCGTCCAGCGAGTGGGTCGGGTTGCTGGTGCCGACGAACAGCCTGCCACCGCGCTTGAACAGCGGCAGCACGTTGTGCTTGCGCAGCAGCTCCTCGCTGACCAGGTTCATCGCGTTCTGGCTGGCGTCGAAGGTGGACACGTCGAAAAGCGGCATGCCGAACTCGACCGCGTTGGCGGCGGCCAGCTGCGAGGCATTGACCAGCTTGTTCTGCGCGAACCACGTTGGCAGTGGCTGGCGGGCGGCCGCGGCCTTGGCCATGGCGTCGCGGGCGGAGGCCTCGTCCAGGGCCCCGTCCTGCACCAGGCGACGGGCCAGGCCGGTGATGCCGACAAGATTGGCGGTGGTGACAGCGTTCATATGAATCCTTGGCTCATGGGGTCATGCCATGCCGTGCGTCTTGCACGGACACCGCACGGGGCAGCAGAACCCGCCGCGACCCAACGGCCACCGGCATCGCCAATCCATGAGCAACACTGCCTTGCCCGGCATTCCCGGCCTGGCAGGCACGATCCTGACTCCCCCGGGGATGATAGCCCCGTCAAGGGCCGGCCAGCATCCCATTGAAGCGCTGAAATGTGATCAGCAGCCGGTCGGACGATAGCGCGCTTCGAACGCGCTGCCATCGCAGCTCCAGATGCCCTCGGCGGAGCGGCGCAGGATCAGGTCCTTGCCGTCCAGCGCGCTGTGGCCTTTCAAGGTGCAGCTGATGTGGCCGACGCCGGATTCGCTGAGCTCGGCTTCGACCTTGGAGCAGTGGGCGTTCTGGGCACCGCCGATAAGTTGAGGTGTGACCTCACTGACAGGACGTCCCTGATAGACAACGATCTCCACCAGCGTCTTGCCAGGGCTGATGTCGGCCAGCGCGGCCGTCAACTGGGTGCGAACGATGTAAGGCTGAAATGCCACCATTGCGATCGCGGCAAGTATGGCAATGATGGCCACCACGATCATCAGCTCGATGAGCGTGAAGCCCTTCTGTGTGTTCATGACTCCCCCTGTTTGATCCAGCAATCCCCATTGCTGCGTCATGACTGGACCTCGTGCTCCAGTCAGCACAAGGCCCGCCGAAGCGGGCCCTGTGTTCATCGTACGAAAGACCCAGGACCAATAGCCCACATGCCTTTCGTCAATGGTATGGATCAGCTGCAGCCCTTCGGCTTGAACTTTTCCTTGACGTCGGTGGTGACGCAAGTAAAGCCACCTGCAGTAGCTGTTGCGCCCGAGCCAGAGGCTTCTGCGTAGTTCAGCGCGATGCTGGAAGCATCACCGATACGGCCCGGCTCGCGGATCGTGCAGGTCATACCCGTCGCGGCAACAGCGATCTTCGAGCACGCGCCAGTGTTGTCGGCTTGGAAGCCAGAGTTGGCCACGGTCGGGGTGCCACCGTCGCTGACGACCATCTCGAACTGGGTCTTGTGCGAGGCCAGATCGGCCAGCGCAGCGGTGACCTTCGACTTCGAGGTGTAGTCCTGGTAAGCCGGCAGTGCGATGGCGGCCAGGATGGCGATGATCGCGACGACGATCATCAGTTCGATAAGGGTGAAGCCCTTCTGGTTCTTCATTGGTACATCCCCAAGATAGTGGTGGTTGAGTTCAGTGCACGGGATCGGACCGGACAGCGCCGGTTGAGCGGGCCCCATGCCCTGCGGGTGGATCAACGCAGGTTGCGTGCCAACCCCGGCACGCCTCCCCCTGGATTTCCCCGCGCCCATGATGGCAGCAATTTCGAGGATGGGAACCCCCCGCTTCCGAATCTGCGATGGACGCGGCAATGTGACGCAGTGCGTCACCTTTGGTCGGCACCCGGCACGAAATCGCACGCTGGGCCGCCTGCCAACTGCCCATCCGGCCTTGAACCCGCTACCATCGATGGCTAGTTACCCGCCTGGGGATGGCGGGTCTTGGGGAGCCAACATGTCTGTCAGTCGCAGTGCGATCAAGAAAGAGCCGGTGGCGCGCGCCACCATGGAGCTGCAGCCGTTTGTCTGGGAGGGGACCGACAAGCGGGGCGTGAAGATGAAGGGCGAGCAGCTGGCCAAGAACGCCAACCTGCTGCGCGCCGAACTGCGCCGCCAGGGCATAAACCCGGGCCAGGTCAAGCCCAAGTCGAAACCGCTGTTCGGTGCCGCCGGCAGCCCGGTCAAGCCCAAGGACATCGCCTTCTTCAGCCGGCAGATGGCCACGATGATGAAATCCGGCGTGCCGATCGTGTCGGCGCTGGACATCATCGCCAGCGGGCACAAGAACCCGCGGATGAAGAAGATGGTCGATACCATCCGCACCGACATCGAGGGCGGCTCCTCCATGTACGAGGCGGTCAGCAAGCATCCGGTGCAGTTCGATGAGCTGTACCGCAACCTGGTGCGGGCCGGCGAAGGCGCTGGCGTGCTGGAAACCGTGCTGGACACGGTGGCCACCTACAAGGAAAACATCGAAGCGCTGAAGGGCAAGATCAAGAAGGCGCTGTTCTACCCGATCATGGTGGTGGTGGTGGCCATGCTGGTCAGCGGCATCATGCTGGTGTTCGTGGTGCCGCAGTTCGAGGACGTGTTCAAGAGCTTCGGCGCTGACCTTCCCGCCTTCACCCAGATGGTGGTGAACCTGTCGAGATTCATGGTGTCGTGGTGGTGGCTGATGCTGCTGATCGCGATCGGCACCGCGGTCGGTGCGATCATGGCCTACAAGCGCTCACCGAAGATGCAGCACGCGATGGACCGGTTCGTGCTGAAGGTTCCGGTGATCGGGCAGATCATGCACAACAGCGCCATCGCCCGCTTCTCGCGTACCACCGCGGTGACCTTCAAGGCCGGCGTCCCGCTGGTGGAGGCGCTGGGCATCGTGGCCGGCGCCACCGGCAATACCGTGTACGAGGAGGCGGTGCTGCGCATGCGCGACGACGTCTCGGTGGGTTACCCGGTGAACATGTCGATGAAGCAGACCAACCTGTTCCCGCACATGGTCATCCAGATGACCGGCATCGGCGAAGAAGCCGGCGCCTTGGACGCCATGCTGTTCAAGGTGGCTGAGTACTACGAGCAGGAGGTCAACAATTCGGTGGATGCCCTGAGCAGCCTGCTGGAGCCGATGATCATGGTGTTCATTGGTACCATTGTGGGCGGCATGGTGATTGCCATGTATCTTCCCATCTTCAAACTCGGCGCCGTCGTCGGATAACACATACATGGCTTTTCTCGACCAGCATCCCGGCCTCGGCTACCCTGCCGCGGCCGCCCTGGGACTGCTGCTGGGCAGTTTCCTGAACGTTGTCATCCTGCGCCTGCCCAAGCGGCTGGAATGGCAGTGGAAGCGCGATGCGCGCGAGGTCCTGGAGGAACCGGACTTCTATGAACCGCCCCCACCGGGGATCGTGGTCGAGCCGTCGCACTGCCCGCACTGCAAGCACAAGCTGAGCTGGTACGAGAACATCCCGTTGTTCAGCTGGATCATCCAGGGTGGCAAGTGCCGTCACTGCAAGGCACCGATCTCGCTGCAGTACCCGCTGGTGGAGGCGCTGACCTCGGTGCTGGTGCTGGCCTGCGTGTGGCAGTTCGGCTTCGGCTGGCAGGGCTTCGGCGCCATCGTGCTGACCTGCTTCCTGATCGCCCTTTCCGGCATCGACCTGCGCACGCAGCTGCTGCCCGACCAGCTCACCCTGCCGCTGATGTGGCTGGGGCTGATAGGCAACATCGACAATCTGTACATGCCGGCCAAGCCCGCACTGGTCGGTGCGGCGGTGGGTTATCTGTCGCTGTGGATGGTCTGGTGGCTGTTCAAGCAGCTGACCGGCAAGGAAGGCATGGGCCACGGCGATTTCAAGCTGCTGGCGGCGCTCGGCGCCTGGTGCGGCCTGAAGGGCATCCTGCCGATCATCCTGCTGTCGTCGGTGCTGGGCGCCATCATCGGCTCGATCTGGCTGTACAGCCGCGGCCGTGACCGTGCCACGCCGATTCCGTTCGGCCCCTACCTGGCCATTGCCGGCTGGTTGTACTTCATGTGGGGTGCACCGCTGGTAGAGCAGTACATGGTGATGAGCGGGCTGCGCTGAGGGGAGTCCCCATGAGCCGCTATGTGGTTGGCCTGACCGGTGGCATCGCCGCCGGCAAGAGTGAGGTGACCCGGCGCTTCGAGGCGCTGGGGATCGTGGTGTCCGACGCCGACCTGGCCGCCCGGGCCGTGGTCGCCGCCGGCAGCCCCGCCCTGGCCCGTATCGCCGAGCGCTTCGGCGCCGATATGTTGCTGGCCGATGGCGGCCTTGACCGGGCCCGCCTGCGCGCCCACGTCTTCGCCGACCCGGCCGAACGCGCGGCGCTGGAAGCCATCACCCACCCGGCCATCCGCCTGCTGATGCAGCAGCAGTGCGAACAGGCTGAAAGCGCCTATGCGATTGCCGCGATTCCGCTGCTGACCGAGGTCGGTGGGCGAATGGCCTACCCATGGCTGGACCGGGTGCTGCTGGTGGATGCGCCCGAAACCGTGCAACACGCCCGTCTGATGCAGCGCGACGGCATTGATGCCGCGCTGGCCGACCGGATGATTGCCGCCCAGGCCAGCCGCGCGCAGCGGCTTGCGCTGGCCGATGACGTGGTGGTCAATGATGGGCAGCCGGAGGACCTGCAGGCACAGGTGGAAGCCCTGCACGCACGGTACCTGGGGCTGGCTGGGGGCTGAGGCCGGGTTGCCGGCCAGCGGCCGGCATCACCGGAATGCATCCACGTGTGGCGCGGATCTACTGGTGCGCTCATCCACACGTGGCGTGGATCTACTGGTGTGCTCATCCACGCGTGGCGTGGATCTACTGTAGAGCCGAGCCCATGCTCGGCTCCGGAAAGGCAAGGCAATGCAAGGCAGCCGAGCGTAGGCTCGGCTCTACACGAGGCAGGCGCTTACAAGGGCTTCGGCGAGAACGTCAGGGTGGCGATCACGCCGCGCTCGCCACCCGGGCGCACGCTCACCTGCCAGCCGTACAGATCGCACAGGCGGCTGACGATCGACAGGCCGATGCCGCCACCCTGCGAATGGCCGGCGTGGGTACCGCGATAGCCGCGCTGGAACAGCTTGGCAGCGTCTTCTTCGCTCAGGCCCGGGCCGCTGTCGGTCACCGACACCGCGTTGGCGCCCACGTGCACGCGAACCTCGCCATCCTGCGAGTACTTCACGGCGTTGCCGATCAGGTTGCCCAGCGCCACCGACAACGCCGCTTCCGGCGCATCGATCACCAGATCACGCTCACCCTCCAGCGCCAGTTCCAGTGGTTTGCCGCCCAGCTGCGCGCGGTGCGCGTCCAGCAGCTGTTCTGCCACACGGGCCACGTTGCTGGTGCCCTGCCCGCGCTCGTTGCGCGACAGCAGCAGCAACGCGCCGATCAGGTCGCTGCACTGCTGCTCGGCACGCTGGATGCGCTGCAGGCGCTGCAGCACCTTTTCGTCCAGGCCGGGCCGGGTCAGCAGCAGCTCGGTGGCGCCACGGATCACCGCCAGCGGCGTGCGCAGTTCGTGGCTGACGTCTGCGTTGAACTCGCGGTCGCGCTGCACTACTTCGGTCAGCCGCGACGAATAGTCGTCCAGCGCCTGGGCCAGCTGGCCCACCTCGTCGTCCGGGAAGCGTGGTGCCAACGGCTCGGGATCGCTGGTGCCGCCACGATAGGCACGCAGACGCGCGGCCAGATCCGACACTGGCTTCATCACCTTCGACGCTGACCACCAGCCCAGCACCAGCGACAGCACGCTGAACACCAGCACCGACAACACCAGCGCGCGGTTGAGCTGCTTGCCGCCGCGCACGCTGTCGGTCATGTCATAGGCGAGGAAGAACCAGGCGTCTGGCGTCTTCCGCACGGCCAGCTTGTAGGAATAGGGTTCGCCGTGTTCGTCGCCGCTGACGCTGTGGATGCCATCGGAAAAGCCCGCCCACTGCGCGCGCTCTTCGCGCACACGGTCGAACTTGTCCTTGGAATAAGCATACGCACGGATCTGCAGCACCGGTGCGTCCGGGTTGTGGCCCGGGTGTTCGTAGTAGCGCCGCGCGTACTCATCGATGTTGCGGTTCATCAGCTCTTCCACCAGCTGGTTTTCCACGCGCAGGCGGGCCCAGTTGGTGGCGAACGCGAACAGTGTTGTCAGGCAGAAGCCCAACAACACGAACGACACGATGATGCGGCTGCGCAGGCGCCGCCGATAGGGCGTGCGCCGGCGCTCCCCCTTGGCTGCCACGGAATCAGGCTTCCGGGGTGGCGATACGGTATCCGATGCCATGGCGGGTCTGGATCAGCGGCACTTCAAACGGCTTGTCGACCACCGCACGCAGGCCATGAATGTGTACGCGCAGCGAGTCCGAGTCGGGCAGCTCTTCGCCCCACACGCGGGTTTCCAGTTCCTGGCGGGTCACCACGGCAGGGGCCGCTTCCATCAGCGCCTGCAGGATCTTCAGCGCGGTCGGGTTGAGCTGCAGCAACTTGCCTTGGCGGCGCACTTCCAGCGTATCCAGGTTGTATTCCAGATCGCCGGTTTCCAGCACGCGGGTCTGCACGCCCTTGCCGCGGCGCGACAGGGCGTTCAGACGCACTTCCACTTCCTGCAGCGCGAACGGCTTGATCAGGTAGTCGTCGGCACCGGAATCGAAGCCGGCCAGCTTGTTGTCCAGCGAATCGCGGGCAGTGAGCATCAGTACCGGGGTCTGCTTGCGCGCTTCATTGCGCAACTTGCGGCAGACCTCGATGCCGTCCATGCCTGGCAGATTGAGATCCAGCACGATCGCGTCGAACTCGTGCACCACGGCCAGGTGCAGACCGGTAACCCCGTCAGCCGCGAAGTCCACGGTGTGCCCCCGGTCCTCCAGGTAGTCGCCCAGGTTGGCCGCAATGTCGCTGTTGTCTTCGATTACCAGGATTCTCACTGTCACCTCTAATTGACGATTTTGCCGACGTGCTGAGCCTTGCTCAGATCGTGCTGTGCCCTGTCCTTCTGCCGCTCACGCTCGGCGACGGTCATGCACTGTGTCGTGGATCGGTTCGAACCGATGACCTTTTCACGTTGGCATATTAGACGACTATCTTCACGCGCCTGTGTCAAAACCGTGTTCACGATCTCCTGGTCGTTGAAGACATCGGTTCGCACCTGTTCAGGCATCGAATCACGGTTCGGATGCTGCTCGACAGCGGTGCGCATGCGTACCAGCGCCTCGCGCACACGGGTGCGTTCGGTCGGCTTCAGTTCGCTGTAGGTCTCGCCATCATTGAGCTCGACTTCGATGCGCTCGATCTGCTGCTGGAGTGGCTTGCCCGGGATGAAGACCTCACCGGCCCGCTTGGTGGCGGCGTTGGTGGTGGTGGTGGCCAGGGTCAGTCCCAGGATCAGGACTGCAGGTATCAGAAGAGGCTTCATGACAAACGAATCCTTGTTTGGGTTGAATGCCGACTGTATTCGCACCGCCTTCACGCCAGCAAGTGCCAACCGCCGGGGCGGCGGACGGCCTAGCGGTTGCCGGGCGGACTGAGGTTGTTGAAGGTCCGCTGGTCATGGATCAGCGCCTTGCCCTTCTCCTCGATGCGACGGCGCTCGGCCACGGTCAGGCAGCGGCTCTTGGGCATGTTGCTGCCGGTCGCACGCGTGTACTGGCAGATCTGCCGGCTGTCATCATGGGCGCGGGCCAGAATGGTGTTGATCCGTTCCTGGTCGTTGAAGACTTCGTTCTGCGAGGCGCCGGGCAGTTCCTGCACGGTCTGGCGGTCGCCCATGCGCTGGCTGATGCGCGCCAGTGCCTGCCGTACTGTATTGCGGTCATCGGCGGAGATTTCATTGTAATCACCGTCGTCCAGGGCCTTTTCGACCTTGCGTACCTGCTCGGCCACCGGGGCCTGCCGGTCCATCTGGACCACGGATTTTTCAGACTTGGCCTGGGCTACAGCAGACAGGCCCAGCAACAGCGCGATCATCGTGATGCGGTACATCGCCAACCTCCCGATCCATCCCGGAACGAAGGCCCAACTCTACGAGTCCGCCTGTTTCACCACAAGGGACTTCCGGCAGGGATGGCGCGGACCACAGACCGGCATAAAAAAGACCCAGGCGGTGCCCCCGCCTGGGTCTGAAGTTGTATCCCGATACCGATCCTGCTGAGAGGCAGAGCTGCGGTTCGCTGAAGCCTACGCCCGGGCCGATTAAAGGCATGTTAAGTGCCGCCTCATCCACCCATGAGAATTTCAAGACATTGATTAGTCAGGGCTTTTTAAGCTTCTCGACGTGCTCGATGATGCGCGTGGCCACGTCCACTCCGCAGGCGGCCTCGATGCCCTCCAGCCCCGGCGTGGAGTTCACTTCCAACACCAGCGGGCCGCGCGTGGAGCGGATCAGGTCCACCCCGCAGACCGACAGGCCCAGTGCCTTGGCCGATCGCACCGCCACCTGCTGCTCGGCGCGGCTGGCCTTGGCCGCCACGGCGGTACCTCCGGCGTGCAGATTGGAGCGGAAGTCGCCCTCCGGTGCTTGGCGCTGCATCGAAGCCACCACCTGGTCGCCGACCACGAAGCAGCGCAGGTCGGCGCCCTTGGCCTCGCCGATGAACTCCTGCATCAGGAAGTTGGCGTACAGCCCACGCAGCGCCTCGACGATGCCACGGGAGGCGCTGGCCTTCTCGGTGAGGATGACGCCGCGCCCCTGGGTACCCTCGTTGAGCTTCACCACGTGCGGCGGCGGGCCCAGCATGGACAGCAGGTCGACAGTGTCATCGGGGTTGTCACCGAACACGGTGACCGGCATGTCGATGCCCTTGGCCGCCAGCAGCTGGTGCGCGCGCAGCTTGTCGCGCGAGCGCAGGATCGCATCGGACGGATTGGGCGTGCGCGCGCCCATCAGTTCGAACTGGCGCAGGACTGCGGTGCCGTAGCGGGTGATCGAGGCACCAATGCGCGGGATGACCATGTCCACGCCGGTCATCGGCCGGCCCTTGTAGTGCATCGAGAAGCCATCGGCGGCGATGCGCATGTAGCAGCGCAGCGGGTCCAGGATGCGCACGGTGTGGCCGCGCGCGCGCGCCGCCTCGACCAGCCGGCGGGTGGAGTACAGGGAGCTGTTGCGGGACAGGATGGCGAGCTTCATCGCGGCGGGATCGGACGGCAGGCGCGCAGCATAGCGCGGGCGTGTGGCGGGTGGATGATGCCGTGCCGGCGCCCATATCTGCGGGCTGCGCAGGGCTGTGCGAAGATGCCCTGCCGGCTACAGGACAGGACACGGCCGGCTTACACAATCCAAGGAGAACCACAGATGCGAATGGGAATTCCGCTGTTGTTGCTGTTTGGCCTGGTGGGAGGCGCTGCCCAAGTGCAGGCTGCGCCGACCCATGCAGTCTCCCGGCTCTACTTCGACGCCAACAACACGCTGATCGGCCAGGGCCTGCGCTATTGCACGGGCAAGACCCAGCACCAGGGCATTGCCTCACATGCCAATACGCGCTGGATCGATGTGTCCTACGCTTGCGTGGGAGATTCCACTGACGTTTCCTACGGAAGCTGGGTACCTGCGCAGCTGCGACAGGATTTCTGCACGTTGTATGACGCCTGCACGTCACTGATGCCGTGGCCGGAAACCAGCCTGCCCGGCACGCTCGGAAACGGCTTCTACTCCGACTGACAGCGGGGAGCCGCCGTCCTGTCTCCGGCGATGGAAATGCCGTCGCCGGGGACTTCACCCGCAACGCTCCAGGAGGCCCCATGCCGCTGAAGGTCACTCCCCGCTTTTCCGAAGTGGACGTACTGGGTCACGTGACCAACACCGCCCTGCCCGTCTGGTTCGAAGAAGGCCGCCAGGAGATCTTCCGGCATTTCAGCCGGGAGGCCAGCATGCGGGACCTGACGCTGATCCTGCGCCGCTACGACATCGACTTCCTGCAGCAGATCCAGCCGGGCCACGACGTGTGCATCGAGACCCGCATCGAGAACATCGGCCGCTCCTCGCTGTCGATCGTGCAGCAGGCGTTTCAGCACGACGTGCTGGTCGCCAGCGGGCGCTGCGTGATGGTGCACTTCGACTATGCGGCCAATGCGTCGTGCGCGATCAGCACTAAGCAGCGGCAGGCGTTGTCGGAGTTCTTTACCGAAGGGTATGCGCAGTCACTGGCGACCGCGCAGGCCTGAGCGCATCAGGAACAGCGTCATTTGCACTCGGTGCTTCCAGCCGCCCACTTCTTCAGCCTGGTGAGCTCTTCGCCTGCCCGCGCCTTGGTGTACAAGGTGACGGTTGTGACGCCCTCCACTTCCTTGAGTGCGATCACCTTGTAGATCTGGGTGCCGACGCCGGATGCCCCATGGACAATCCTGGCTTCCTTCAGGTCGTTGTAGTTCTGCACATCGTTGATCAGCTGACCGACGGGCAGGAGCTGCACAGGCCGGCATTCCTCGGTGGCCGCAACAATCCGCTTCAGCGTCAGCTGATATCCCTGCTCCACCGTAAACACAGAGGCGTATTCCGGGCGCTCAAGCCCTTTGGGACTTGTCGCGCACCCCGCCAGGAATACAGCCATCAGTAGAATCGGACGACGCATGCGAGAACTTCCGTGTTGGGTTCAGCGGAGTCTAGCGCAGGCGTCCGTTGGCGCGCCTTCGTCTCGCGGCACGACATGCAGGACCGAAAACAGACAGGCATCCGGTGCAAACGCATTCGGGGCTGGACACGTGCCGCAGGGGAATTCCGTATCGGAACAGGCGATGGCGTGCGGCAGTGGCGCGGGCGAGCCCGAATCCGTGGGACAACGTGGAGCGGGCGCGGGTCCTGGATCTCTGGAAAGAGCATCTCGACCTACTATCGGATCGAGCTCTTCAAGACCGAGACATTGACACCTGGATCACTAAGCTGCAGGACTCCCATGTCGAACTAATGATGGCGATCGCGGATGACGTGGGCTACAAATTTGATCGAGTCGTGCTCCGTAAGGGCGCATATAACCCGGAAGCCCATGGCGTCGAAGAACACGAGCAAAAGCAACTTCGCCGCTTAGCTATTGGGGTGCTTGAGGTAAGGAACCCTATCACGATGAACGTTGCCAGCTTCCCCATCGACGAAGACGCACAGAGCGCTCAGACAGAGCTATCGAGGCGGCTGAGTGAGTTGGTCTCGGAAGGAGAGTTGAAAGTTAGGCTTTCTCAGCCTGAAAGGACCACCTCGCCGCCTGACGAAGGGGCGGCTTAAAAGCCTGCCTGACTGTGGAGGCGAATCAAAGGCTTGCATTGAACTGATTTCTGGAGCAGACATGACGTAGCCCTTGTGTCGCAAGGAGCTATGCAGAAGCTCTCTGGAGGCTAAGCGGTTAAACACCGCGACGCAGCTGCTGCAGCTCCCGGCCTCAGCCACGCCTTGCTGCGGGCGTCCCTCGCTCGGGGCTTGGTCTCCGCCGGCGGCTTACGCGGCTCCAGCGCTGCCTTGATCCGCTCGATTTCCTTCGCGCCAGCCTCAGCCAGGCGCCGGACCTGTTGCTGCTGCTCGCGGGTCGGCGGCAGACCGGGCAGTGGCGGGGGAATAATAGAAGCGCCCCGAACCCTTTGAGCCCGTCCCATCCACCTGCGGTCCGGTCAACCGGAACCCCACACCACGCTCGATCCGCTGGCACGAACCATACCAAACCGCTGGCGTGCGGCCAGACTGTGTTGGCGGATGCACCACGTAGAAAGGAAATCCCTTGGCGGCAGCGACTCTCCCCAAGTCGAATTTCCGTGCACAGCGTCGGTCTGAACCGCGCCGATGAACAACCCTAAGCGGGTCGCGCAATCAATCTCCAACGATCCGGCAGGGTTGAAGATCTAGATACCTGCGAGCATGCATCTGCTCCTCTGTTGATTGGCGGGGGCGTGTTACGATCCCAGACTCAAGGAGGAGCCACATGAAGAAGACAATTGCATTGGTGTCTGCTCTAATCGGAGCAGCGTTCGCAAACAACGCACACGCGTATGATTATTCGATACAGTGCGAGACGTGCGTGACTGACGCGCAGTTTCAAGCAAAGGCTCGCGACATCGCGGCGTTGAACGGTAGAGGTGGCGGCTTTTTCTACGTGTACAACCTTGGAGCGAATGTTGTTCAAAAGTGGTGGATCAATGGAAGTAGTGGCGGGGGAGGAGGTGGCGTCAAGCCCCGTGCTCTATCCGCAGCAGCCACAGCAACTCAGTCGCCGGTGGAGAGCCACGTAAGGGTCGAGGTAGACAAGGCCCACAAACTCTATGTGATCGGTGGCAATAGCCTTCGCCCCATTTACAACGTTCCCGTCCAACATCTCTCTCTTCCCGCTGCGAATGGCAAGTCAACCTATGACGTGCTACTCGACAACAATCTGAAAGCGCAGATCGAGTCAGCACTGGGTGACACCAGAACCCTAAACTCAATCGTCAATGCGAACGTTCTTTCGTCCTTGATCGACGTGGCGCAAAATGCGACAAACGTGCTCGGGCTAAAGGAAAAGAGTTTTCTGCTATTCCGCGTAGTGATGTCTGACGGCTCGTACATGGACTACTCGTTGCAGATTGAGGATACGACTGCCGACGCAAAAGAGGAATCTGCACGTACACCGACAGGACAGCTGATTCCAGCAAGTCAGTCAAACATACGAGGCGTATGGAATGGCACTGGCGAGAACCTGGGCCAGCTGGTCGACTATTTGAGCCAGCTCGGAGTACCTGTCGAGAATGTCGGCGTTGGGAATTATATAACTGAGGTTGTATGCGCCTCGTCGAAGTGCTCTGTCCGACGCATGCAGCGATAGGTTCGTCGATAGCACATCTCCAGGCCGGCATCCGCCGGCTTGGGGCTTTGCTAGTAGTGTGGCTCATAGACCCGTCCCTTAATTACTAAAGCACCGCGACCTCGGCCCGTTTCCACTGCTCTAGCTCAGAAAACATTGCTAGCTCCGTTTGGCTAAAGCAGCCCGCTCGGATGGCGTCGTCCACCCCCTTCGGTGTCTTGGGGCCGCTTCTTCCTAGGATCGTAGGCGTAGGGTGCGGCGAACTCCTGCAGAGACAGCGTGGCGCCGATCATGCGGGCCAGCTTCTGATACGCGGCGGAGATCTGGGCGGAATAGCGCATGGGCGCAGTCTGACCACAGCTGGCGTTTTCCCAACGTGATGGGCAAGCATCCGTTGACGCTTGTCGCTACTCCGACCCATCCTTGCGTCCAAGTAGCGGCTCGCCCCCCCCTAAAAGCATCGCCCGCCGGTGGCTTCTGCCGCCTCTTCGGTCGCGGTGAGCCGGCAGTAGCGCCCGGCCCGCATCGCAACCGCGTCCTCATACGGCACGGTCACCACGCTCAGGGTGATCGTTTGGCTCGTGAACGATCCCGACTGGTGAGTGACACTTTGCTCGGAGTAGCTGACGATCTCGGCACGGTAGCTGCGGCGCGCGGCTCCGTCGCCGCTGTCGTTAAGCGTGACCGACGCCGTCCAGTACGACACGGCCCGATCATTCGAGTCAGTTTCGTTGAAAATTTTTACTCGGCCGCTGATCGGGATCTGCTGCCACAACGTCTCGTTCTGACCGATCAACTGGCGATACAGGTTGATCACACCGCTGTTGCTACCAACACCTGCGACGAAACCGTCAGAGCCAAAGCCGTTCTTGATGCGCGTATGACGTCGGTTGTAGCCGACCACCACTTGCTTGCTGCGCCCGTTGGTATCGAACGGACCGACCAGCACGCTGGTACCGATGGTTTGCGTAGTCGTGGACTGCGCCGCGTTGCGCAGAATGCCAGCAGCGATCGCCCCGCCCCAATACGCGTTGCCGTCGCGATCCATCCACATGGTTGCGCTGGCCTTGCTCGCGTTGGAAGCACCCACATTCGGTCCGAAGTAGTCGACCAAGCCATCAGCACCGAAGTTGTTGCCGATTGTGCGCTGAGAGTTACCTGCCCAAACACGCAGGTAACCATTGGTCAGCTCAAAGCCGTCGGCCCCGCCCGGCGTGAGGATGTTCACTGCTTTGGACAGAATGTTGAACGCCGAGGTCTGCGATCTCTTGCGCGGAGAAGCAAACCACTGACACCTCAGCCAAGACGGTGACGACTGTAACGAACGGCAGTGCACGCTCACGCGCTGGACCTCACTCGCCTGGAACGCGCCGTGACACTGCACTACATTCCTCCTCCCCTGATTCGATCTGCGGGCGAAGCACAGATCTGGGGCACCCACGGCGTCGTGGTCTCGCAACCCCAACCACTGCGCTCCGAAGCATTTGAGCTGAGGCAGGCTTACGAGCCCAAGCTCCTGGAGCCGGACCTTCACCCGCTCCTGCTGCTTTCGTCACGACTGAATCGGGTTCACTGCCAAGCTTACAACGGGGACTTCCTGCTGCCCGTCAGCGCCGTTGAAAAAGCCCACAAGGCAATCGCGCCCCTGAGCCCAGCGGATCTGCGCACAACCGACGCCTTGATCGCCTCACTGACGTCCGCAGCAGGCCTCCAGGCACCCTCGCTTCGATCAGATCGCGCATGGGTGGCAGGACGAGGCCCCAAGGAGGCGGTGCTCGTGCTGCCACCGGTCGCGGTCGTCGCTCCACTGCTCGCCAATCTCCTGACCACCCTCTCCCAGCACCAATCCAACTGCAATGAGCACCTCGACGAGGCGCTGACGCACCAACTGCTGACGATCCACCCATTGGCCGATGGAAACGGACGGATCACACGTTCCTTGCTGATCAAGCTCGCCGCTCGCAAACGCTGTTTGTTCCCGCTCTACATTTGCTGGCTGCTGATGTTTGACAAGTTGGCAACCGTTGCTTCGTGGAACGATGCCTCCCTCACCGGGCAGCACACGCCCGAGCCCGCAAGGATGGAGCGGTGGTTGGCAGCGGCGCGCGCCCTAGTCTCCGCGTGGCGAGAAGCACGAAAAGAATTGGACGTCAGGGCAACTGACGCCCTGCTGTTCACAGGAGCCGTGACCGAAGACGCCGTGCGCGCCGTCAGCGAGAACTGTTCCCCACCGCTGGCCCGGCGAATTGCCTCGACCTACGCCGCATCCCCCCTCCCCTCCAAAAGAGACCTCGAAGAAGCCATTCAAACATGCATTGGAACGTGCAAGAAGCTCGCATCGCCCGCTTTGAAGCCCCCAAGGACTGATGGTGATTCATGAAGAACAAACCGACATTAACTCCCGAAGACATCTCTAGATCGCAGAACCTCAAACGCCAGATCCGCGACATCCTTCGCATCTCACTGATCGTGGGCGGGTCCTTGCTCGCAGCCCAATCAGGCATGGCCGACACCACCAACGATCGAGGAACGACCAACCTTCCCCCCGTTGATGCGATACCGCCTCCCTACGTCCCCCCCTACACCCCCCCCATGGATCCTCCTTCGGTTCCCGGAATTGGGGGCTACGATCCAGGCGAGGGAGGTGGTGGGGGGGGCAGTTCCTCCCCCCCCTCGGCAGACACTTGGAAACAGCGGGTTTGCGCAGAACACATTGCCAGGAAGCCCGCCTCCTGCCCTGCACGCATCCCGTTCCCGTCGGGGGCCAGCTACGCGAAAGATCGCTTGCCTGGCGCTTCTTGGGGGGCAAAGTCTACTGTCCTGATGGCGATTTCCTTCAGCGAAGGCCGAACGCACGGGTTTGGTCGAACCGTGCCGCCTGATCCGAACGCTCAGGCTTCCATGAAGGACGCCCTGGAACGCCAAACCCAGAATTACGCCAACCTGACAAAGGACTTCAACAGCGCAACCGGGGAGTTTCGCTACGCGGTTATGCATGCATGCGAACAGCAGCTTCAAGCATCAAGCGCGACCAGGGCGGGCATAAACATCACCATTCCTGAGTCATACTGTCTCGGCATCCTTAAGGCGATAGACGATGAGGTGGGGGCACCAGGCCTCGTCGAGACCTTCGTAGAATGGGCACGTCGCTACGGCGTGCCCGTGGAGGAATACATCACCCCGCAAGGGGCAGGTGCGGTTGAGCTGGAGAAATCCCTGAAAGAGAAATGGAAATTTGTTTCTGAAGATGCCCAGTGCTCAACATGGTGGACGCAACTGGACCAACAGCAATGTTCAATTCCTTGACAGGTGAGCGCATGAAAAACTTCGCAATCGTGGCCATGCTTGCCTGCGCACTCTCCGCTTGCGCGGATAAGTCCCCCCCCGCAGCGGACGTTCAAACGACCGAACAGAAAGCCCAGCGGGACGACCATACACCCAAAAGCGGGACCCCACGCCCCACGCAATCCTCCAACGCCGGCGCAAACGCAGCCGAGCGCTCTGCTGAAGTTCAGCAGAGGCTGTGCCCTGCGGTGGATCCGTCCTGTGCGAGCGCCGGCCCGCTGAGCGCTCGCTCTCCGGCCGAGGCCCAGTGGTTGATTCAGCATGGCTATCCCTCCGAACAGGAGAACGCCAAGTTGCATGCAGCTAGCCTGCAATCCCTCCAAGAGATGGCAGCGTCTGGCAACAGACCGGCCGCCGTTGTCTACGCGGAGAGAATTGCCCTGGAGGCCGGGAAGTTCACGGAAGGCTCCGTGCTTCTCTATGAGCAAGCCAAGTCAGGCAATTTGTTCGCTTACTATGGGCTTTCCAAGATCTACTACGACGACCCCAGCCATGGCTCCTTGGTGGACAGCGCCGCGTATCTCAAGGTCGCCTACCTACTGGGTGACTCAAGGGCGTCGGAACTGCTGGATCGTCCGAAACTTGGCACCGCTGAACTGTTGTCAGCAGACAAGCGAGCGGCAGGGCTGCTAGAGACGTTCTCAGGCGGCGTGGAACGTTCTCCTCGCCCGCTGGAGTAAGCATGGGCTTGTAGAGCGGTAACCGCTCTGCTCACCGCCAACGCCAGCAAGTGAGTAGAAGCTCCAGTGCAGCTTCGGGAAGGCCCCCACTCACCTGGGGGGCCTTTTTCTTTCCTCCACGCCGACCAACTTCCCGCAGCTTCTGCTCGGCCGAGCGCAACGCCAAGTCAAACTGCCCCGGTTGATAGCGCGGCAACACAACCGGAGGCGAGAACCTGCCCAACGTCGCCACGCGGTCCGGCAGGGTGGAGCGGTGAATGTAGTGCTTCTCCAAAACCGTTTGCCCCGCAGCATGGCCGGTGACCGCGCCGATCGCCTCGACGCACCTGCGGCGTCGAGGCGATCGGCCAAGGTGTGGCGAAAACCGTGAAAGCCCTGCCCCTTTTCCTCGACGCCTTGCCGCTTGATGTAGGTGGAAAACTGGCGTGACAGCTGCCTGCCAAATCCCAGGCCGGTGCTGTTCGGTAGATTGGGGAACAACTGCACATGGCCTGCGGCCTTGGCCTCCTCCACGTAGTCCAGGAACCCGGCCTCCAGCACGGGTTGCGCCAAGGGAACAAAACCGCGCGAATGCTTGCCCTTGATCCGCTGACCCCTGGCCACCACCCGGACGTAGAATCCGGGAACGCCATCGACCGTTGCGATGTCATCCACTTGCAACTGAGCCACTTCGTTGACCCGTGCACCGCTGTAGAGCCCGAGCATCGGACCAAACCACCGATGCGGATACTTCGACGCTCAGGGAACAAACGCGCTTCCAAAAATGGCGCCCAACTCGCTGTCGGTGAAGGGAGATCCCCTGTCTTCTTCGTCCGGGGTCGCCACCGCTCGTACGCCTGCCAAGGGGTTGACGTCCAGCCGTTTGGCCTCGACCAAGGAGATAAAGAACACCGACAGACGCTGGCGGTGCTTTTTGATGGTCCAGGCGGCCGGCTCGGGCTCATCGTTGGCCTTTGCCAGGGCCATCACCTCCAGCACCGGCATTCCTCGGTAAGCAGGCCGCTTGGATGCATTCGAAGGCCACCATCGAATTGCACCGAAGAACTCGCGCACGTGATCTTGCGAAAGCTCGGACACAGGCAGATTTTCCCCTACCACGCCAGCAAACAGCCGCAACGTGTGACGGCTCTCCAGAACCGTCTTTGGCTGCAACTTCGCGTTGGTCAAATCCGTCAGGTGGTTCTCGATGGCTTTAGACAGCGACAGTCCAACCGAACGACCTGTCGCCTCCCTCTTCGCATGCGCCTCCTGCTGCTTGAGCAGAAAATGCTCAGGAAGCAGGCCGATGCTTTCTACTGGATCGGCGCTGGCCATCTTTTCGAGGGTCTCGCGCCAGAACGCCATGTCTTCCGGCGTTCTGATCTCCACCTCGGTCACGCCCGCGCCGTTGGGGAAGGTGATCCCTTTCAAGATCAGCTGCTGAACACCATTCCGCCGCACCCTGCGTAACACCTCGTCGATGTCCACCGCCTGCCCCTGTCTCAATGCTTGGAATGCCTGAGAGAGTGCCATGCCCATGCGGGCAGCGACCAGCCTGGCCACGTCTCCGAAAGGAGCGTGCAACGGACGAACGAGGAAGCGCGAGCCGACCAATGCTAGCAAGTCTTTTGGGACGAGAAAACGGGCGTAGACCCCGCTTGGCCTGGCCAAAAGCAATGGCTTTGGCATGTTTGGCGATTTTGGCGATACCTCAAACGATACCCAGGAAGGTCGTTTGAGAGGCCGTTATCCAATCCCGAAACCCTCGCGCCTCCAGACACTTAGCGCGGATCTCGGTGTTGATTGGAGCGGGCGATGGGAATCGAACCCACGTCAGTAGCTTGGGAAGCTACAGCTCTACCATTGAGCTACGCCCGCGTTGCAGGGTGAAAGTCTATGCGGAGCTGCCGGTGTTGTGCAATGGCGGCATGCCGCAATGGGGGCAGAGCCGCTTCCTGGCGGAAACGGATCCGACCCCTTGGCGCAATGGGGTCAGATCCCTTTCCGCGAGGAAAGGGCGCTGACCCCGTCCTGGATCAGAAGCTGCCGCTGAAACTGGCGAACAGCGTCGCGTCCTGCGCACGCTTCTGCCCGGCCGTGGCGCTCAGGCCCACGTTGCTCTGCAGGCCGAACAGCTCCATGCGGGCACCGAGGATGGCGGTGGCGTAGTTCTTGTCGAAGTCCATGCCCGGCACACGGTACATGCCGACGGCCGGCAGGCTCTGCACCCAGGCGCTGGCCTGCTTGGTGTCCTCGAACTCGTGGTCGTAGGTCAGCTGCACATACGGCTTCAAGGTGCCGCCATCGAAGCGCGCCTGCCAGCCAATGCGGCCGACGGTGGAATCGGCGTCCTGCTTGCCGTAGCCCAGAGCGGTGGCCATCGTGCCGGCACTGGCACCTTCGGTGTAGCCGTCGATCTTCACCTTCTGCCAGATCACCGAAGCGATCGGGCCGTGGCGGAAGCCGCCTTCGGTGCCGAACTCATAGCCGGCGTTCAGTGCTGCGGTCAGGTTGCTGCCGTCGGGCGAACCGCTGTGCTCGCGCGTCGCCGGGCCCAGCTGGACCTTGCGGTTCACGTCATACGACAGCCAGGTGTAGCTGACCTGGCCGTTGACCCAGATGCGGTCGCCGTACCAACCGGCGAACAGACCGGCGGTGGTGTCCTTCTGGGTGAAATCGCCACGGCTGTTGCCGAAGTCGGCATTGAGGCGGCCGAAGCCGGCGAAGCCACCGAAGACCATGCCGTCGCGGGCCCAGTCAACGCCGAACAGGCCGGCCGGCGCCATGCCGTCGTACAGGTCGGCATGGTCGTAGCGCTGCAGATCACCGCGCACGCCGCCCCACCAGGACAGGCCGTCGGCCGGGCGACCACTGCGGTGCAGGCTGACCTGGTCGGCGCGCGAACGGCCGATGGTCTGTGCCGAGTGGCTCAGCACCTGCTGCAGGCGCGGGCCTTCCAGGATCGAGATGGCGTACTGGCCCAGCATCTGGTGGGCCGCCGTGGTCGGGTGCACGTCATCGGCGAAGAGGTAGCTGCTTGCCGCATCGGGGCGCACATAGGCCAACGGGCTGCAGGCCAGCGACGACGGCACCAGGCAGGCGCGGCCGGTGACGTTGCTGAAGCCGTACATGCCCGGGTTGGCGATGATCTCGTGCAGCAGGGTATAGGTATCGAGCGGAATGAAATCGATGCCGGCCTGCTTCAGGCCGCCATACAGCGCGTTGTTGTAGGCCGTGGACAGGGCGGTTCCCTGCGCCTGGCCGGCTGCGCCGCGATCGATGAAGCCCGGGGTGGTGCCCACGTCCGGCAGGTTGGGCACCATCACGTACTGGGCGCCGGCCTGCTTCAGCGACGCCACGATGCCGATCTGGTTGGTCACGGCAGCGCCGATGACCGCCGGTGCCTGCGCCGGCGCGGTGATCGAGAACAGATCGTTGGCGCCGCCCCAGACGGTGTACAGGGCATTGGCGTCAGCCTTGCCGCCATTGGCGGCCAGGTACTGGGCGGTCTGCGTCTTCAGCGACGGCACCGGCACGTTGCCGAAGGCGGGCTGGGTGAGGTCGACGCCCACGCGGGCACCGCCCACGGAATAGTTGTCGCCGCTCTGGCCGTTGCCGTTCGGATTGGCGTTGGTGCCGTAGTAGTCAGCCACGAACTGGGCCCAGACCAGGCCGGGGTTGGTGGTGAACTGGCCGGAGACCGGGCGGGCGTCGGCCGGCTGGATCAGCGGGCGGTAGTAGCCACTGTCGGTCAGGCTGTCGCCGAAGAACACGGTGCGCGTGAACGGGGACTCGCCTGCCATGGCCGGAAGCGCGGCCAGCGCGATCGCGGCCGCCATCAGGGAGCGGATCGGGTGTTTGCTGAGCTGCATCTGGAAACTCCTGTGGGGAAAAATAGAAAAGGACCCGGCACACGTACGCCGGCGCACGGTGAATGGTTTCACCGTGCCGCCTTTTGCTCACGCTGCGCCGCCGCATGGATTGTCGCCTCATCCCGCCTGGCCCTGCTGTGCTGGAGCTGGCATCCGGCGCAGATTGCAAAGGTTCCGATCCTGGCGGGCCATCAGCGACAATGCAGGGATGAACATCCAGCTCAACGGTGAACCCCGTACCCTGCCCGCTTCGGCGACCCTCCATGACCTGCTCGAAACCGAGCAGCTGCTGCAGCGCCGTGTGGCGGTGGAGGTCAACGGCGAGATCGTCAGCCGCAGCCGCCACAGCGAGCATGTGCTGGCCGAAGGCGACGTGGTGGAGATCGTGCACGCGCTGGGTGGGGGCTGAGGCCAAGGGGTCGGATCCCCTCGCACCGCGAGGGGCTCTGACCCCACGCATCGCGCCACGGGTCAGAGTCCTTTGCCGCTGGCAAAGGGATCCGAACCCGTTTCCGGCGTGACCCCATCTTCAGGCGGATAAGCGATAATCGCGCCATGAACGTTCATGTCTCCCCCGATTCGCTGGTGATCGCCGGCAAGACCTATGGCTCGCGGCTGCTGACCGGCACCGGCAAGTTCAAGGATCTGGAAGAAACCCGCCTGGCCACCGAGGCCGCGGGCGCCCAGATCGTCACCGTGGCGATCCGCCGCACCAACATCGGGCAGAACCCGGGCGAGCCGAACCTGCTCGACGTGCTGCCGCCGGAGCGCTACACCATCCTGCCCAACACCGCCGGCTGCTACACCGCCGAAGATGCCGTGCGCACCTGCCGCCTGGCCCGTGAGCTGCTGGACGGCCACAACCTGACCAAGCTGGAAGTGCTGGGCGACCAGAAGTCGCTGTACCCGGACGTGGTACAGACCCTCAAGGCTGCCGAGCAGCTGGTCAAGGACGGCTTCGAGGTGATGGTCTACACCTCCGACGACCCGATCCTGGCCAAGCGCCTGGAAGAGATCGGCTGCGCCGCGGTGATGCCGCTGGCCGCGCCGATCGGTTCGGGCCTGGGCATCCAGAACAAGTACAACCTGCTGCAGATCATCGAAGACGCCAAGGTGCCGATCATTGTCGACGCTGGCGTCGGTACCGCGTCGGATGCCGCCATTGCGATGGAGCTGGGCTGCGACGGCGTGCTGATGAACACCGCCATTGCCGGCGCACGCAGCCCGGTGCTGATGGCCAGCGCCATGCGCAAGGCGGTCGAGGCCGGCCGCGAGGCCTTCCTGGCCGGGCGCATCCCGCGCAAGCGCTACGCCAGCGCCTCCTCTCCGGTGGATGGGCTGATCGGCTGATGACCAATCCTTTTGACAGCGCCGGCTCCAAGGCTCCGCCCAAGCCCTTCACCGTCAGCGAGGGCCGCCGCGAGGTGCGCAGCTTCGTGCTGCGCCAGGGCCGCTTCACCCCCGCCCAGCAGCGCGCGTTCGACGAACGCTGGCCGCGCTTCGGCATCGACTACAACGGCCAGCCGCGTGACCTGGACGCCACCTTCGGCCGCCCGGCGCACAAGGTGCTGGAAATCGGCTTCGGCAACGGTGCCGCGCTGCGCTTCGCCGCCCAGCACGACCCGTCGCGCGACTACATCGGCATTGAAGTGCACGCCCCAGGCGTGGGCCGCCTGCTGAACGCGCTGGCCGAGGACAACGCCGACCACGTGCGCCTGTACCACCACGACGCGGTGGAGGTGCTGCAGAACGAGATCGCCGACGGCGCGCTGGATGAAGTGCGCATCTACTTCCCGGACCCGTGGCACAAGAAGCGCCACAACAAGCGCCGCCTGCTGCAACCGGCGTTCGCCGACCTGCTGGTGCGCAAGCTGCGCCCGGGCGGCCGCCTGCACTGCGCGACCGACTGGGAAGACTACGCCGAGCAGATGTGGGACGTGCTCGATGCCACCGCCGGGCTGGTCAATCGTGCCGGCCCGCGTGGCAGCGTGCCGCGCCCGGACTGGCGCCCGCAGACCCACTTCGAGACCCGCGGCCAGAAGCTCGGCCATGGCGTCTGGGACCTGCTGTACGACCGCACCTGACGATCGCCTGAGGACACCGCGCCCCACATGGACACCGCGCTGACGCTGACCAACGACATGAAGCTCGTGCTCGGGCTGGTCGGCTTCACGATGGCGATGTTCCTGTTCGAGCGCATCCGCGCCGACGTGGTCGCGCTGGTGGTGCTGGTGGTGCTGGGTGTCACCGGCCTGATCGCGCCGGAGGAAATCTTCGGCGGTTTCTCCGGTAACGCGGTGATGAGCATCATCGCCACCACCATCCTCGGTGCGGGCCTGGACCGCACCGGGGCACTGAACCGGCTGGCCGCGTGGCTGCTGCGGCGTGGCCATGGGGTCGAGCAGCGGCTGCTGATGATGACCACCGCCATCGCCGGTCTGAACTCGTCCTTCATGCAGAACCCGTCGGTGATGGCGCTGTACCTGCCGGTTGCTTCGCGGCTGGCGGCGCGCACCGGGCTGACGATGCAGCGCCTGCTGCTGCCGATTTCGGCGGCGATCGTGATGGGCGGCGCGCTGACCATGGTCGGCAACTCGCCGCTGATCCTGCTGAACGATCTGCTGGCCTCGGCCAACAACAACCTGCCCTCGGGCCTGGCCACCATCGAGCCGCTGCGCATGTTCGCGCCGCTGCCGATCGGCGTGGCCCTGCTGATCGCCTCGCTGCTGTATTTCCGCTACTACGGCGACCGCAAGCTGGTTGAAGAAGAAAGCCTGGTCAACGACGGTGTCACCCCGGCGCGCACCGAGAGCTACTTCGCCAAGACCTACGGCATTGAAGGTGATGTATTCGAACTGGTGGTCACCGCCGAAAGCCCGCTGGTGGGGATGACGCTGGGCGAGGCCGAGAACCTGCACGATGCCCCGCTGCTGCTGGCGTTGAAGACCGGCAACGACACCCGCCTGGCGCCGCCGGCGGAAATGCGCATCTGGGTCGGCAGCGTGCTCGGTGCGATGGGCCCGCGCCAGCAGATCAACGATTTCGCGCAGAACCAGTTCCTGCGCATGTCTTCGCGCCTGAAGCACCTGGGCGACCTGTTCAACCCGAGCCGGGCCGGTATTTCCGAGGCGGTGGTGCCGCCGACCTCGAACGTGATCGGCAAAAGCGCGGCCGACCTGCGCCTGCGCAAGGAGCGCGGCATCAGCCTGCTGGCGATCAACCGCGACAAGCAGGTGATCCGCGAGGACGTGCGCGACGTGCAGCTGCGCGCCGGTGACATGCTGGTCTTCCACAGCATCTGGACCGACCTGGCGCAGGCCGCCAAGAGCCGCGATTTCGTGGTGGTCACCGACTACCCGACGGGCGAACAGCGCCCGCACAAGTTCAAGATCGCGATGGCGATCTTCGCGTTGACCATCCTGATCGCGCTGACCAGCAAGCTGCCGGTGGCGCTGACGCTGATGACCGGCGTGGCCGGCATGCTGCTGACCGGCGTGCTGCGCATGGACGAGGCCTATGCCTCGATCAACTGGAAGACGGTGTTCATGATGGCCGGGCTGATTCCACTCGGCTGGGCGATGGATTCCAGCGGTGCGGCGGCATGGGTAGCCGGCCACACCATCGACAAGCTGCCCACCGGCATTCCGATCTGGGTGCTGGAAGTGGCGCTGGCGCTGTTGACCACGGCGTTCTCGCTGGTGATCAGCCATGTGGGCGCGACCATCGTGATGGTGCCCATTGCGGTGAACCTGGCGCTGGCAGCGGGCGGCAACCCGACCGCGTTCGCGCTGATCGTGGCGCTGTCGGCGTCCAACAACCTGATGACGGCCTCCAACCCGGTGATCTCGATGATCACCGGCCCGGCCAACTACACCCCGCGCGAGATGTGGAGGGTGGGCGGGCCGCTGTCGCTGATCTACACCTGCGTGGTGGTGTTGATGATCAACCTGATGTTCTGAGTGAGTTGATCGGCAGGGCTGCGCCCTGCACCTGCGGGATTGCAATCGGTAGGTGCGGACCGTTGGTCCGCACGAAGCTTCCCTGCAGCGGAGCGTGCGGACCAACGGTCCGCACCCACCTCAGGCAACATCGCCCGGCCTCAGGCCAGGTACACCTGCCCGTCGCGCACGTCCAACGGCACTGCGCGCAGGCGGTCGCCCTTGCAGGGGCCGGCAATGCAGTCGCCGCTGTCCAGCGCGAACGAGGCGCCATGCGCGGCGCAGACCAGGTGGCCCTCGCGGCTCTTCAGGAACTGGCCCGGGGCCCAGTCCAAGCGGCGGCCGGCGTGCGGGCAGATGTTCAGGAACGCCCGCACCTGCGCGCCGTCGCGGTACAGCACCAGCGACTCGGCATCGCCCTCGACCACCGCTTCGACCTCGGCAAAGGCGCCATCGGCAATGGCATCAAGGGCGATCAGGGCAGCGGCGGTAGTCATGGCGAAGGCTCGGACGGTAAACCGGAATTGTCGCATGCCTGCTCAGGTGACTGGCTGCGACATGAACACAAGTCATTGATCCGTAATAAGCACAGGCTATATTTAACGAGTTTTTCACTCAATGACGGTGGCGCGTCCCGATACTCTGGTTTCGCTGATCCCAGCCTATCGAGCCGCCATGTTCAATCGCGCATCCGCCTTCACCCAGTTCCGCACCCTGTTCGCGCCGCGCAAGCCGCGCCACCCGCTGGTGCGCGTTGCCGTGGGCCTGCTCGGCCTGGCGATCCTGGCCGCGATGGTGTTCATCGGTGTGTTCGTCGGTGCGGCGATGATCCTGGTCGGCCTGGCGTGGAAGCTGCTGGCCTCGCGCAAGCCCGGCGCCGCGCGTCCGGTCGACCCGACCGTGGTCGAGGGCGAGTACCGCGTAGTGCGCAAGCCGGTGCTGCCGGCCTCGCGCTGATCCACGTCTTCCGCGCCCGCTGACGGCGGGCGCCATGCGTTCTAGACTGCGGGCACGCCCTTCCTGGATGCCCGCATGTCCGATGTCTCCGATGTGATCCCTGCCGTAGCCCTGCCGCGTGTGCCGGTAGCCGGTGGCGGCAGCTTCCCCGTGCACCGCATCTACTGCGTCGGCCGCAACTTTGCTGACCACGCCCGTGAAATGGGCGCGGCGGTACCGGCGGACGATGACCGCGGCCGCCCGATGTTCTTCAGCAAGCCGGCCGATGCCATCGTGGTCGGCCACGACGACGTGATCCCCTACCCGCCGGCAACCGCCAACCTGCACCACGAAGTGGAGCTGGTGGTGGCGATCGGCCGTGATGCGCCCGCGGGCGAGTTGGCCGTGGCCGATGCCGATGCGCTGGTCTACGGCTACGCCGTTGGCCTGGACCTGACCCGCCGCGACCTGCAGGCCGCGGCCAAGGACAAGGGCCATCCGTGGGACGCCGCCAAGGGCTTCGATGCCTCCGCGCCGATCAGCGAAATCGTCCACGCCGAGGAAGTCGGCGACCTGGCCGCGCTGAACCTGTCGCTGGAGGTCAACGGCGAGGTGCGCCAGCAGGCGCTGCTGGACCAGATGATCTGGAACGTGCCGGAGATCCTGCACGAGCTGTCCAAGCTGTGGCAGCTGCGCGCGGGCGATCTGGTGTTCATGGGCACGCCGTCCGGGGTCGCCGCTTTGAAGCCGGGCGATCGCTTCAGTGCGCGCCTGGAAAACGTGGCCGAACGCCATGGCGTGATCGCGGGCTGACATCACCTGCGCTACCCTGCGCGCTGTCCACTTCCCCACCGGAGAACAACAACAATGGGAATGCTCACCGAGTTCAAGGAATTCGCGATGCGCGGCAACGTCATCGACCTCGCCGTCGGCGTGGTGATCGGCGCAGCCTTCGGCAAGATCGTGACCGCGCTGGTGGAGAAGATCATCATGCCGCCGCTGGGCCTGCTGATCGGCAAGGTGGATTTCTCGCAGCTGGCGTGGACGCTGTCGCCGGCCCGCATCGGGCCGGACGGCAAGGAGATTCCGGCGGTGGTGATCGGCTACGGTGACTTCATCAACACGCTGATCCAGTTCGTGATCGTGGCCTTCGCCATTTTCCTGGTGATCAAGGTGATCAACCGCCTGTCGCGCAAGAAGGAAGCGGCACCGGCAGCGCCGGCCGAGGAAGTGGTGCTGCTGCGGGAGATCCGCGACAGCCTGAAGAAATAAGGGCACCGGGCGCCATCGGCGCCCCTCCCACCTGTAGAGCCGAGCCCACGCTCGGCTGATCTGCAAGGCAGCCGAGCATGGGCTCGGCTCTACAGAAGCAGGCGAAAGCCCCGCTCCGGCGCGGCTTTCGCTTTGCCGGACGTGGCGGAAAACTGCGTGCGCGCCAGCCATGACCTCCCGCCCATGCGCGGGCCTGAACGACTGTTAAGCTCCAAGGCTTGGTCCCTTCCGGAGTTGCCCATGCGTCGCCGCGTCCTTGCCATCGCATCGTCCCTTGCCCTGCTGGCCGCTCCGGCCTTTGCAGCACCGCACACCACCACCCTGCCCCCGGCCTCGCTGGCCACGGCCGCGCAGCTGCGCGACCAGGCGCTGGCCGACGACACTGGCTGGAAGGTGGTCGAATCGCTTACCACCGAAATCGGTCCGCGCATTGCCGGCAGCGAAGCCGACGCCCGTGCGGTGGCCTGGGCCGAAGCCAAGTTCAAGGCGCTGGGCTTCGACAAGGTGTGGAAAGAACCGGTGACCTTCCCGAAGTGGGAGCGCCGCAGTGAACACGCCGCTGTGACCGGCAGGAACCCGCAGCCGCTGCAGATCACCGCACTGGGGGGCAGCCCGGGCGGCACCGTGGAAGCCGAGGTGGTGCGCTTCGCCGACCTGGCCGCGCTGCAGGCCGCACCGGCCGGTTCGCTGAAGGGCAAGATCGCCTTTGTCGATTACCAGATGCTGCCGTTCCGCGATGGCCGCGACTACGGCCGTGGCGGCGCGATCCGCAGCAAGGGCCCGTCCGAGGCGATCCGCAAGGGCGCGGTGGGCTTCCTGATGCGCTCAGCCGGTACCGACTCGCACCGTGTGCCACATACCGGCATCACCCGTTTCGATGAGGGCCTGACCCCGGTGCCGTCGGCGGCGCTGTCGGTACCCGATGCCGACCAGCTGGCGCGCCTGCTGGCGCGTGGCGCGACCACCGTGAAGGTAGCACTGGACTGCGGTTGGGATGGCACCGCCACCTCGTACAACGTGATCGGTGAGATCACCGGCCGCACGCTGCCGAAGGAAGTGGTCGTCATCGGCGGCCACCTGGATTCGTGGGACCTGGGCACCGGCGCGGTGGATGACGGCGCGGGCGTGGGCATCACCATGGCCGCAGGCCATCTGATCGGCCAGCTCAAGCAGGCACCGAAGCGCACCATCCGCGTGATTGCCTTCGCCAACGAAGAACAGGGCCTGTATGGCGGCAAGGCCTACGCCGAGGCACACGCCAAGGACGTGGCGCTGCACCAGCTGGCCGCCGAGAGCGACTTCGGCGCCGGCCGCATCTACGCCTTCAATACCGGTTCGCCGAACCCGGAAGGCTCGCGTGAAGCGACGAAGCAGATTGCCGAAGTGATGAAGCCGCTGGGCATCGAGTACCAGGCCGACAAGGGGGGCCCGGGCCCGGACGTCGGCCCGCTGGCTGCCAAGGGCGGTGCGTGGGCGTGGCTGGCGCAGGACGGCTCGGACTACTTCCACCTGCACCACACCGCCGACGACACGCTCGACAAGATCGACCCGAAGGCGCTTGCGCAGAATGTGGCCGCCTACACCGTGTTCGCGTATCTGGCGGCGGAGGCTGATGGCAACTTCGGCAGCGAAGCCAAGGCGACCACGCCGCCGAACGAATGATGCGGTAGCGCCGGGCGCTGCCCGGCGAGCGCAGCGGCAGGAGCGGTGCGAACGAAGGTTCGCACCCACCACGGCGGGTCCTGAATCCGGAACCGGCGGGGTCAGAACCCTCGCGCAGGCGAGGGATCTGACCGCTCAGAGGCTCAATCGCGTCGACTGGCCCACTGCGCCAGCAGCACGGCCGTGGCCGAGGCCACGTTCAGGCTCTCCACCGCACCACTGCCGGGGATCGAGACCTGCAGATCGCACTGGCTCGCCAGGCCACGGTCCATGCCCTCGCCTTCGGCGCCCATCACGTACACCAGCCGGTCCGGCAGGGACGCGCGGAACACGTCATCACCACCGTCGACTAGCGTTGCGGCCAGGCCGAAGCCAGCAGCGCGCAGCTGTGCCATCGCCTCCGCGGCCTCCGGCAACTGCACCAGCGGCACCGATTCCGCACCGCCTTCGGCCACGCGTGCGGCGGCACCGGACAGCGCCAGCGTGCTGCCGGCCGGCAGCAGCAGCGCCTTGACCCCGAAGTGTGCGGCCGAGCGCAGGATCGCGCCGAAGTTGTGCGGGTTGCCGACACCGTCCAGCCACAACGCCAGCGCCGGACCTTCGCCCAGATCGGCCAGCCACTGTGCCAGCGGCACCACCGGCGCGCGCAGCACGTCGGCCACCAGGCCTTCGTGATGGGTGGTGGCGGCCAGCTTGTTGAGGTCGCCTTCCTCGACGACGCGGTAGCCCACGCGGTTGGCCACGCACCACTTCAGCACCGGCTGCATGCGCGGAATCAGCGCGTCCACCAGGTACAGCTTGCGCAACGCCTGCGGGCGCTTGGCGAACAGCGCCTGCACGGCGTTCCAGCCATACAGGCGCAGTTCGTCGTTGCCGCGCCCCGGCGGCGGCGGGGTGCCGCCCTCACGCGGTGGCAGCGGGGTGGCCCGCGGCGGTCGCGACGACGGGCGGCGGGCATTCTTCCAGGGATCATTCACTACGGGACAACTCCAGCTTGCGTTGACGCCAGAAATCGGCGTTCTTGATGCCCAGGGCATCGGGGTCGAAGGTCGGATCGAGGCCGAGCTTCTTCTGTCGTTCGTAATCACGCAGGGCCAGCATGGCCGGCTTCTGGATGATGAGGATGGCAATGATGTTCAGCCAGGCCATCAGGCCCACGCCGATGTCACCCAGCGCCCAGGCCAGGGTGGCATTGTGGAACGCCCCGAACACGACCATGCCGATGATGCCCAGGCGCAGCAGCAGCACGGTGAGCGGGCGCTTCTTGTTGTGGTTCACATAGCTGAGGTTGGTCTCGGCCATGTAGTAGTACGCCATGATGGTGGTGAAGGCGAAGAAGAAGATGGCGATCGAGACGAACGCCGAGCCCCAGCCCGGCAGCACCGCTTCAACGCCGGCCTGCGCGTAGCCCGCGCCTTCCGGAATGCCGGCCAGGCCCTGGAAGATCGGCGCGGCGCCGGGCACCGGCGAGTACACGTTGTAGGTACCGCTGGCCAGGATGAGGAACGCGGTGGCGGTGCACACCATCATGGTGTCGAAGTAGATGGCGAAGGCCTGCACGTAACCCTGCTTGGCCGGGTGCGAGACTTCCGAGGCGGCCGCCGCGTGCGGGCCCGAACCCTGGCCGGCTTCGTTGGCATAGATGCCGCGCTTGATGCCCCACTCCACTGCCAGGCCCATCATCGCGCCGAACGCCGCGTGCGTGCCGAAGGCGCTCTTGAAGATGATGCCGAACATGTCCGGCACGCGGTCGTAGTTGATGATCATGATGACGATGGCCGTCAGGATGAAACCGGCGGCCATGAACGGCACCACCACTTCGGCGAAGTTGGCGATGCGCTTGACGCCACCGAAGATCACCACGCCCAGCAGCAGCGCCACCACGATGCCGATGCCCAGCTTCAGCGCCTGCACCGATTCCATACCGAAGGCCTGGCCATCAAGCGGGCCGCACAGGGCGGTGCCGCGGCAGGCGTTGATGATGCTGTCGGCGATGGCATTGGCCTGCACGCCCGGCATCAGGAAGCCGGCGGCGATGATCGTGGCGATGGCGAAGGCCAGCGCGTACCACTTCAGGCCCATCGCCTTTTCGATGTAGTAGGCCGGGCCACCGCGGTAGCGGCCTTCGGCATCCTTGGTCTTGTAGATCTGCGCCAGGGTGCATTCCACGTACGAGGTGGACGCGCCGAGGAAGCCCATCACCCACATCCAGAAGATCGCACCGGGGCCGCCGAAGGCGATGGCGGTGGCCACGCCGGCGATGTTGCCGATGCCCATGCGGCCGGCCATCGACATGGCCAGGGCCTGGAACGAGGACACGCCGGCATCGGATTTCTCACCCCTGACGGTGAGGCGGCACATCTCGAGGAAACCCCGGATCTGCATGAAGCGGGTGCGCAGGCTGAAGAACAGGCCGGCGGCCAGGCACATGAAGATCAGTGCCTTGCTCCAGATGATGCTGTTGATGAAATGTACGGTAGCTTCCACGCGCGCTCTCTCCAGTCGGCGGGTTGTAAGGACGTCCCGTCGGCTGGAGGGGACCGGTCGATTCTCCCTGATCGAAGGCCGCTGCGGTAGCGCTGTCTTGTAGAGCCGAGCCCATGCTCGGCTTGGGCCCCCGAGGGCAGCCGGGCATGGGCTCGGCTCTACAGCGACCAGCCTGCGCGCTCAGGGCAGCTGCGTGCGTACCCGGGCGAAGCGGCGCAGGTCGTGCAGCTGGCCGCGCTTGTACACCGCGCAGCGGGCCGTGCCCTCTTCACTGAAGCCGTTGGCCAGCAGCACGCGGGCCGAGCCTTCGTTGAAATCCAGGACCTCGGCCTGCAGCCTGAACAGGCGCAGCTCGTCCATCACCCAGGGGGCGAACAGGGCCACGACGCGGGTCATGACGCCCTGGCCCCAATGGGCCTGACCCAACCAGTATCCCAATTCGGCTGCATGCCCGCGCTCGGCCGTGCCCGGCTGCGCGCCGATACTGCCGCAGGCGTGGCCATCGATCACGATGGCCAGGTTGAGGGTGCCGGGGGCGAGCACGCGGCCGGCCAGGAAGGCCTCGCCGTCCTCGCGGGTGTACGGGTAAGGGAAGCGGTCACGCAGGCCGCGCGAAACGTCCGGGTCGTTGGCGTGGCGCAGCAGGGACGCGAGGTCGTCTGGGTGCCAGGGGCGCAATCGGAAGCCATTGCCGTCGAGGTCTGGGGTCAGAGCCCTTTCCCGTTGGGAAAGGGATCCGCCCCCCGGTCCGATCCTGTCGGCGCGAGGGTCAGGCATGCCCGCCCACCGAGGGCGACTCGGCTTCCTGCTTCTCCAGTTCGCGCTTCACTGCTTCCGGCGAGCGGGTGTACGGGGCCAGCCGCGCGTAGAACGCCGGCACCACGAACAGCGACAGGAACGTCGAGAGGGTCACGCCGAAGATGATCACGATGCCGATGGTGCCGCGGCTGGCCGAGCCAGGGCCACCGGCCACCACCAGCGGGATCGCACCCACCACGGTGGCGATCGAGGTCATCAGGATCGGGCGCAGGCGCACCATCGCCGATTCGATGATCGCCTCGCGCACGGTGCGCCCGTCGTCGCGCAGCTGGTTGGCGAATTCGACGATGAGGATGCCGTTCTTCGCCGCCAGGCCGACCAGCATGACGATGCCGATCTGGCTGAAAAGATTCACCGTGCCCCCGCTCACCCACAGGCCGACCAGCGCGCCGAGCACGCCCAGCGGCACGGTCAGCATGATGGTGAGCGGGTGGATGAAGCTTTCGAACTGGGCGGCCAGCACCAGGTACACCACCAGCAGGGCCATCGCGAAGGTCAGCAGCACCGCGCCACCGGCGCTCTGGTACTCGCGCGATTCGCCCTTCCAGTTCACCTGCGCGTACTGCGGCAGCTCTTCGCGGGCCACGTTCTGCGCCCAGGCAATGGCCTCGCCCAGCGGATAGCCCGGCGCAAGGCCGGCGGTGATGGTGATCGAGCGCAGGCGGTTGAAGCGGTTCAGCGTGCCCGCCTCGGCCACTTCACTGAGCGTGACCAGGTTGGACAGCGGCACCAGCTCGCCGGAGGTGGCGCGCACGCGGATCGCGGCCAGGTCGGCCGGGCTGGCGCGACCATCGCGGCCGGCCTGCACCAGCACGTCGTACTCCTCGCCGTTGTCGACGAAGGTGGTGACGCGGCGCGAGCCCATCATGGTTTCCAGCGCCGAACCGATCGCGGTGACCGGCACGCCGAGATCCGCCGCACGCTGGCGGTCGATGTTCACCCGCATCTGCGGCCGGGTTTCCTTGTAGTCCGAATCCGGGCCGACCAGGCCCGGATTGTCGGCCATGCGCAGCAGGACGCGGTCGCGCCACTGGGCGATTTCCGCGTATTCCGGCCCACCCAGCACGATCTGGAAGGGCTGGCCACCACTGCGCACCAGTCCGCCGCCCACCTGCGTACGCACACGCACGCCGCGGATCGTGTCCAGTTCCTTCTGCAGTTCATTGGCCACATCCGGCGTGGCCTCGCTGCGCTGGCGCCACGGCTGCAGGAAGATGCTGACGCGGCCGGTGTGCATTTCCTCGCTGGCCCCCCAGCCACCCGGCACGCGCGGGTTGGCGCGCACGATCGGCTTGTCCGGGCCGACATGCGGGGCCAGCAGCGCTTCCACCTGCTGCACCTGCTGCACGGTGTAGTCGTAGCCGGCGCCCTCCGGGCCGTCGATCATGATCTGGAACGAACCGCGGTCTTCAGCCGGCGCCAGCTCCGACGGCAGCAGTTTCAGCAGGCCCCAACTGGCAGCCAGCGCGGCCACCATCACCAGCAGGTAGATCCAGGTGCGGTCCACATGATGGTCGAGCACGCGCCCGTAGCCCGAGGCCAGACGTTCCAGATTGCGGTTGATGAAGCCATGCAGGCCACGCGGTGCCTGACCCGTGTGCGGCTTGAGCAGCTTGGACGCCATCATCGGCGTCAGCGTCAGCGCCACGAACGCGGACAGCGCCACCGCTGCCGCCAGCGCCACCGCCAGTTCGCGGAACAGGCGGCCGGTATTGCCTTCCAGGAAACCGACCGGCAGGAACACCGCAACCAGCACTGCGGTGGTGGCGATCACCGCGAAGGCGACCTGCGTGGTGCCGCGCTTGGAGGCCACCAGCGGTGGCTCGCCCAGATCGATGCGGCGCTGCACGTTCTCCACCACCACGATCGCGTCGTCCACCACCAGGCCGATGCACAGCACCAGAGCGAGCAGGGTCAGCAGGTTGATCGAGAAGTCGAACGCATACAGTGCGATGAACGCGGCCACCAGGCAGACCGGCACGGTCACCGCCGGAATCAGTGCGGCGCGGAAGCTGCCGAGGAACAGCCAGATCACCGCCAGCACCAGGATCATCGCCTCCACCAGCGTGGCGTAGACGCGGTCCACGGCGGCTTCGATGAAGGTGGTGTTGTCGAACGCAACAAAGATCTGCGTGCCCTTGGGCAGCGACAGCGCCACACGCTCGGCTTCAGCACGCGCGGTGCGCGCCACATCCAGCGAGTTGGCGGTGGAGGTCTTGACGATGCCCAGGCCGATGCCCGGCTCACCGTTGCTGCGGTAGTAAGCGCGACGCTCGGCCGAGGCCAGCTCGATCTTCGCCACGTCGCCCATGCGCACCACATAGCCATCGCGGCCCTTGCCCAGCGGGATGGTCGCGAAGTCTTCCGGCTTGATGTAGTTGCGCTCCACGCGCAGGGTGAAATCGCGGTCGGTCGACTCGATGCGGCCGGCCGGCAGTTCCACGTTCTCGTTGCGCAGTGCGGTTTCCACATCGCCGGTGGTCAGCCCACGCGCGGCCAGCTGGTCACGGTCCAGCCAGATGCGCATCGCGTAGCGCTGGCGGCCACCGATGCGGACCTGGGCCACGCCGTCGAGGCTGGAGAAGCGGTCGACCACATAGCGGTCGGCGTAGTCGCTCAGTTCCAGCGTGTCCATGGTCGAGGAGACCATGTTGAACCAGATGATCGGGTCGGCATCGCTTTCGACCTTGGCGATTTCCGGCGGCCGCGCTTCTTCCGGCATGCGGTCGGCGACACGGCTGACCGCATCGCGCACGTCATTGGCCGCCGCTTCGATATCGCGGTTGGAAGTGAACTCGATGCTGACCTGCGAGCGGCCGTTGGTGCTGCGCGCGTTGATCGTATCAATGCCTTCGATGCCGGCCAGTGCGTCTTCCAGCACCTGGGTGATGCGGCTTTCGATGACCGCCGCCGACGCGCCGGTGTAGTCCACCGACACCGACACGATCGGCGGATCAATGGCCGGCAGTTCGCGCAGGGTCAGCCGGGTGAAGGACATCACGCCCAGCACCAGCAACAGCAGGCTCATCACCACGGCGAACACCGGCCGCTGGATGGAGACGTCGGACAGCTTCATCCGCCGTGGCCCTCGGCCGCGACCGGTGCCGGCGCGTCAGCCGGCTTCGCGCCGCTGGCCGGTGCCGCATCCTTGGCCGCGACCTTCAGGCCCGGGCGCAGCTTGCCGGTGCCGTCGACCACGATGCGCTGGCCGGCCTCCAGGCCCTGCTTGATCTCGACCACGCCGGCACGGCGCGCACCGGTCACCACGTCCACGCGCTCGACGCTGTCGTCGTTCTTGATGCGGTACACGAAGGTATCGCGGCCGACCTGCACCACGGCGATTTCCGGCACCACCAGCGCCGGGCGCTCGGGACGGAACAGGCGCACGTCCAGCAGCATGCCGGGGCGCAGTGCGTGGTCGCCGTTGGCGAAGTCGGCGCGCACGGTCACCGCACGGGTGGCCGGATCGATGCGTGCGTCGATGGTGCTGACCACGCCCTCGAAGGTACGGCCCGGCCACGCCACGCTGGTGGCACTGACCTTGTCACCGACGCCCAGCGCGGCCAGTTCCACTTCCGGCACCTGGAAATCGATGTGCATGTGCTCGATGTCGTCGAGCGTGGCGATGACCGTGGTCGGGGTCACCAGCGAGCCAGGGCTGACCTGGCGGATGCCGAGCACGCCGGCGAACGGTGCGCGCACACGGCGATCACCGATGTCGGCCTGCATCTGCATCACGCGCGCCTCAGCGGCATCACGGATCGACTTCTGCGTATCCAGCGTGGCGCTGGACACCAACCGCTGGGAGGCCAGCTCGCGCTGGCGCTTGTACAGCTGGTCGGCCTCGTGGAAGGTGGCCTGCGCCTGCACCAGCGCCGCTTCCTGGGCCTGGCCGCGCAGGGTCACGATCGGCGCACCGGCGGCGATGTGCTGGCCGCTTTCGAAATGCACCTTCTCGACGATCTCGCTGACCTTGGCGGTGACGCTGATCGACTCGCGCGCCTTGGCGGTGCCCAGTGCCTGCAGGGTGTCGTTCCACTGCGTGGGCTGCACGACCTGCGCGGTAACCGGCACTGCTTCGCCCTGCCGACGCGCGGCGGCCTCCTGTTTGCCTGCGCACCCGGCCAGCACGGCCAGGCTGAGGCCAAGGGCCAGGGTCGAAGCGATACGAGCCAACATGAACGGTCCTGATTGATCCACGGCCGCCGAGTGTAGGCAAGGGCCTGCAAAAGCGGTATGTGCCAAGCGTTTACCGGCGTGGAGCCGGCACCGCGATGGCGCCTTGAACCCGTTCCATGCAAGGCTGATGGCGGCGGTGTCGGCGTGTGTCGGGGTGTATCCAGCCGTGCACCGCAGGCATTGCCGTCGTAGAGTCGAAGCTGCCCGACCGAGGGCGTTGGGCAGGGGGCGGATCCTGGCGGGGATCCGGCCCCGTTTTTTTGCCCGGCGCGTGGGCAGCGCCAGGCCATGCCCGGCGGATCAGTACCGGTAGTTCACCTTCATCCACAGGCTGCGCCCGGGCTCGTTGATGCGCAGCGGGTCGGCCGGGAAGCCGAAGTCGGCACTGCCGGCCAGGTTCAGGTGCTCGCTGTAGGCGCGGTCGAACACGTTGTCCACGCCCGCACTGAGCTGCAGTTGCGAACTGAAACGGTACGCCGCATTGAGCGCGAACGTGGCGAAGCCGGCACTGGGCCCCAGGTCCTGCGCGACCACGTTGCCCTGCCCGTCGGCCACGCGGTGCTGGTGGGTCACCGCGCGCAGCAGTGCCCCGGCACTCCAGCGCTGGCCTTCCCAGTTCGCACTCAGACGCGCTTCCAGCGGCGGCATCTGCGGCAGCGGACGCTGCTGGTCGCGGTTCTCGCCCCAGGCGTAGGCCAGCGTGCCCCCCAGCTTCCACTGTTCGGCCAGGCTCACTTCCAGCCCCGCCTCGGCACCAGCGATGCGCGCATCGATGTTGCCGGCCTGGCTCATGCCCATCATGCCGCTGCCGTGATAGGTGAACAGGATGTAGTCCTGGATCTGCCCGGCGTAGGCCGAGACCCAGGCCTGCACGCGCGGGCCCTTGTACTGCAGGCCGACGTCCAGCTGGGTGGTGCGCTCCGGCTGGATGCCGGCAAACGCGTTCGGTGCACCGGCCGGGCCGTGATCGGGCGAGAACAGCTCCCAGTAGTCGGGCATGCGCTGGCTGTGGCCGAGACCGGCATACCCGGTCAAGCCATCGGCCAGGTCCTGTTCGTAACGCAGGAAACCACTGCCCAGCCATTTCTTGCGGCGTTGGCCCGACGTCGGATTGGGCATGTTCCCCATCATGCCGCGGATCGACTGCCGCTCATCGCGCACGCTGGCGCGATCGATGCGCAGGCCACTGATCCAGCGCTGGTCGGTGCCGGCGCCCAGCGTCAGTTCGGTGAACACGCCATAGCGGCGGAAGTCGGCATCGGTCGCCCACGCGGCCTGGCGGTAGGTATCGCGGCCCATGCCCATGCGCCCGCGATGGCGGCTGTCCTCGCCATCCACACCGGCCACCAGCTGCACGTCCTGCCAACGCCACTCGGAACTGACCCGGCCGCCCTGGGTACGGCGGTCCACGTTCGATGCCATCGGCATCGGCATCATGCTGTCGGGATTCGGCGTGCGCAGCGTGTAGTTGTCCATCACGTGGTCGGCTTCGTTGTAGTACACGTTGGCCTGCACCGTGTCCCACGCGCCCGGCAGGTTGCGCTTCTCGAAGCGTGCCGCGTAGCTGGTGCGCTCGAACGCGGCGCCGTCCATGCCACGCCCGGCATAGCGCGCGATCGCATCGCCGGCACCGGCGGAGATTTCCAGCAGCGTATCGGCGTCCGGCGTCCAGCCGATGGCCACGTCACCGTTCCACTTGCGCCACTTCGACGGCACCACGTCACCGTGGCCATCCTTGTAGTCATCGGCTTCGGAACGGTTGCCGCTGGCACGCACGTACCCGGTCGGGTTGCCCAGGGTCAGGTCCAGCACCTGGTCGTTGCGGTTGCGCGAACCGACCAGCGCACTGGCATCGGCACGCAGGCCCGGTTCTTCGAAGCGCGGCGTGTCGCGCTCGAAGCGCACGGTACCGGCCGACGCACCTGCACCCCAGCGCACGCTCTGCGGCCCCTTGATGATGGTCAGCCGGTCGAAGCTCTCCGGCGCGATGTAGGACAGCGGATTGTCCATGCGCGACGGGCAGGCACCGATCAGGTTGCCGTCGTTGCTGAGGATGTTCAGGCGCGAACCGAACATGCCGCGCAGCACCGGGTCGCCATTGGTGCCGCCGTTGCGGATGGCGGAGAAGCCGGGAACGGTCTTCAGGTAATCGGCGCCATCACTGGCCGGCACCGGCTGCCGCGGCAGGCGCGGATCGGTCACCCAGTGCAGCGGCGAGGACGGTGCGGCGGCGGTGACCACCATCGTGTCGAGGGTGCGCGCTTCTTCGGCGGGCGCAGCGTGGGCCAGTGACGTGGCCACGGCCAGGCCAAAGGCAACCGGCAGGCGCACGCAGGCGCCCGCAGGGCGGGAAGTCATCTTCATCGGAACAGCTCCAAGGTACGCACGCGCGCATGGCGCCCGGTCAGGCGTCGTGCGACAGATTCACGGGAATATCAGCGGACGATGGAGACGCGTGGTGGCCCACGTGCCGCATGTGCTGGCCAGTGCAGCGCGGGCAGTACCTGCTGCGACCACGGGAACACCAGGCGCGGCCGCCACAACAGCGGCAACAGCAGCACCAGCACCGCCAGCCACGGCAGCAGGCGCATCGCCAGCACGCAGTACTCGCAGGCTTCGCCGTGCATGGCGTGCGGATCGGCCGGGCGGTTGGGCGCTGCCGGCGCAGCGCCGTGCTGATCGTGCCCGGCCATGGGCATGTCGTGCATGTCATGGCCCATCGCGGCGTGGTCCATGCCCGCCATCGCCGCGTGATCCATCGGCTGCGGTTGCAGCGCGCGGCTGACCAGTGGCGCAAGCACCATCAGCAGCGTCGCCAGGATGGCGAGCTGGAGCAGAAGGCGCTGCGGGCGGGACTGGCGGGTCACCCCGCTAGTGTAGAGGCGGGTGCAGGGTTGCCCGTGCGACGAACCGTCGCAGGAGGAGGTTTGTCGGCAGGGCTTGCAGCCCTGCACCTGCCGAATCAACGTCAATGTCAACGTCAAAAGCGGGCAATCCGTGGGATGGCGGGGTGGGTCCGGTTGCGGGAGACGCCGTAAACCCGTCCTTGGGGGCTTGGCCGCGGCATCCATGCCGCGGACACTCCCGCAACCGGACCCACCCCGCCTTTGACAGTTTTCAGCGATCTGTCAGAACGACTCTCGGGGTCAGATCCGTTTTCCGAAGGAAAACGGATCTGACCCCAGATGTATCTCGATATCTGACAGATGTGTCGACCAAGGTCGACACATGCCAACAGCCGCCGGAATCTGTCAGAGGTGGGGCGGTGTGGGCAGTCAGGACCGATGGCGCCATCGAGCCCCCATGGATGGGTTTACGGCGTGTCCTGCCTGCCCACACCGCCCCGCCAACCCACGGAATGCCGCTTCTGCTGTTGCTGTTGCTGTTGCTTTGGTCCGCAGCAGGTGCAGGGCTGCAAGCCCTGCTCGACCAACCCATCACACCGTGATGGTCTGGGTCAGCGATTCCCACGTCGGCGGCACCGGCCACGCGGCGGTCTGGTTGCCATCCAGCACCCGCCGTAGGTCGCGCGGATCAATCTGCGGCGCCAGCACATGCACCAGTTCCAGCGCGTAATCACGCAGCACCCGGTCGCGCGGCAGCACCGCCCAGGCGATGCACTCGCTGATCGGGTCCGGCGCCGGCCACGATCTCAGGTCTTCGTCGTTGGAACTGACCGCCATCTCAGCCAGCAGCCCCACGCCCAGCCCGGTGCGCACGTAGGTCTTGATCAGGTCGGCGTCGAGCGCGGTCAGTGCCAGGTCCGGCACCAGACCGTGAGCAGCGAAGGCGCGCTGCAACGACGAGTTCGGGCGGGTCGAGGATTCGTAGCTGATCAACGGTTGGCGGGCCAGCGCGGCCAGGTCCGGTGCACGACCGGCGCGATCCAGCGGATGGCCCTTGGGCACCACCACCAGCCGTCGCCAGCGGAACAGCGGTACCGCGATGCCATCGGTGGGTTCGCCACCGGCAGTACTGATGATCGCGATATCGGCATCGCCCTGGTTCAGGCGGTCCAGCGCGTCGGCTTCGCCGGCCTGCTGCAGGTGCACGCTCACCTGCGGGTAGGCCTGCTTGATTGCTGCCACCGCGGGCGGCAGCACGAAGCGTGCCTGGGTGTGGGTGGTGGTCAGGATCAGCTGGCCCTGGCTTTCACGGCGCTGGTTGGCGGCATAGGTGCGGATGTTGTTGGCCTCGGCCAGCACCGCGCGGGCGCGGGCGATGACCTCGGTGCCGGCCGGCGTGACCGACTCCAGGCTGCGGCCCTTGCGCACGAACAACAGGAAGCCGAGCTCGTCCTCCAGCTGCTTGAGCTGCTTGGACAGGCCGGGCTGGGTGGCGTGCACGCGCGAGGCGGCCAGCGTGATGTTCAGCTCGGCGTCGGCGATGGCAACCAGGTAGCGCAGCTGGGTCAGCGTCATGGGCAGGCGGGCGGCGTGGGGCGGAGGTCCACTCTAGGGTCAATTGCCGTCACCAGCTTATAACCAAAGGTTGTTTAAGAAAGGTATCTGGTCATTTCCGGGCGTCATATGCCGGCGCTACGGTCAGCCGGCAGCCGCTGGCCTGAACAGCCAGCCCTCCCCCTTCGCCCGCCGAAGCCCGGCGCGGCCCCGTTTCCGGAGCGCTTCCATGGCCCTGTACGACTCCATCCTCGATACCGTCGGCAACACCCCCATCGTCAAGCTGCAGCGCCTGGCGCCGCCGCAGGTCAGCCTCTACGCCAAGGTCGAGTCGTTCAACCCGGGCGGCTCGGTGAAGGACCGCCTGGCGCTGGCGATCATCCTCGACGCCGAAGCGCGCGGCGTACTCAAGCCGGGCGACACGATCGTGGAGGCCACCTCCGGCAACACCGGCGTTGCCTTGGCGATGGTGGCCGCCGCGCGCGGCTACAAGTTCGTGGCGACGATGGTCGAGACCTTCTCGGTGGAACGCCGCAAGCTGATGCGCGCGTATGGCGCGAAGGTGATCCTGACCCCGGCCGCCGAACGCGGCAGCGGCATGGTGCGCAAGGCGCGCGAACTGGCCGAGCAGCATGGCTGGTTCCTGGCCAGCCAGTTCGCCAACCCCGCCAATCCGAAGTATCACCGCAACACCACCGCCGCCGAAATCCTGCGCGACTTCGCCGGCAAGCGGCTGGACTACTTCGTCAGCGGCTGGGGCACCGGCGGCACGCTCACCGGCGTCGGTGATGTACTGAAGGTTGCGCGCCCGCAGACCCGCATCATCGCCACCGAGCCGGCCGGCGCCGCACTGCTGAAGGGCGATGACTGGAAGCCGCACAAGATCCAGGGCTGGACGCCGGACTTCGTGCCGGATGTACTCAACCGCGATGTGGTGGACGAGCTGGTGTCGGTGGACGATGACCGCGCGATCGCTACGGCACGTCGACTGGCCGCGGAGGAAGGCATCTTCGTCGGCATCTCCGCCGGCGCCACCGTGGCCAGCGCGCTGGACGTCGCTGCCCGCGCTGAACCGGGCTCGGTGATCCTGGCGATGCTGCCGGACACCGGTGAACGCTATTTCTCCACGCCGCTGTTTGCTGATGTGAATGAGGGCTCCGACGACGATTGGCTGGCCGGCCTGCCGTGACACCCGGGGTCAGAGCCTTTTCCATCCGGAAAAGGCTCTGACCCCGTTCTGCTTCAGCCTGCGTGAAGGCGCCGCCCGCCATCGTGCCTGGAAGCCGTCGGATCGCAGCGCGTGAGACGGTCATGACGCAGTATCGATGCCCTGTCCCCTACCGTGGGAACAGCCGGCGCAGATGCTGCGCGGATCACCTCACAGGCAGGAGACGGACGCATGAAGATCGAAGTTTGGCAGGGCGACATCACGACCCTGGCGGTGGATGCGATCGTCAACGCGGCCAACGAAACACTGCTCGGTGGTGGCGGTGTCGACGGCGCGATCCATCGTGCAGCCGGCCGCGCATTGCTGGCCGAATGCGAGCGGCTGCCGGAGCTGCGCCCGGGCGTGCGTTGCCCGACCGGCGAAGTGCGCGCCACCGGTGCCTATGCACTGCCGGCACGCCATGTGCTGCACACGGTCGGGCCGGTCTGGCACGACGGCCAGCGCGATGAACCGGCACTGCTGGCCAACTGCTACTGGAAGTCGCTGCAGCTGGCCGAGTCGCTGGGCGTGCAGTCGATCGCATTCCCGGCCATCAGCTGCGGCGTGTATGGCTATCCGCTGTACCAGGCCGCACAGATCGCAGTGACGGAAACGCTGGCATGGCAGCGCAGCCACGCGCAACCGATGCGCATCGTGCTGGTCGCGTTCAACACGGCCACCGCCAAGGCCTACCAGCAGGCGCTGGCCGTCGCCGGCCAGAGCACGGAAAACGAGCCACGCGGCACGATGCTGCCGCCGCTCAGCGATGCAGGCCTTGCCGCTGCGCATTGAAATCCGACGCAGCATGGAAAAGAAAAGGCCGGGCATTGCCCGGCCTTTTTGCGTTGCACCGTTGATGTCATCCACGCGTGGCGTGGATCACGTTCAACGGCTGGCAGCCTCCACCGCAGCAGCGTCATCGGCCGAGGCGGCTGCAGCGTCGGCAGCAGCGCGGGCCGCGGAGGCCGCAGCACCGTCAGCGCTGGCACCATCCACCTGCACGCGCACTTCCACCAGGCCGGCGGCGTCGTTCAGGCTCGACACGTCGACGGTATAGTGACCGGCTGGCAGGGTCTCTTCCAGGCGCGCATTGGTGCCGTTGCCACCGTCGTCGTCGGTCAGTTCGACATCGCCACCGACCACGCGCAGTACGGTATCGACCTGGCTGGAGATCGCATCCATGCGCACGTCGGCGGGACGATCCAGGGTCAGCAGGAAGCGGCGGCGGCCTTCGTTGTCCAGCATGGTGTACACGCTGCCCGACTTCGGCAGCGCAGTGCCATCGCGCTCAACCAGGTTGCCCGGCAGCTCGATGCGGTTGGCCGACAGGGTGAACATGCCATTGACCCCGTTGCCGAGACCACGCGCGGTCAGGGTGTACTTGCCCGGCTTCAGCGACAGGCTCAGGCGCGAGTTGGTGCTGTCGTTGCCATCGTCGTTTTCTGCTTCAACGCCCTGGCCCGACAGCTTCAGCACCGGATCGAACACATCCGACACCAGGCGGATTTCGTACAGGCCGGCCTTGTCCACCTGCAGGGTGTAGTCCTGCGAGTCACTGGCCAGCATGTCCACGATTTCGCCACTGCCCGCCAACGGCTTGCCGTCGTAGGGTTTCAGCTTCTCGGCGCGCAGGCGATACGGACCAAAGGCGGTCGGGCCATCGGCATTGACCGCTACCTGGTAGGTGCCGCCACCATTGGCACGGAACGCCAGCGAGACGTCGCCTTCGCGCTCGTAACCGGTGTTGCTGGTGGAAACGAGGCTGCCGTTGTTGAACACGGCGATCGAGCCGCTGAGCGCACCGGTGAGCTTCAGGCCGACCAGGTCCTTGTCTTCCAGCTTGATCTGGTAGAGCTGGTGATGGCTGCCGTCGTTGAAGTTGATGCCACTGCGCGAGGTGATCTCGCCAGACACCGGCTTGTCGAAATCGAGGGACGCGGCCTTGCCTGCGTCACCACTGCTGCCGATGCGGTTGCAACCGCCGGCGACCAGGACCGCAGCAACGGTCAGTGTGAGTGCTGCCAAACGCATGTTGTTTCTCCTTGGCCTTCCATGTAGTTCCCGCGTGCCGGCCAGGCGCGCGGGGCCGGAAACGATACCCGCAAAAGCAAACGCCGGCGTGATGCCGGCGTTGCCCTGTTCATCCAGCGATGGGACGGATCAACCGTTCCACTTGCCCAGCGCAGCCAGGCCGTTGTCCCTGGCGCGCTCGTACACGGTCTTCTGGGCAGCGGCGTAGTTGCCCTTCATGTCCTTGGCCCACAGCTTCAGTGCGGCCTGCTGCATGGCGCGGCCATAGGAGAAGCTCAGCGGCCACGGCAGGTTGCCCAGCTGGTTCATCGCGTTCAGGTGTTCGGTCGACTGCTCGTCGCTCTGGCCACCGGACAGGAACACCACGCCCGGCAGGATCGCCGGCACGGTGCTCTTCAGGCACATCACGGTCGATTCGGCCACTTCCTCGACGTCGGCCTGCTCATCGCAGTTCTTGCCGGAGATGACCATCGACGCCTTCAGGATGGTGCCTTCCAGCAGCACGTTCTGCTGGTACAGCGCGTCGAACAGCGAACGCAGGGTGGCTTCGGTGACTTCGTAGCAGGTCTCGATGTCGTGGTCGCCGTCCATGATCACTTCCGGCTCAACCATCGGCACCAGGCCGCATTCCTGGCACAGGGCGGCATAACGGGCCAGCGCGTGCGCGTTGGATTCGATGCAGGTGCCCGACGGAATGCTCTCGCCGATGTTGATGACCGCACGCCACTTGGCGAAACGGGCGCCCAGCTTGTAGTACTCCTGCAGGCGCTCGCGCAGGCCGTCCAGGCCTTCGGTGACCAGCTCGCCCGGGCAGCCGGCCAGCGGGTGCGCACCCTTGTCCACCTTGATGCCCGGAATCATGCCGTGGTCGGCCATGTACTTGGCGAACGGCACGCCGTCCTTGGTCGACTGGCGGATGGTTTCGTCGTACAGGATGGCGCCGGAAATGTGCTCGTTGAGCTTCGGCGTGGTCAGCAGCAGCTCGCGGTAGGCACGACGGTTCTCCTCGGTGTTCTCGATACCGACGCCGGCGAAACGCTTGGCGATGGTAGCGGTGGATTCGTCGATCGCGATGATGCCCTTGCCCGGGGCGACCATGGCCTGGGCGGTTTCGGCCAGCTGTTCGATGCTCATGTATTTCCTGTGGCGGGTGCGGGAAAAACGTAAGTATAGCCCCGCCACCCGTTGCCCCGGTGTCGAGGTCAGGATGGAAACGATTCCAATGTCCGCACAGGACACCGTGTGTCCTGTGCCATGGGATCAGAGCCCCTGCGGGGATCCGGCCCCGGGGTCAGATCCCCGCAGGGGCTCTGACCCTGGCCCGGCGGTTCCGCTTACAGGTCGCCCAGGCCGATGGCGCGGCCGTCGTCGCCTACTTCCAGCAGGCGCAGCGTGTTGGTAGCGCCCAGGGTTTCCATGTGTTCGCCGCTGGTGAACACCACGCGGTCGCCAGACTGCAGCAGTTCCGATTCGACCAGCAGGCGGATGCTGCCACGCGCGGCTTCGCGCGGGGTCAGGCCACGGCTGTCGAAGTTGATCGGGTAGACATCGCGCATCAGCGCCATCTGTCGGCGTGCACCGTCATGGCGGGTCACCGCGAACACCGGTGCCTTGGCGCGGAAACGCGACAGATAGCGCGCGGTACCACCGGATTCGGTCATCGCCACGATCGCGCGCACGCCCACGTGCTGCGACAGGAACATGGTGGCCATCGCAATGGCCTGGTCGGCACGTTCCAGGTTGCGCGGCGAGGCGTTGAAGTCGGTCTCGGTCTGGAACTGGCGCTCGGCGCCCAGGCAGATGCGCGCCATCGCTTCCACGGCCTTCACCGGATAGGCACCGGCGGCGGTTTCGGCCGACAGCATCACCGCATCGGTGCCATCGATGACCGAGTTGGCCACGTCCAGCACTTCGGCACGGGTCGGGATCGGGCTTTCCACCATCGACTGCAGCATCTGCGTGGCGGTGATCACCACCTTGTTCTGCGCCAGCGAGGCCTTGATGATCTTCTTCTGCAGGCCCGGCAGCTCGGCATCGCCGATTTCCACGCCCAGATCGCCACGCGCGACCATCACCACGTCGCTGGCCTCGACGATCTCTTCCAGGTTCTCGATCGCCTCGGTGCGCTCGATCTTCGACACCAGGGCCGCATCACAGCCGTGCGAGCGTGCGATGTCGCGCGCATCGTTCATGTCCTGCGCGTTGCGGCAGAACGACACGGCAATGAAGTCGACACCGATCTTGGCGACGATGCCGATCAGTTCCTTGTCACGCTCGGTCAGCGCGCCCAGCGACAGGCCGCCGCCCTGCTTGTTCAGGCCCTTGCGGTCGGACAGCACACCATCGTTGAGCACGGTGTTGACGATGCGATCGCCCTGTACTTCCACCACCTGCAGCTGCATCAGGCCGTCGTCGAGCAGCAGCACGTCGCCTGGACCCACGTCCTGCGGCAGGCCGAGGTAGCTGACACCGACCTGGCTGCTATTGCCCGGACCGGCGTTCTCGCTGGCGATCAGGTCGAAGCGGTCGCCCGCCTTCAGCTGCACCTTGCCTTCAGCGAAGCGCTCGATGCGGATCTTGGGGCCCGGCAGGTCGGCCAGAATGCCCACTTCCACGCCCACGCGGGCGGCGGCGGCACGCACTTCGGCGGCACGCTTGGCCTGGCCGGAGGGGTCACCATGACTGAAGTTGAGGCGCACCACGTTGACACCGGCGCGGAACAGATCCTCCAGCACGCCCGGCGGATCGGTGGCCGGACCGAGGGTGGCAAGGATCTTGGTGCGACGCTGACGCTCGAACATGGTGAATGGGCCTCTCCCGATAAAGAACGGAAATTAGCACATCCTTCACGCCGCATGTATACGGTTACAGCCTTGTGCTGCCTGACTCCGCGGGTCATCGAGAGGACATGGTCCGGACATACGCTGGCGCAGGGCATTCTGTAGAGCCGAGCCCATGCTCGGCTGGCCACACGCCGAAGCAGCCGAGCATGGGCTCGGCTCTACAGGCGCCTAGGCCAACAGCGTGGTCAGCTGCGCCGGCTCACGGGCCAGCTGGCCGGCACCGGCTTCGGTGAGTTCGGCTTCACCGCCGAAACCCCACAGCACGCCCACGCTTCGCAGACCGTGGTGGCGCGCGCCCTCGATGTCCATGCGGCGGTCACCGATCATCCAGCACTGCGCGGGCTGCACCTGCAGCCGACGCAGCGCTTCACCGACCAGCTCCGGCTTGTGGCTGCGCGAGCCATCCAGGGTCGAACCGACGATCTCCTCGAACAATCCGCCAAATGGCAGATGGGCGAGGATGCGCCGCGCGTGCGGCTCGTTCTTGGCCGTAACCACCGCCAGGCGGTGGCCACGACCATGCAGCGTGCGCAGCGTGTCTTCCATCAGCGGGTACACCGTGTGCTCGCGCCAACCTTCGGCGTCGAAGCGCTCGCGGTAATAGTCCACCGCCTGCTCCACCCGCGCCGGTTCACCGAACAGCGGCGCGAAGGTGGTGCGCAGCGACGGACCGATCCAGCCCAGCAGCGTTTCCTGCGCCGGTACCGGATGGTCCATCTTCTGCAGCGCATAGGCGATGCAGGCGGTGATGCCCACCTGCGAATCGATCAGCGTGCCGTCCAGGTCGAAGAACAGGACATCCTTGCCGTGGTCGGCACTCATGCGCCGCGCGCGTCGAGTGCCGCCACTGCCGGCAGGGTCTTGCCTTCCAGGAACTCCAGGAACGCGCCGCCACCAGTGGAGATGTAGCTGACGTCCTTGGCGATATCGAACTTGTCGACCGCCGCCAGGGTATCGCCACCGCCCGCGATGGAGAAGGCCGGCGAGCTGGCGATGGCGCGGGCCAGTGCTTCGGTACCCTTGCTGAAAGCTTCGAACTCGAACACACCGACCGGACCGTTCCAGACCACGGTGCCGGCCTTTTCGATCAGCTGCGCGTACTGCGCGGCGGTCTGCGGGCCGATGTCCAGGATCAGATCGTCTTCGGCAACGGCGTCGACCGCCTTCACTTCCGCAGCGGCATCAGGCAGGAACTGCTTGGCGGTGACCACGTCCACCGGCAGCGGGATGTCGGCGCCACGCGCCTTGGCATCGGCCACGATCTTCTTCGCGGTATCCAGCAGGTCCGGTTCGTACAGCGACTTGCCGACGTTGTAGCCGGCGGCGGCGATGAAGGTATTGGCGATGCCGCCACCGACGATCAGCTGATCGACCTTGCCGACCAGGTTGGCCAGCAGTTCCAGCTTGGTGCTGACCTTGCTGCCGGCCACGATGGCCAGCAGCGGCTTGGCCGGTGCATCCAGCGCCTGCGCCAGCGCGTCCAGTTCGGCCATCAGCAGCGGGCCACCGGCAGCGACCGGGGCGAAGCGGATGACGCCGTGGGTGGAGGCCTGGGCACGGTGCGCGGTGCCGAAGGCATCCATCACGAACACATCGCACAGCGCCGCGTACTTCTTCGACAGGGCTTCATCGTCCTTGCCCTCGCCGACGTTCATGCGGCAGTTTTCCAGCAGCACCAGCTGGCCCGGCTGCACGTCGACGCCGTCGACCCAGTCGCGCACCAGCGGAACCTCGCGGCCCAGCAGCTCGGACAGGCGCTGGGCGACCGGCGCCAGAGACTCGGCTTCGCTCCACACGCCTTCCTTCGGGCGCCCCAGGTGCGAGGTGACCATCACTGCGGCGCCCTGCTCCAGTGCGCGCTTGAGCGTCGGCAGCGAAGCGGTGATGCGCTGTTCGGAAGTGATGCGGCCATTCTCGATCGGCACGTTCAGATCCTGGCGGATCAGCACGCGCTTGCCGGAGAGGTCGAGGTCGGTCATGCGGACGATGGACATGGGCAACTCTTTGGCTCAGGGACGGGATGCCGGGCTACGGCAGACGGCCATTGTATCGGGTGCGGGTGGTGGGGGGGGGCGATGCCTGCGGCAGGCAGAGGCGCACGGCAACGGCAACAGCAACTGCCAAAGCGCTGGCGCTTCATGATGCTGGGGGTGGGCCGGGACGGTGTCGGATGAAGGAGGAAGGGGTCAGCTGTTCTGTAGAGCCGAGCCCATGCTCGGCTGGATCTACCGCGAACAGCAGCCGAGCGTGGGCTCGGCTCTACAAGAAGCGCGCAGCCAAGCTGCTTTTGCTTTTGCTTTTGCTCTTCTTCTTTCTCTTCGGTGGGTGGAAGCAACCGGAAACTGTCAGAGGCCGGGCGGGGTGGGTTCACGGCGTCTCCCGCGAACCCACCCCGCCCGGCCAAGCACGGCTTTTGCTTTACGCGACCAACCGCCCACCCACGAGGGGCTGCGCCGTTCGCCGGAACCTACGCCGAAGGCGCCGGCTTCTGCCGAAGCAGGCTGACCGCCAGGCCACCCACCACCAGCACACCCAGCCCCAGCAAGGCCCACAGCAACCACGCCTTCCAGTCACGCTGCGGTTGCAGCGCCGCGTCACCCGCCAGCGGCTCCGGGCTGCCCTCCAGGCGCGCCAGCGTCGGCTGCCATGACGGGTCATTGCGCTGGCGCAGCTCTTCAATCAGCACGCCGATCGGCGCCTCCATCCTGCGTGCAGTGGTGCTGCCCACCGCCAGCGCATAGGGCGCCGCGCCCTGGCTCAGGAACACCAGCACTTCCGGCTGGTAGCCCAGGCGCAGGGACGGCGCAGTCGCGGTTTCGGCAGGATTCGCAACCAGCTTCCAGTAGCGGTCGCGATGCACGCCCCCCAGCGGCTGTGCCGCCGACTGCTGGCGCGGGCCCTGCGTACCCTGCTGCAGCTGGTAGGCAATCCAAGGCGCACTGCGGCGCTGCCACTCCGCGCTCTCGTCGTCGCGGCTGAACAATGTCCACTGCACCAGGCTGTTGTCGGTGCTGGCCACGTCCGCACGCGCAACCGGGAACCGGCCATCCATTTCGAAGGTGTATTCACCCTTGCCCTGCGAGGTCGGCTCCAGCGACAGCCACTCCCACGGCAGTGTGGCCGGCGCCGGCGGCAGCTCGGCCAGTACGCTGCGCAGCGTCGGCAGGCGCGCATCGCCCTGCGCCAGCACGCGCAGGTAGCGGGCCTCGCCGTCCACCTGCAGGCGGCGCTGCAGCAGGCGCTTGCCGGCACGCTGCAGATCGACCAGCGGGATATCGCGCCCGATCGGGCGCCAGTGCTGCAGGTCGTCGCTGGCATCCAGCTGCACCTGTGCCTGCAGCGGCTGTCCGCTGTCGGCCCAATCCAGTACCAGCGCCGCCACCGGCTGCTGGCCGAGCACGCTGGCGTCGATCAGCCAGCCCCCCTGCCCGCTCGCCGCCGCACCGCCACTCACGCGTGCTTCGACGCGACGCACGCGGCCATCGGTATCGCGCTCGGTCAGCAACTGCAGATCGTTGCGCTGCGCTTCGGCCAGCGGCGGCAGTGCGAACCAGGGCAGTTCACGTTGCACCGGTGGCTGCGCCAGCGGCTGATCGGGCGCCAGCAATGCCGACGGCAGCGATTGGCCCGCGGCATTGAACACCTGCAGATCGCTCAGGTCCGCGGTACCGGCGCGACGGTAGATCGCCGGTTCCAGCACGACGCGATAAGCACCGGACTGTGCACTGGACAACGTCAGCGGCCACTGTTCGGCGTACTGCGTGCGGTAATCGGCGGCCTGCACCGCGACGGCGGCCAGCAGGCCGCACATCGCCGGCAGCAGCACCCTGCTCCACGTCTTCATTGCTTTTCCTCCACGGTCGGCGCCGCGCTGGGCGGTGCCGGTGCCAGATAACCCACGACCGTGCACAGCAGGCCGTAGGCGATGAACGATGCGATACCCAGCAGGTTGCCCAGGTGCTGGCGATCGACAATGACCAGCTTGGCCAGCACCACGCCCATCAGCACGGCGCCGACCATCCACAACACGCGCTGGCCGCGGCGCGAGCCCCAAACCCAGGCGATCACGCCGAGCACGCTCCACAGCACGGTCAGGCTGGTCTGCGCCAGGCTGAAGCGCATCATCGACGCGTTCCACGACAGGCCGCCCCACTGGTGCACGCCATGCAGCACCACGCTGGTCAGCGCAACGAACGTTGCCAGTGACAGCAGCGGCATGCGGATACCCAGCAGTGCCTTCGGCGCCTGATCGCTGTACAGCCAGCGCGCGAGCAGCAACAGGCTCAGCCACTGTCCAAGCTCGGCCGGGTTCAGCACCGGCAGCCACAGCAACGGGGAAGCATCGCCCGGCAACAGCTGGCCCAGCAGCCAGCCGATCGACAGCAGGCCGAACAGCACGCACTGCAGCGGCGTGCGCATGGGATCGAACGCTTCACCCAATGGCCAGCGCAGCGTATTCCAGCGCCACAGCGACAGCGACGCCATCAGCAGCCACGGCAGCGTCACCAGCAGCGTCGTCCAGCCCTGTGCCAGACCGGCCTCGCCGCCGCCCCACAGGGCCAGCAACGAAAGCAGCGAGGGCCACAGCAGCCACCACAGGAACTGCGCGATGCGCGCCACGCTGTCACCGCCCTGGCGCAGGCACAGCAGCGTGCGCACACCGAGCACGGCGAATACCGCCCAGGCCAACGCACCGTAGCCGGCGAACGGCTGCTGGTGCGCGTCGCTCTGCATCAGCGCCAGCGGGAAGCCCAGCGCCAGCATCGCCAGCGCAGTCACGCCCAGCGCACGGGCCGGCTGGCGGCGCTGCACTTCGGCGGCCAGCCAGGCCGTGACCGCAGCCAGCACCAGCAGCGCATCCACTTCGATGCGGTACGGGAAGAAACGGGTGATCTCGTGTACCAGGCCGCCCAGCCACCACAGCAGGCCCCACAGGTAGTAGACCAGTGCGATCTCATGGCGCGGCCGGCGCTGGTAGCTCCATGCCGAGGCGAAACCTGCCAGCGCCAGCAGCAGCGCGCCGATGGCGGTCGGATTGATCAGGAAGCGCAGGTCCTCGTGCCAGTGGTCGCCGCCGGCCACGAAGGCGAACGCGGCGCCGATCTGCAACAGTGCACCGGACACCTGCGGCAACCAGCGCTTCTGGCGCAGGCCCAACCAGGCCAGGCCGGCACCTTCCAGCGCGAACACCGCACCGGTGGCGCGTGCCGACAGCGCCAGCGGCACCGCCAGCGTGGCAAAGCCCACCGCCAGCACGGCATGCGACTGCGCCAGCACGGTGTACGACGCGCGCCGGATCAACGCCCACGCCAGCACCGCGTAGACCGCGGCCAGGCCGAGCGCGCACAGTGCCAGCGTCATCGGCGCCTCATGCAGCATGCCCGCCTGCAGCGAGAACGCGACCAGCGGCGTGCCGAACACCAGGCTGCCATCGACCAGGTCGCGCCGGCCGGCCGGTTGCCGGCGTGCGTAAAGCAGCGGGATCAGCAGGTAGAAGGCGAAGAACAGCAGCAGGAACGGCTCGGTGCTGCTGAACTTGTCCGGCGCGTACTGCAGCACGCCCCAGAACGTGCCGATGCCGAAGGTGAAGGCAAAGCCCAGCAGGTTCAGCGCGCGCCACGGACGGAACCAGGCGATGGCGAAGACGCCGGCATTGAGGACCGCGTAGTAGCTGAACAACCCCACGTGATTGCCGCGGCCGGTGGACAGCCACAACGGCGCCATGAAGCCGGCCAGGATGCCCAGCACCGCCAGCGTTCGCGAGTTCTGCACCACCGCAAGCACGCACAGGCCTGCCACCAGCGCGATCGAACTGGCGAAGGCAAACCCGGGGTTGAGCAACTCGAACCGTTTGAACGCGGCGAAGATGGTCAGCAGCAGCACGCCAATGGCACCGCCCTGCAGTGCCAGTGCAAACAGGCGCCGGCGCTCGCGCTGGTGCCAGCCGAACGCCAACAGTGCCAGTGCACCCACGGTGACACCGGCCAGGCGCAGTTCGATCGGCAGCACCAGCCAGCCCTGGTCACTGACGTACTTGAGCAGCGCGGCGACACCGGCCAGCAGCACCAGCATGCCGATCTTCACCGGCACGTTGCCTTCGGTGAACCAGCGCTTGACCGCGCCGATGCCGCGTTCGATGAAATTCGGCAATGCCGGTTCGGCCGGCAGCGGTGGCGCCACCGGTACCGGCGGCGGCGTGACGGCACGGGGCGCAGGCGTGTCGGCAGGCGGGGCTTCCGGCGCCGGCGGCTGCGGCGCCGGCGGCGCCGGCGGCGGTTGTGGTGTCGCCGCCACCGGCCGCAGGAACGGCGGATCGGCGCTGGCCGAAGGCGTCGCCACCGGCCGAGCAGGCGCCGCTTCGGTGGCGGTGGCCGCAGCGGGAGGCCGGGCGGCCGGCATGGTGGCCAGGGCACCTTCCAGCGCGGCCACACGGCGGCGCAGGCCAGCAATCATCACCAGCGCCACCACCAGCAGCAGCGGGATGGCCAGCAGAACCAGTACCACCAGGGCTATCAATGCTTCCATTGCATGCTTCCATTGCAATCCCGCGCCCCAGCGGCAGCGGTCGACCGGGCCATGCTACGACAGGGCCGGCCCCATAAACGACGAACCCCGGCCAGGCCGGGGTCCGCGTGCGATCTTCGCCGGCCTTACTTGGCGGCGACAACCTTGGCCATTTCCAGGCACTTGTTGGAATAGCCCCACTCGTTGTCGTACCACGACACGAGCTTGACGAAGGTGCCGTCCAGGGCGATGCCGGCGTCGGCGTCGAACACCGAGGTGTGGGTTTCACCGACGAAATCGGTGGCCACCACCTTGTCTTCGGTGTAGCCCAGGATGCCCTTCAGCGCGCCTTCGCTCTGTGCCTTCACTTCGGCGCAGATCTCGGCGTAGGTGGCTTCCTTTTCCAGCTCGACGGTCAGGTCGACCACCGACACGTCGGAGGTCGGCACACGGAAGCTCATGCCGGTCAGCTTCTTGTTCAGTTCCGGGATGACCACGCCGACGGCCTTGGCCGCACCGGTGGACGACGGAATGATGTTTTCCAGGATGCCACGGCCGCCGCGCCAGTCCTTGTTGGACGGGCCGTCGACGGTCTTCTGGGTGGCGGTGGCCGCATGCACGGTGGTCATCAGGCCACGCTTGATGCCCCACTTGTCGTTGATGACCTTGGCCAGCGGGGCCAGGCAGTTGGTGGTGCACGACGCGTTGGAAATGATGGCCTGGCCGGCGTAGGTCTTGTCGTTCACGCCGAACACGAACATCGGCGTGTCGTCCTTCGACGGGGCCGACATGATGACCTTCTTCGCGCCCGCATCGATGTGCTTCTGCGCGGTTTCCTTGGTCAGGAACAGGCCGGTGGCTTCCAGCACCACGTCGGCGCCGACTTCGTCCCACTTCAGGTTGGCCGGGTCGCGTTCCTGGGTCAGGCGGATCTTCTTGCCGTTCACCAGCAGGTCGTTGCCCTGCACGGCCACGTCGGCCTTGAAGCGGCCGTGCACGGAGTCGTACTTGAGCATGTACGCCAGGTAATCCGGCTCCAGCAGATCGTTGATGGCCACGATTTCGATGTCGTCGCCGAAGTTCAGCACCGCCGAGCGCAGGACGTTACGCCCGATGCGACCGAAACCGTTGATACCAACCTTGATTGCCATGTTCTCAAGCTCCTGCGGCCGCGACGGGTGCGGCGGGATGGATAGGGCCCACAAGTCTAGCAAACCGGGGCTGGCCACCGTGGGCCAGCCGCCGCGCCAGAGGGCGGGCGGACAGGATTTGATCCGGATCAAAGCGTTAGCGCGGCGTGAGGCCGAGACTGTCGCCATCCACCCAGCAACGAGATCACCCCCATGCGCAAGACCTCCCCCCTGATCCTGGCCGGCCTGGCCGCCGCCCTGACCCTCGCCGCCGCCCCGGCCATGGCCCAGTCCAAGGGTGACTGGACCGTCTCGGCCGGCGTCCACCAGGTGGCGCCGAAGTCGAACAACGGCTGGCTGGCCGGCCACACCCTGAAGGTCGACGTCGACAACGACGTCAAGCCGACCATCACCGGCGAGTACTTCATCGCCGACAACCTGGGCATCGAAGTGCTGGCCGCGCTGCCGTTCAAGCACGACATCAACATCAACGGCCTGGGCCGCGTGGGCAGCACCAAGCAGCTGCCGCCGGTGGTGACCCTGCAGTACCACTTCAACAGCAAGGGCAAGGTCTCGCCGTTCGTCGGCGCCGGCGTGAACTACACGACCTTCTTCAGCGAAGACACCACCGGCGCATTGGCCGGCAGCAAGCTGAAGCTGCAGGATTCGTGGGGCCTGGCCGCGCATGCCGGCATCGACTTCGCGATCGGCGAGAAGGTCGCCCTGCGCGTGGACATGCGCTGGATCGACATCGACAGCAAGGTGAAGTTGAACGGCGAGAAGATCGGCACAGTCAACATCGATCCGCTGGTCTACGGCGCGTCGTACGTCTTCAAGTTCTAAGCGTGTGCCGGGCGCGGGGGCTTCCCCCCGCTCCCCCGCTGAACGCAAAACCCTCGCAGCATGTTGCCCCGGTCTTTGCCGGGGCTTTTTTTTGGAAAGCATGCAGAGGCGCGCTCATCTGCAGAGCCGAGCCATGCTCGGCTATCGCGCGGAGCGCGCAGGTACCCGAAGAAGAGCAGCCGAGCACGGCTCGCTTTCAGTCGATTATTGATCCGGCGCCACTTCCACCCGGTTGCGGCCGCCTTCCTTGGCGCGGTACAGCGCTGCATCGGCCCGCGCCAATGCCTGTTCCAGCGTATCGCCACCATCGTCATGCCAGCGTGCCACACCGATGCTCACGCTCACCACCGGGGCCGCATCCGAATCGGCATGTGCGATCGCCAGCGCCTGCACCTGTTGCCGAAGCTGCTCGAACGGCGCTGATTCCGGTTGTCCCGGCGCCCAGTGCCCCAGCGCCACGAACTCTTCGCCGCCGTAGCGCGCCACCACCGAGTCGCTACCACGCAGCTGAGCAGCCAGGGTCGTCGCCACCGCATGCAGCACGGTGTCACCGGCGGGATGGCCGTGGTGGTCGTTGTAGCGCTTGAAGTAGTCGATATCGATCATGGCGATGCGCAGTGCGCCATGCGCATGCGGTGTACGCAGATAGCGCTGGAAGATCTGGTTGGCCTGGCGATCGAAGGCGCGCCGGTTCAGCAGTCCGGTCAGCCCATCGTGGTTGGCCAATGCATCCAGGCGTTGCTCGGCCCGCCACGTTGCACGCGCCTGCCGTTCGGAAATGTAGCTGCCGACAATGCCGGCCAGGTTGCTGGCCAGCACGAACATCACGCTCTGCAGCATCTGCGCCCAGTGCCGGCCCACCTGCAGCTCGGCCAGCACGAAGGCCAGCGCGATCAGGGTTCCGGTCAGCGTCGCTACCCCGAAGCGCAGCCCGCACAGAAAGTAGTTCAACAACAGGAACAGGCTGATGCCTTCGTAGGGGTAGTCCACGCCGGCACGGTGCGCGGTCCAGATCATGGTCACCAGCGCCAGCCCGCTGACCAGCACGACGCTGCCGCCCAGCCACTGCAGGTGGCGCCGCAGCACCGGCACGAAGGTCAGCGCGACGCCGAGCAGCAGTGCCGGCAGCAGAACGCCCAGCCGCCAGCGCAGCACCGGCGCGTGCACGTCCGGCGGCAACCAGTAGGTATCGAGCACGGCAAAGCCCAGCGAGAACGCCCCGGCCACGGCGCAGGCCCAGCGCATGCGCCAGACCACCTGGGCATCGAACGCGGCAGCGAACCCGTCGTCATCGGGATGCCCGGCCATGATGCGCCTGTCCGTGATCGCCATCGGCCCCTCCCCGCATGTGCACGGGCCACCCTAGCGCCCGCCGCATCAAGGCCGCGTGGCGAACACCAGGCGTGATCAAGCCCGGGCCTGCCGAGGCCCGCTAGAATGTGCGCATGAAAGCCCTGCACTCCCTGTTCCTCGCCGCCGCCCTGGCGCCGGCCCTGCTGTCCGCTTCCGCCCCGGCCCATGCCTGGGGCGCACAAGGCCACCGCCTGGTTGCCGAAGTCGCCGACGCCCGCCTCAACCCCGCCGCCCGCGCCGAAGTGGACCGTCTGCTGGCCACCGAGCCAGACGCCACCCTGGCCAGCATCGCGCCCTGGGCCGATCAGCTGCGCGCCAAGGACCCCGGCCTGGGCCGTCGCTCGGCCGGTTGGCACTACGTCAACATCGCCGAAGACAGCTGCCACTACGAAGCACCGAAGCACTGCAAGAGCGGCAACTGCATTGTCGAGGCACTGAAAGCACAGAGTGCCATCCTCGGCGAGCGCAGCCTGACCGACGGCGAGCGCCTGCAGGCGCTGAAGTTCGTCGTGCACCTGGTGGGTGACATCCACCAGCCGATGCACGCCGGCTACGCCCATGACAAGGGCGGCAACGATTTCCAGCTGCAGTTCGGCAACCGCGGTACGAACCTGCACTCGCTGTGGGACAGCGGCATGCTCAACACCCGCAAGCTGGACGATGCCGGCTACCTGCCGCTGCTGCAGAGCCAGCGCGCGCCGAAGCTGGCACGCCAGTCCAACCCGCAGCGCGACCCGCAGGCCTGGGCCGAGGCCAGCTGCCGCATTTCCATGCAAGCTGGCGTTTATCCGGCCACGCGTAAGATCGGTGATGAATACACCGAGCGCTACCGGCCGCTGGCCGAAGCGCAGCTGCGACTGGCCGGCGAGAACCTGGCGCAGTTGCTGAACCGCGTGCTCGGCACGCGCTGAGGAGCGTTCCAATGTCAGTCCAGGTGCAGTCGTTCTTCCACCGTGACAGCAATACCTTCAGCTACCTGGCCAGCGATCCGGCCAGCGGCGAGGCAGCGCTGATCGACCCGGTCCTGGACTACGACCCGGACACCGACGCCAGCAGCGAGTCACCGCTGCGCGACGTGCTGCAGGCCATCGAACAGCAGGGCCTGCAGCTGCGCTGGCTGCTGGAAACCCACGCCCACGCCGACCATGTGTCGGCGGGGCGTCGGCTCAAGCAGCGCTTCCCGCAGGCCACGCTCGCCATCGGCGAAGGCATCCGTGCGGTGCAGGCGACGTTTGCACCGCGCTATGGCCTGCGGCTTCCTGCTGCGGATGACATCTTCGACCACCTGTTCAGCGATGGCGAAACCTTCGCCCTTGGCGGACTGGATGGACGCGTGATCGCCGTGCCCGGGCATACCAGCGACAGCGTCGCCTACCTGATCGGCGATGCACTGTTCACCGGCGACTCGCTGTTCATGCCAGACGGCGGCACCGCCCGCTGCGACTTCCCGGGCGGCGATGCCGCGCAGCTGTACCGTTCGATCCAGCGTCTGCTGGCCCTGCCCGATGCGACCCGCGTATTCGTCTGCCACGACTACGGTCCGGGCGGTCGTGATTTCGCCAACGAAACCACCATCGGCGAACAGCGCGCGCACAACATCCACGTGCATGACGGCGTGGCCGAAGCGGAGTTCGTCAGCGTGCGCCAGGCCCGCGATGCCACGCTGGCCGAGCCGGCGCTGATGCAGCCGGCGGTGAAGGCCAACATCCAGGGCGGGGCGTAAGCCTTCGCCCCGGAGCCGGACATCACCCGCACACTGCAGGGCTGTTCCGTGCTGCAGTGGGCGCAATGCCACTGCGAATGCGCGCAATGACGACGCTGCGGCGGGTTGCAGGCGTGTTCTTCAGCAAGGTGCACACTGCAGGCCCCTGCCTGCGGTAGAGCGTCGCAGCCATCTCGCTGATTTCTTCACTGGCCATGCCATCGGCCACGATCATGAAATCGATCAGTGCCTGCAGCTGCGCCCGCGTCAGTCGACCACCATCGCGTTCCACCATCGCGTGTACAGCAGGGATCACACGGTCTTCGATGAAGGGTTCGTCTGCATTGCGCGCTGTGTCGGCACGCGCGTCGAGGACGGCGATGAACCGGGTTGCGATGACCACCATATCGGCGCCCTGGTCCCGCTCCATGGCCAGGCAAGGCGTCATATGCAGCCCCAGGTACACCAGGACGATGGTACCGAGCGCTCTGATCATTCGTAGATCACCTCGTGATAGACGGTTTCCTGCAGCAGGTCATCCTGCGTCGTGCCCACATACATCTGCCGTGACAGCACGCGCTGCGCAGCGAAGCGGATGCGCACGTTGTAACTCTCCGATGCGTCGCCGCCCTGCAGGTCCAGCACACCGCCGCCAGCATCTGCCTTCAGGGTTCCGCGATGCAGATCGAAGAGATCGCGGTACACCGAGTACGCCACGGGAACCGGCTGGCCGTCCACGCGCAGTTCCAGATGCGTGACCTCACGGCATGGCGCGGTGGTCCCGCCGCACGCAACGCCGCTTGCGGCCGGTGCATCGGCCGTGCGCATGGCAAGCGTGGCTTCCACCCGCCTGGTGGCAGACGCATCTGACAGGCGTACCTTCGACTTCTGCGTCAATACACGCGAGGAGGGGTCCTTCAGTTCCTGCAAGGCCTGCCGCAGGCGCTGCAGCTGTTCCACGCATTTCGCCGGTGCCCCTGGGGAATCGGTACAGACCGCCTGCAGCTGCAGCGCCTCCACCTGTGCAGCGGTGATTTCGCCGCGATCGACCTTCATTGCCACCGCGCCGGCCAGAAGCGAAAGATCACTGCGCTCTCCCCCATCGAGGATCGCCTGCCGTGCAACCGGCAGGAAGGCCGGCGGCTGGGCGGCGAGCAGTTCGGCGATGCAGGGCGGTCGCGGGCGGACCTGCAGCGCTCCCCGCAGATACGCCACGCGTGCGGGCTCGCCCAGCGCTGCCAGGTAGCTGCCGGCCGAGCAGGCCGGTGGACCATTTCGATATGCGTCCAGGTCGTGGTTGTCCTGCCCATGCGGCGTGCAACCGGCCAGTACACAGGAAAGCCCGGCCAGCATGACTGTCCAGATCTTCATCCCCAGCTTCCGTTGCCGTGACGCCCGCACTGTACGCCTGTGCGGGCGACGGCGCCTGCCTGGTCGCGCATGGCCCGGCACTACCGGCCCTGTGCACGCACCACATGCTGGCCCTTCACGACCTCGAAGGTGAAGGCGTACTGCAGGGTAACGGCCACCGGCTCGACCCGCTCGGCGCCGCGGCAGTCACCGCGATCGGCAGGTACCTTGCCCGCTGCGAAGTGGCAGACCGCGGCGGACGAGTACTTCCACATCGCAACCGCCTCCTGCGCGGCCTGCAGCAGGGGCGCGTTCTCCGGCGCCCGACCCGCACTGCATTCGCTGCGGTCGGTCAGCGGCATGCTGCGCTCAACGCTGCCCTGCGCATCCACCACCACCTGCAGGCAGACCGTGGTCGGCGGCAACGACGTACGTGGATCGCGCTCGCCCACCACCGGGTCAGGTGCCGTATGCAGCTGCGGCATGCGGTAGCCTTCGCTGGCGGCCAGCGTGTAGGGCTGGATCTGGCCGCCCCCTCCCCCCGCATCGGGCCGCAGGCGCTGGTGACCGACATTCTCGCTGCGGGTATCGACGGTGGTCAGGCGATCCTGGGTTGCACACCCCATCAGCAGCGCCGCCATCATCAACAGCGGCGCGGACCTCACTTCGCGTCCTCGGTGTCATCCATGGCGTAGGTGATCGGAATGCGTACGGCACCCGCCACCGCCTTGCCGTTCTTCACCGCGGGGCGATAGGTCCAGCTGCGCGCGGCGGCGATGGAGACGGCGTCGAACACCCCCGGATTGGTCGCACTGAGCACCTGCACATCGGTCGGCTGGCCCTGTGCATCCACTTCGATGCGCAGATTGACCACGCCTACCTGGCGTTGCTCGAAGGCGGACTTCGGGTAGGACGGTGGCGGCATCTTGTCCACCTGGATGGGACGGTCCAGCCCCGCCTTTGCCGCATCCTCTTGCGCATGTTCGAACGGCTCGACACCGATCCGGGTGCCACCGGCCGCACCGCCCTGGCTGGCCCACGCCACCGCGCCCATTCCCACGCACAACCCGACCACCAGCACCTGCCCCGACACCCACGGCAATGCCTTCCGCTTGGACTGCTTCAACATGGCGATACGCTCCTTCAACACGGGTTGGCTGCGCCAATGGCAGACCGCTGGCGCAACCGGGTGGACCAGCTGCGCCTTCAGCAGCGTGCTGGCATAGAGGCCCCGCAGCGCAGGCTGCGGGCCGATGGTGCGGGCATCGCAGGCCAGTTCCTGGTCGCGCAGGAAGCGGCGTGCGGCCCACGGCAGCAGCGGGTGGAACCAGAACACCGCGCGGACCAGCAGCAGCGCGCCGTTGGCCCAGTGGTCGCCATGGCGGCGATGGCTGCGCTCGTGCTGCAGGATCAGGTTCTGCTCCTGTGCGGTGAACCGCTGGTCGAATGCCGGGCCGACCACGATGCGCGGTCGCCACAGGCCGACCAGTGCCGGCAACCCGGGATCGCCGCTGGCCTGCCAGCTGCCATCGGCACGCGCACGCAGTGGGCCCATGCTGCGTTCGAAACGGCGCTGCGCACGCAGGTCGCGCAGCAGGCAGATGCCTGTCCCCAGCACCCATGCCAGCAGCAACAGCAGGGTCCACGGCAGTGATTGCCCGGTCAGTCCATCCACGGCCCCAGGCACCACTTTCAGCGGCACTGTCGGCACGTGCTGCAACACTGCAGCCTGTGGCAATGGCAGCAGCAAGGTCACCAGCAGCAACGGCAGCAGCCACCAGCTGCGATAGGCCAGCCCGGCGCCACCCAGGCTCACCAGCACCGGTCGCAGCGCCGCCAGCAGCAGCACGCCCACCGCCAGCCACAGGCTGGCCCGCCACAGTCCGTCGAGCAGCTCAGTCATGGTCCAGCTCCTGGATCAGCTTCTTCAGTTCGGCAATGTCCTGCGCGCTCAGCTGCCCACGTTCGCTGAAGTGCGCCACCAGTGGCGCCACGCGGCCCTCGAAGACGCGCCCGATGAAGTCCTGGCTCTGCGCCTCCACCCAGGCCTGGCGCTGCAGCAGCGGCCGGTACAGATAGCGTCGTCCATCGCGCTCGGCGGCAATCGCGCCCTTGGTCAGCAGGCGGTTGAGCAGGGTCTTGATGGTCGGCTCGGCCCAGTCGCGATGGGCCAGCGCGGCCACCACGTCGTCGGCACTGCGCGGTGCCTGCTGCCACAGCACCTCCATCACAACGGCTTCGGCTTCGCTGATCGGGGTCATGGTTTACATCCGTAATCGACGGTTTGATTACGCGCGTAATCGACATTCCTGTCAAGCCCCTCGACTCGCGGTTCATCCCGGCTGCGCCAGCATCGGTTCCTCCCGCCCCAGGCTTCGGATGAAAGCACTGCCCAAGAAGGACTTCCCGGTCGAGCAGGCCCGCCGCTTCCTCGAACCCGGCCCGATCGTGCTGGTCAGCACCGCCTGGCGCGGCCAGCGCAACCTGATGACGATGGGCTGGCACATGGTGATGGGCTTCTCGCCCTCACTGGTCGCAACCTACCTGTGGAATGAGAACCACAGCCATGCACTGGCCGTCGGCAGCGGCGAGTGCGTGATCAACGTACCCGGCGTGGAGCTGCTCGATACCGTGGTGGACATCGGCAACTGCAGTGGTCGCGAGGTCGACAAGTTCGCCCGGTTCGGGCTTGACGCGCTGCCCGCACGCGAGGTCGGCGCACCACTGGTCGGGCAATGTCACTCGAACTTCGAATGCCGGTTGTACGACGACAGCCAGGTGGCATCGAACAACCTGTTCATATGGGAAATCGTGCACGCACACGTAGCGCCACGGCCGAAGCTGCCGCGCACGGTGCACTACCGCGGCGATGGGCAGTTCATGGTGGCCGGCGCCGAAGTCTCGCGTCGACGGCGGTTCAAGCCCGACATGCTGTAATGCCAGCACTCCCCCACACGCAGGACCGCCCCGCATGACCGAACACCTCACCGACCTGGACGCCGCTGTCGACTGGTTGTTTGCGCGCGTGGACGGGCCGTTGCGGATCGGGGCACCGCTGGCGCTGGGCAAGCCGCACCGGCTGCTCAATGCCCTGTACGCGCGCGTCGAGCACGACCCGTCGCGGCCGTTGCAGCTCTACACCGCGCTGTCGCTGAACCCGCCCAAGGCGCGTGGCAACGGCCTGGAAGCGCGCTTCATGGCACCGTTCGCGCAGCGCCACTTCGGCGACGATTTCCCGCGCCTGGCCTATGCCGATGCGATCGCACGCGACGCGCTACCGGCACATGTGCAGGTGGAAGAGTTCTACATGCAGTCCGGCGCTCTGCTCGGTTCGCGCCAGGCGCAGTCCAGCTATACCAGCCTGAACTACACCCATGCCGCCGATGCGGTCGCCCAGCGCGCGCCGCAGGTGATCGTGCAGAAGGTGGCGATGCGGCCGGATGATCGCCGGCTGTCGCTGTCGTGCAACAACGACATCACCCAGGACACGCTCGATGCCATCGCAGCGCGTGGCCTGCCGCGGCCCCTGCTGATCGCCGAGATCGACCCACAGCTGCCCTACCTGGGTGGCTCGGCCACGGTCGATGTGTCGTTCTTCGATCTGGTGATCACTCCGCAACCGCCGTACCCGGCACTGTTCGGCCTGCCGCGGCAGCCGGTCGGCGATGCCGACTACGCCATCGGCCTGTATGCCAGCACCCTGGTCCGCGACGGCGGCACCCTGCAGATCGGCATCGGCACGCTGGCCGATGCGCTCAGCCATGCGCTGGTGCTGCGCCACACCGACAACGCGCGCTACCGCCGCGTGCTGCACGCGCTGGATCCGCAGCTGGCCAGCCACCCACTGGTGAAGGAAATCGGCGGGCTGGATCCGTTCGAGGTCGGCCTGTACGGCTGCAGCGAAATGCTCAACGAGGGCTTCCGCCGGCTGGTGCAGACTGGGGTGATCAAGCGCAAGGTGCACGACGACCTGGCGCTGATGCAGCGCATCGAGAACGGCAGCACGCTGTCCATCGACCACGCCACCCTGGCCGCCGAGGGCGAGTACCTGCACGGCGCGTTCTACCTGGGCTCCCCGGAGTTCTACGAGTGGCTGCGCACGCTGCCGGAAGACGAATGCCGTGCGATCGGCATGCGCCGCATCAGCGAGATCAACCAGCTGTACGGTGGCAACGAGACGCTGGAACGCCTGCAGCGCCGGCACGCGCGCTTCTTCAATTCCTGCATGATGGCCACCGCGCTGGGCGCGGCGGTGTCGGATGCGCTGGACGATGGCCGCGTGGTGTCCGGCGTGGGTGGCCAGTACAACTTCGTGGCGATGGCACATGCCCTGCCGGAAGCGCGCAGCGTGCTGATGTTCCGCGCCGCGCGCGATGACAAGGGGCGCCGCGAATCCAACGTGCGCTGGAACTACGGGCACACCACCATCCCACGCCACCTGCGCGACATCTACCTCAACGAGTACGGCATCGCCGATCTGCGCGGGCTGACCGACGAGGACTGCGTGCAGGCGATGACCGCGATCGCCGAAGCCCCGTTCCAGGGTGGCCTGCTGCAGCAGGCGCAGGCCGCGCGCAAGCTTCTGGCGGTGTCCCAGCCGGACCCGCAGCGCCTCCAGCGCAATACGCCGCAGGCATTGGCCGCGGCACTGGCCCCGTTCCGCGCCGATGGCAGCCTGCCGGACTACCCGCTCGGCAGCGACTTCAACGAGATCGAGCAGGTACTGGTGAAGGCACTGGGCTGGCTGAAGGCCAACACGCAGACCCGGGGCGACAAGCTGCGCACGGTCTGGGCCGCGCTGCGACAACCGGCCGGCGACGGCGATGCGGTGTACCTGCAGCGCATGGGCCTGCAGGCGCCCAAGGATTTCGCAGAGCGCCTGGATGCGCGCCTGCTGCGCCTGGCGTTGGCGCGTACCAGCTGAAACAGCTTCCGAGACGCGCCCGACGCACCGGCGCTCATCCACGCATGGCGTGGATCTACCGCTCCATCCTCACTGCATCCTCAAGGTACAGGCGGGCAATGGGTGGATGCGCTCGATGCTCGACTTGCCACAGATCGTATGCCGCCTGCATCGCCAGCCACATGCGGGCATTGCCCAGACCCGCAAGCTCGAGGCGGAATGCCAGCTCCGCGGAGATGCCGGCGTGCCCGTTGATGATGGTCGACAGCTGTCCGCGGGAATAGCCAAGATGCTGCGCCAGCGCACTGATCGACATGCTGATCGCCGGCAGGATGTCTTCGCGCAGCGATTCTCCGGGGTGCGGCGGATCATGCAACGGCATCGAACGGCCTCCTAGTGGTAATCAAGGTAATCGACCAGTTCGACGTCCAGCCCGCGAAAGCGGAACACCAATCGCCAACTCGCCGAGACACTTACAGCCCAGTAGCCGCTGTAGCTTCCGCGCAGGGGGTGCAGGCGATTTCCGGGCAGCCCCATGTCTCCAGGCAGCCGGGCTTGATCCAACTGCAGAAGCAAACGCCGCAACCGAGCCACATGATCGGCACGAACTCCTGAAATATCGCCCCGCTCATAGAGCGCTTTCAGACCCTTATGCCTGAAGCTGACGATCATGCAGCATCAGTGTAAGGCAACACCTTACACTCCGCAAATCCAGTACAGGTTTCTACGCCGCGCTTCTTGACCATTTTTACTATAGAGGGTGCCTCGGCAGACTCTCCTTTTCGCAAGGAACGCAGGTCAGATGAAGAGGCCAACGCGACAGCGCCGCCGCCGGGCGGAACATGCCGTCCCCTTTCCTCGTCCACACATGGCGTGGATCTACCCAGGAAAACGAGAAAGGCCGGCTTGCGCCGGCCTTTCCCTTTTCTGCTTTGCGATGCTGCTTACAGCGCCTTGGCCGCTTCCACCACGTGGGCGGTGGTGATGCCGAAGTGCTTGTACAGCTGGTCGGCCGGGGCCGAAGCACCGAAGGTGTCGATGCCGATCACCGCGCCGTCCAGGCCGACGAACTGGCGCCAGAAACCGGTCACGCCGGCTTCCACCGCCACGCGCTTGCGCACGGCGTTGGGCAGCACCGATTCACGGTAGGCCGCATCCTGGCGCAGGAACACGTCGGTGGACGGCATCGAGACCACGCGGGTCTTGAGGCCGGCCGCATCCAGCTGGGCCTTGGCTTCGGTGGCCAGCGAGACTTCCGAACCGGTGGCGATCAGGATCACGTCCGGGGTACCGGCGGCATCGGCCAGCACATAGCCACCGCGCTCGATCTGGGCGATCTGCTCGGCGTTGCGCGGCTGGTGCGGCAGGTTCTGGCGGCTGAACACCAGGCAGCTCGGGCCGTCCTGGCGGGTGATCGCGGCCTTCCAGCTCACTGCCGATTCAACGGCGTCGCACGGGCGCCACACGTCGTTGTTCGGGATGTAGCGCAGCGAGGCCAGGTGCTCCACCGGCTGGTGGGTCGGGCCGTCTTCGCCCAGGCCGATCGAGTCGTGGGTGTAGACGTGGATGGCATGGGCCGGGATCAGCGCGCTCATGCGCACGCCGTTGCGGGCGTAGTCGCTGAACACCAGGAAGGTGGCGTCGAACGGAATGAAGCCACCGTGCAGGGCCAGGCCGTTGGCAATGGCGGTCATGCCGAACTCGCGCACGCCGTAGTACACGTAGTTGGCGTTGGCGTCGTCGCTGGCGACCGACGTGCTGCCCTTCCAGAGCGTCAGGTTGGAGTGCGCCAGGTCAGCCGAGCCGCCGACGATTTCCGGCAGCAGCGGGGCGTAGGCTTCGATGGCCAGCTGCGAGGCCTTGCGCGAGGCGATCGTCGGGCCTTCAGCGGCCACCTGGGCGATGTAGGCATCGGCCTTGGCCACGAAGTCGGCCGGCAGTTCGCCGTGCGAGCGACGGGTCAGTTCGGCCGCTTCGGCCGGGTACTGGCTGGCGTACTTGTCGAACAGCTGTTCCCACTCGGCCTGGCGCAGGGTGCCGGCGCCATTGGCGCGCCAGCCGTCGTAGATCGCCTGCGGGATCTCGAACGGACCGTATTCCCAGCCCAGCTGCTTGCGGGTGGCTTCCAGCTCGTCCTTGCCCAGCGGCGCGCCGTGGCTGGATTCCTTGCCCGCCTTGTTCGGCGAACCAAAACCAATGGTGGTGCGGCAGCAGATCAGGGTCGGCTTGTCGCTCTGCGACAGCGCGGCCTCGATGCCGGCCTTGATGCTTTCCGGATCATGGCCGTCGACGTCGCGGACCACGTTCCAGCCATAGGCTTCGAAACGCTCCGGGGTGTTGTCGGTGAACCAGCCCTCGACATTGCCGTCGATGGAGATGTGGTTGTTGTCCCAGAAGCAGACCAGCTTGTGCAGGCCCCAGGTGCCGGCCAGCGACGCGGCTTCATGCGACACGCCTTCCATCAGGCAGCCATCGCCCATGAACACCCAGGTGCGGTGGTCGACCACTTCCAGCTCCGGGCGGTTGAAGCGCTGTGCCAGCAGCTTCTCGGCCAGGGCGAAGCCCACGGCATTGGCGAAACCCTGGCCCAGCGGGCCGGTGGTGGTTTCCACGCCCGGGGTCTCGTGGCGTTCCGGGTGGCCGGCGGTGTGGCTGCCCAGCTGGCGGAACAGCTTCAGCTGCTCGATCGGCAGGTCGTAACCGCTCAGGTGCAGCAGCGCGTACTGCAGCATCGAACCGTGGCCGTTGGACAGCACGAAACGGTCGCGGTTGAACCAGTGCGGATTGCTCGGGTTATGGCGGAGGTAGTCGTTCCAGAGGACTTCGGCGATGTCGGCCATGCCCATGGGCATGCCGGGGTGGCCGGACTTTGCGGTTTCAACCGCATCGGCGGCAAGGAAGCGGATGGCGTTGGCCAACTGGCGACGGGTAGGCTGCGTCATGGTTCTGTCGGAATCGGGAGGCGGCCGCGGACGTGCGGGCGGCCTATTGTCCCATAGTCGCCGGGCGGGGGGTCAGCCCACTCTGCCCGGTCGTGGCGGCCGCTGGACGGCAACGTGAGGATTTCCGCTCGATGCCGCATGTGAAAAGGGGTCGGAGCCCATTCCGTGCGGAATGGGATCCGACCCCGATCGGGTCGCCAGCAGTGGCGCCCGGCTCAGTCCTGGTGCGGTGCCAGCGCCGGGCCGTCGTGCGGCTCGCCCTTGGCCACCAGGGTGGTCAGGGCCAGGTCGCCGGTCACGTTCAGTGCGGTACGGCACATGTCCAGGAAGTGGTTCACGCCCAGGATCAGGCCGATGCCCAGCGGGTTCACGCCCACCATGGCGCAGATCATCGCCACCACCGGCAGCGAGCCGGATGGCACGCCAGCGGTACCGATGCCACCGAGGATGCAGACCGCCATCACCATGAACTGCTGGCCGATGCTCAGGTCCACGCCGAAGAACTGGGCCAGGAAGATCACCGTCACGCCCTCGAACAGCGCGGTGCCGTTCTGGTTGGCGGTGGCGCCCACGGTCAGCACGAAGCGCGACACGCGCTGCGGCAGGCCCATCTGGTCGGCCACGCGCAACGCGGTCGGCAGGGTCGCGTTGCTGGAGGCGGTGGAGAACGCCATCACCGTCGCTTCCTGGGTATCGCGGAAGAACGACAGCGGCGAACGGCCGGACAGCCACACGGCGGTGCCGTAGGTCACGATCATGTGCAGGCCCAGCGCCAGCACCACCACGCCCACGTAGGCACCGAGGCGGATGATCAGCTCGAAGCCGAACAGTGCGGCCAGGTTGAACATGAAGCAGGCCACCGCGTACGGGGCCAGGCGGATGACCAGGTTGATCAGGGTCATCGAGATTTCGAACACGCCTTCGATGGCGCGACGCAGCGGGGCGACCTTCTCGTTGTCGGTCAGCACCATGCCGATACCGAACATCAGCGCGAAGAACATCAGCGACAGGATCGCGCCGTTGTCCGACGCCGCCTGCAGCACGTTGCTCGGTACGATCGACAGCAGCATGTCCATGCCCTTCGGCGTGCCATGGATGCCAGCCACGATCTCCTTGCTGCGCTCGGCGTTCTCCGACAGCATCAGCGCCGCGGTCTGCGGGTCGACGCCCGCGCCGGGCTTGAGCACGTTCACCAGCACCAGGCCGATGCCCACGGCGATGCCGGACAGCAGCACGGTGTAGGCCAGGGTCTTCCAGCCGATGCGGCCGAGGGCGCGGATGTCGCCCATCTCCGACACGCCCATGATCAGCGCCGAGAAGATCAGCGGCACGATCAGCATGAAGATCAGGTTGAGGAACAGGCCCGACGCCGGGGTGGTGACGTAGTCCATGACCCACTTGGCACCGGCCTGCAGACCATCGACGCTGCCGCCCAGGGCGTGCACGATCAGTCCCAGGACCAGGCCGATCGCAAAGCCGATGCCCATCTTCCAATGCAGGGGCAACTTCTTCTTGTCGGCAGCAGCTGCTGTCATACGCGGGTTTCCTCGAAAAATGAATGCACTCTAACAAAGCGCGCAAGCGACGCCGGTTCAGGTTCGCCGCGGTGGATACAGCGGCGCCAGGCCAGTGTCGGCGGGGCCGGCAGCTGCCGACCAGTGCGGTCCGTCACGGAAGACCTCGCGCAGACGCGAACGCAGCGATGCCAGATCGCCCTGCCCGCCCCAGCGGGCCTGCTGCAGGTCCTGCAGCACCTGGCGCTGGGCCGGGTCATCCAACCGCGCGATGACCTGCTCGATGCGCTCAACACCGGCCATCGCGCACAACTGCGCTTCTACCTGATCGAAGCCTTCGCCATCCAGTGCGCGGCGCAGGTCGGCCAGGCCGGCACGTCCGCTCGCCACAGTCGGCACAGCCGGCGTGCCTGCCACCGGCGCAGTTTCACGGGGGCGGCGGCCACGCTGCCAGCCCCACAGCAGGGTCAGCAGCCACAGCATCGCCAGGCCGATGGTGGCGCCCATCCATGGCCACGGACGCTCGGCCAGGCCGCTGGCGCGCGGATCGGTGGCCGCGATACGGCTGTCCTGGCCATCGCCCCCCGGCAGCGCGGCATCGGTGTCGATCGGCGGCAGCGGCGCAGGTGAAGCACTGCCGCCGCCATTACCGGCTGCGACGGCGAGTGTCAGGTCCGGCAGCTTCGCTTCCTGTGGCTTGCCCGCACGAACATCCCACCACGGCAGGCGCGGCCCCGGCACCACCAGCGAACCCGGCTGGCGCGGCACGATCGAATAACGGCGGGTGATCTTCAGCCGCGGCGTGCTGCCGTTGAAGGTCTCTTCGTACTGCGCCGGTTCGGCGAACACCTGTGCGGCGCTGCCGACGTCGGGCACCGGCAGGTCGGTGAACTGCGCGCGGGTCGCCCCTTCGGCAATCGCTTCGACCACCACATTGGCCGCTTCGCCCGTACGGGCGCTGGTCGGTGCACTGGTGTAGCGCAGCTGCAGGCCCTGCAACGGCAGCCACGGCTGCGGCGCCTGTGCCGGCTGTGCCTGTACCTGCAACGTGCGGTCGGCGCCGGTGGCATTCATCCGCCCGTCGCCGCCGCCAAAGAAGTCGTCGAAGAAGCCACCGGCACTGCGCCCACTGAAACGCGCACCGGCCAGCCGAAGTGCACCGCTGCGCTCAGGAATCAGCAGGAAGCGCCGCTCGACCACGTTGTAGCGGCGGCCATTGACCTGCCGCACGTCGGTGCGGTCATCACCCACCCGCTGCAACGACGCACCGGCCGGGGTATCCAGCACCAGTTCACCCGACGCCAGCTGCGATGCGAAGTACAGCCGTACCACCACGCCCACGCTCTGCTGCACATAGGGCGTCTCATCGTCGACAACGGTCTCGATGAAGGCCATCGCATTGCTGTCAGGGCCGGCGACGGCAGCGGCGTCCACCTGCAGGGTCAGCGGCGCGGTGCGCACACTGCCGACCTGCAGGCCAGGCACCACCAGCGCGCCGCTGCGTCGCGGCGTCAGCGCTACGCCATACAGATTGCGCTGCTGCATGCTGCCGTTGCTCCACTCCACCTGGCGGCTGCTGGTCTGCCCGCTGAGGTCGAAGTCGGTGCGCAGCGGCGTGAAGTCCGGCGCGCCCTGGTCGCTCTCGACATTGAGGGTGACCGTATCGCCCATCGCGATGCGGTCGCGGTCGAGCCAGGCGCGCGGTTGCGCCCAGGCCAGCAATGGCAGCCACAACAGCAGTGTTGCCAGCACCCGCCGTGGCCAGTGCCCGTGCATGTTGATCGCCCGCGTCATCGCCCTTCCCTCTTCCTGCGTTCGTTTTCCAGCTGGAACTTGGCCCGCAGCAACGCACCCGGATCATCCGGCACACGTCGCATCCAGGCCTCCACGGCCTGTTGTTCTTCGCGCTGGCGCGGTGTGCGGCCGTCACCGGCCGGCACTGGCTTGCCGTCCTTGTCCGCTTCGCCTTCGCGCGCCTGCTGCATCGCCTGCTGCATGCGCTGGCGCTGCTGCTCATCGGCCTGCGCCTGGGCCTTGGCATCCTCGACCTGCGGCGGCGCCTGCTGGCCATCGCGGCTGCGTTCGCCAGACTGCGGCTTCGATTGCGTGCTGTCGTCACCCGGCTTGGGCTGGCCCTGCTGACCCGGCGAAGGCTGGCCCTGCCCGGGGTCTCTCTGGCCCTGCTGCGGCTGCTGGCCTTGCGGATTCTGCTGGCCCTGCGGATCGTTCTGCTGCTTCTGCTGCCCGTTCTGCGGTGGCTTCTGCTGATCCTGGCCTTTGCCACCCGGGGGCTTGCGCTTGCGCGCGGCATCGACCACCGCACGATTGGCAACCGCATCGGCCATGCCGGGATGCAGCGCGAGTGCGCGATCGTAAGCGGCGATCGCGTCGTCGTAGTTGCCCTGGCGCGCCAGCGTGTTGGCGAGGTTATACCAACCGGCATCGCTGTCGATGCCTTCGAACTGCCTGCGCGCGGTGGCGAAGTGGCCGTTACGGTAGGCCTGCACGCCTTCGGCCAAACGCTGGTGCTGTACCTGGTCGGCACGCTTCCACAGCGAGCCCTGCACCGGCGGCGAGGCGGGCGCCGCAGGCATCTGCGCGTGCACGTCACTCATCCACGGCAGCAGGCCCACCGCCAGCAGCGCCGCCAGCACCGCGCGGCGTCGGAAGGCCAGCAGCGCCAGCAGCATCACCGGTGGCAGCAGCCAGAACCCTTCATCGCGCCACTGCTTGCCCTCGCCGGGCCGCTGCGCGGCGCTGCCTTCGCGCGCATCAAGCACGCCCAGCGCGCGCAGGTCACTGTCATCGGCGGCGATGCGCACATAGCGGCCGCCGCCTGCGGTGGCCACCGCGCGCAGGCTGCCTTCATCCAGCGCGGCCTGGCGGATCTGCCCACTGCCATCACGGTAGGCCGCGCCCGCGGGCGTGCCCAGGCCCAGTACCGACACCTGCAGGCCAAGACCGCGCGCCTGCGCTGCAGCCAGCGCAGCTTCGCCATCGGTTTGATCGGTGACCAGCAGGATCTGTCCCTGCGGTGCAGCGATCTGCCGCATCAGCCGCGTGGCCCAGTCGATGCCACGGTCGGCACGCTGGCCGTCACGCGGCATCACATCCGGCGACAAGGCATCCAGATACAGCGCAACGTTGCTGCCGTCATCGGTCAACGGCGCCACGGTGTAGGCATCTTCGGCGTACACCACCAGACCGACCTGCCCGCCCTTGCGTGCGCGCAGGAGCTCACCGACCTTGGCCCGTGCCTGCAGCAGGCGCGACGGTGGCAGGTCGGTGGCAGTGATGCGGCTGGACAGATCCAGCACCACCAGCAGCGGTGCGCTGGGCTGGAACATCGGTTGTGCCTGCTGCCGCCAGCTCGGTCCGGCCATGGCCAGTGATGCCAGCGTCCAGCCCAGCACAATCGCCCACGGCAGTCGCACGCGACGGCGCACACCGGCCGCCAGCAGATGCGGCAACAGGTGTGCATCCACCGCCTGACGCCACGCGTCGCTGCGCCGCTGCCGGTACAACGCCACGGCGACGATCACCGGCAACGCCAGCAGTGCCCACAGCCACTCCGGGCGCAGGAAGTGCAGCGCGTTCCAGTCGGGAAGATTCGAAGCGAGGGCGATCATCGGCGACGCTCCGGCCACAGCCAGGCCAACGCACCCAGCAACACTGCCAGCCCCAGTGGCCACGCATAACGTTCCTCGCGCGGGCGCAGGCTCGGCCCCTTCGCCGCGATCGGCTCCAGCCGGTCCAGTTCGGCATAGATGCCGGCCAGTTGCGCGGTATCGCGTGCACGGAAGAACTGGCCGCCGGTCAAGCTGGCAATCTTCTTCAGCGTGGCCTCGTCGACCGGGTCCTGGTCGGCGGAAATGGGAATGCCGAGGAAGCGCATGCTGCCATCGCCACCAAACGCGACCGTGTGGATGCGTACGCCCTCGGCCTGCGCGACTTCGGCCGCGCGCAGCGGCTCCAGCACACCCGCGTTGCTCACACCATCGGTGAGCAGGATCAACACGCGCTGGCCTTCGGGTTGGCTGCGCAGGCGCTTCACCGCCAGACCGATGGCGTCACCGATGGCGGTCTCGCGGCCGGCCAGGCCAACCACGCTGTCGCGCAGCTGGTCGCGCACGCTGGCCAGATCGGCGGTGATCGGCGTGAGCGTGTAGGCGCGATCACCGAAGATCAGCAGGCCGATTCGATCCCCCACACGGCGGTCGAGGAAATCGGCCAGCACCGCCTTGGCGGCGGTGAGTCGATCGACCGCCTGCCCACCCAGCACCATGTCGCCCTCGCCCATGCTGCCGGACACGTCCATCGCCAGCATCATCTGCCGGCCCTGCTGCGGTGGAGTGATGGCTTCACCCAGCTGCTGCGGGCGCGCGAGCGCGATGCACAGCGCACACCACGCCAGCCACAGCAGCACCGTGCGCAGCCACGACACGTCCACCCGGCCACCACCGGACAACGCTTCCAGCTCGCTGGCGGCATACGGCACGCGCAATGCCGCACCCGCATCGGCGCGACGCTTCCACCAGCGCATCAGCAGCGGCAGCGGTAACGCCAGCAGGGCCAGCGGCCACGCCAGCTGCAGGTCCGGCCACGGCCAGTAACTTGCCAGCAGGTTCATCGGCGGCGCTCCAGCAGCATCGCCAGGTAGCGCTCGCGGGCCCAGCAGCGCACGGCCGCCACTTCGCTGGCGTCCACGCGGGGGCGATAGGCGCCTTCGGCCAACAGGCTGCGCCGCGCATCGGGCAACGTGCCCTTCGGATCCACACGCTGCCACCACGCAGCGTCGCGCAGGGATTCACTGCCCGGCTGCGCCTGCCGCGCGGCGCGGCGCAGCAGGCCGGCGATCACCGCCAGTTCCGCGGTGGCATCGGTGGTGGTGGCCAGTTCCTGGTCGAATGCCTGCAACCAACGCTGGCGACGGCGGCGGCGCTGCCATCCGATGACAGCGAGCACCAGCACCACCAGCAGCACCACGCCGCCGATCATCAGATAGCCGGGTGCCGGTGGCCACCACGACGGTGCCGGCGGCAGCTGCACATCGCGCAGCGGCAGGGTGGCACTCATGCCGGCACCTCGGTCGGTGACGCTGCCAGCCACGCGTCGCTGGGCGCATCGGTGGACAGCACCTGCACGTCGACACGGCGTGCACCGAGCTGGCGGCGCAGTGCCTGCAGCGGTTCGACAAAGTGCGCCTGCCAGTGCGCCTGCACGTCGCTGCGGCGCAGGTCGAGGCCGATGCGCTGCTGCGCGGCCTGGAACTGCAGGGCCGCCGAGGGCGGCTGCAGTTCGAGCGGATCGACGAGCAGCACCAGGCTGAGGTCATGGTGCTGGGCCAGCGCGCTCCAGCGCACCGGCGGAATCCGCGCCGCCTGCTGCGGATCGGCCAGCACCAGCATGCGCGCCCCGGGACGCAGCACGCGGGCGGCATGGTCCAGCGCGCGCTCCAGGCCGAGATCGTCGGCGGGCGGCTGCGCGTACCAGCGGGTGAGCGCGTCGAGCACGCGCAGTACGCCGCGCGGACCACCCGCCGGTGCGATCGGTGCCTCGCGATCACTGCCACGCAACGCGCCCACACGATCGCCGCGACGCTGCGCCGACCACGCGGCGACGGCGCCGGCGCGTGCGGCCTGTACCGACTTGAAGCGCACGCGGGTGCCGAAGTACAGCGCCGGCGAGGTGTCGGCCACGATCAGGCTGACCCGCTCGCGCTCGGCCTGGAACAGCTTGGTATGGGCACGGCCGGTGCGCGCGGTCACGCGCCAGTCGATATGGCGCGCGTCGTCACCGGCCACGTACTCGCGCGACTCGGCATATTCCATGCCACGGCCACGCAATGGCGATGGCGCCTGCCCAGCGTTGCCGGCGCGGCCACGGCGCGGCGGCGGCGGACGTTGCGCCAGGCGGCGCAGGGCGACCAGTTCGGACAGCTGTGGGCGCAGCCCGTCGCCATCGCTGACGGTGGACGCCGGTTCCAGGGACGGATCGGTCATGCGCAGGCTCAGGGTGCCGGCACCCGGGCCAGCAGCTCCTGCACCAGGCGCTCGCCGTCCCAGCCCTCGGCGGTGGCTTCGTAGCTGGGCAGCACGCGATGGCGCAGCACGTCGGCGGCCACCGCGCGCACATCATCTGGGGTGACGAAGTCGCGGCCAGCCAGCCAGGCCCGCGCGCGCGCGCAGCGTTCCAGTGCGATGGAACCGCGCGGGCTGGCACCCCACGCGATGCGGCGGCCGAGGCCGGCGTCGTAGCGCGACGGGTCGCGCGAGGCCAGCACCAGTTCGACCAGATAGCGTTCCAGTGCCGGTGCCATGTGCAGGTCCAGCACCTCGCGGCGCGCATCGAACACATCCTGCATCGGCATCTTTTCCGGTGCGGGTGCGGCCTCGCCCAACGCGCCGCGGGCGCGCTCGCGGGCCAGGCGCAGGATCTCCGATTCGGCCGCCTGGTCCGGGTAGCCGATGCGCACGTGCATCAGGAAACGGTCCAGCTGCGCCTCCGGCAGCGGGAAGGTACCTTCCTGCTCGATCGGGTTCTGCGTGGCCATCACCAGGAACAGCGGCGGCAATGCGTAAGTGTGTCGGCCAACGGTGACCTGGCGCTCGCCCATCGCTTCCAGCAGCGCCGACTGCACCTTGGCCGGCGCACGGTTGATTTCATCGGCCAGCAGGATCGGATGGAAGATCGGGCCGGGTACGAACTCGAAGCGGCCTTCCTGCGGGCGCCAGATCTCGGTGCCGGTCAGGTCGGCCGGCAGCAGGTCGGGGGTAAACTGTACGCGCGCGAACTCCGCTTCCAGGCGGGAGGCCAGCGCGCGGATGGCCGTGGTCTTGGCCAGGCCCGGGGCGCCCTCCACCAGCAGATGCCCGTCGGCCAGCAATGCGATCAACAGGCGTTCGACCAAGGCCGCCTGGCCGACGATTTCGGCCGACAGCGCGTCGCGCAACTGGTTGAAGGCGCCATGCAGGCGGGAGGTGGCCGGCGCGGGCGGCGGCGAGACGTTTTCGGGCATCGGCGGTGGCAGGTTCATGGGGGCCTTTGACCGGCGCAGGACGGCACGGGTTCCCGACATCATCGCAGGGTGCCTTGCGATTGGCATCAAGGACGGCTGAACGGCTATTCCATCCACGCATGGCGTGGATCTACCTGCATGAACGAAGAAGGGCCGCACATGGCGGCCCTCCTTCGTGTTGCAGGTGGCGTTGGCTCAGTTCTGCTTGGCCACGCGCAGCACCTTCGGGGTGACGAACACCAGCAGCTCGGCCTTGTCCTTGCTGCGGCCACGCTTCTTGAACAGGTTGCCCAGGAACGGGACGTCGCCCAGGAACGGAACCTTGCTGATGCTGTTGCGGTCGGTGAACTCGTACACACCACCGATGACCACGGTCTGCCCGTCTTCGACCAGCACCGCGGTATTCACTTCGCGGCGGTTGATCGACGGCACGGTGCCGTAGCCTTCCAGCTGGATCAGCCGATCCACTTCGTCCTTCTTCACCTGCATGTTGAGGAACACGCGGTTGTCGTTGGTGATGGTCGGGGTGACCTTCAGCTCCAGCACCACTTCCTTGAACTGCACGTTCGGCGTAGCGACACCGCCCGCACCGGCACTGATGGTCACATAGCCGATTTCCTTGCCCTGCTTGATCAGGGCTTCGCGCTGGTTGGTGGTCACCACGCGCGGGTTGGAGATCACTTCACCACGCGACTCTTCCTGCATGGCCGACAACTCCACGTCCAGCAGGTAGCCGGCATTGAGGATCGACAGCGCCAGCGAGCCCGCCGGGTTGGTGGACGCCGCCGGCATGGCCCAGTTCAGGCCACGGGTGATCGCCGAGCCGACCGGGACCGGCGCCGGGCCCGTGCTGCCACCGGCTACCCAGTCGCGATACGCCTTGGCATTGGTCGCATTGGCTTCGACCTGCGACTTGCGGGTCGCCTCATTGGCCTCCAGGTTGCCGCTGAAATACGCGTTGTCGCGGCTGCCGCTGATGCCGAACCGCGCACCCAGCTCACGTGCGAACGTATCGGTGGCGATGACGATGCGGCTCTCGATCAGCACCTGGTCGACCGGGCGGTCGATCACGTTGATCAGCTCGCGCATGCGCGCGATCTTCTTCGGAATGTCGCTGATCATCAGCGTGTTGGTGCGCTCATCGGCGACGATGCGGCCACGGCCGGACAGGAAGCCACTTTCCTCCTGCGATGAGCCACCACCACCCCCGCCACCTGCACCGCCAGCGCCACCACCACCGATGCCCTTGGCTTCGGTCAGCGCTTTGAAGATCTGGGTCGCGCTGTGGTAGTTGATCTGGACGTAATCGGTCACCAGGTCTTCGCGGTTCTCGATGGCGATGCGCGCGTCTTCCTTCTCCTGCTCGAACTTGGCCAGTTCGGCCTGCGGCCCGACCCAGATCACGCTGCCGTCGCGTCGCTTGTCCAGGCCCTTGGCACGCAGCACGATGTCCAGTGCCTGGTCCCACGGCACATTGACCAGGCGCAGGGTCACATTGCCCTGCACCGAATCGGAGGCGACCACGTTGAGGTTGGACTCTTCGGCGATCAACTGCAGCACGGTGCGCACCGGCACGTCCTGGAAGTTGAAGGTCACCGGCTTGCCGGTGAAGCCGCGCTGGCCGACGGCCTTGGCCGCCTGGGTGACGCTGCCGGCAGTGACTGCACCGACGGCGGCCGGTGCCTGCCGCGGACTGATCTCGACCACGTACTCGTTGCCGCTCTGGTAGGCCAGCGACTCCACGGCACCGCCGGTGCTCAGCACCAGCTGGGTGCCGGCACCGGACGGCTTGGCGTCGATGCGCTGCACCGGCGTGGCGAAGTCGACCACGTTCAACGGCTTCTGCAGGTTGGCCGGCAGGCGGGCGTTGCCGACGTCCACCACCACGCTGTTGCCCTGCGTGCGCAGGTCCGGCATCGCGCCCTGGCCATCAAACTGCACGATCAGGCGGCCTGCACCATCATCGCCGCGCTTGAAATCGATCTTGGCCACCGACAGGCCGGCGGGTGCCGCGGCCGGTGCGACGGTGGTGCCCACCGGCTTCTCCGCCGGTGCGGCGGCCAGCGCCGGAGCGCAGGCCAGCATCAGCGCGACTCCCAGCGCGCTGACACGGTTCAAGGTAGAGCGCCGGATGGGACGCAGCCCCTTGGCTTGGTGAAAGGTCATCGTGCTATCCCCAGTAAACGATCATTGATCTTCAAGCGAGAGCGTTGCCGGCCGTTCCAGCCAGCCACCCGCGCCATCCGGCACCAGTTCGATCAGCTCCACACGGTCTTCGAAGACCGCGGTGACCCGCCCGTCGCTCTGCCCCAGGTAACCGCCCGGGCGCACCCGGTAGGTCACCTTGTCCGGCCCCATCACCAGCGCCACGGTGCCGGCGCCGGTACCGATGGTACCGACCATGTCCAGCGCATCCAGCGGGAAGCCCTCCAGGGGCTCCTTGCGCCGGTTCGGATCCGGCCGCAAGCCGCCATTCCCCTGCGGATTGGTCCAGGCATCGGTGAACGGATCACGCAGGCCCTGCGCGGAGTACTCGAAGGTCTCGAACTGCTGCATCACAGGCAACGGCTCCAGCGGCTGCGCCGGCCGGGCACGTTCGCCCTCCACCCACTTCTCGAGATTCGGCGCGTCGCCCGGCGTGCTGGTCACGCCACGCCCACAGGCGGCCAGCAGCAACACCGCAGCAACCATTGCGCAACGTGCAAAGAAGGAACGGATCACTTGCTGCCCTCCTTGCCGGCTTCAGCCTTCTGCTGTTCCTGCACCTCGGTTTCGTCGAGATAGCGATAGGTCTTGACCGTACCGGAGAGCTCCAGCGCACCGGCGCGCACGCTGCCGCCGGTCTTGTCCGCTGGCTTCAGGTTGATGTCGTGCATGGTCAGGATCACCACGCGCGGCAACGAGGCCACGCCACTGACGAACGCGCCGAACTGGTGGTAGCTGCCCACCATCTTCAGCTTGATCGGCTTCTCGGCGTAGAACTCCTTGACCTGCTCCTGTTCCGGTTCGAACAGCTGGCTGGTCAGGCCGCTGGACAGCGCGGTCTGCGAGATGTCGATGATCAGGTCGGGCATTTCGGTCTTGCTGGGCAGCTGCCGAAGCATCTGCTGCAGTACCTGCTCCATCTGTGCCAGCTGCTGCTTCAGCGGCCCCAGGTTCACCGCGCGTTCCTGCTGCTTGGAGAACTCGGCGCGCAGCTCGGTTTCCTTCGATTCCAGGCCGGCCAGCTCTTCGCGCTTGCCGCTGATCAGCAGCATCCACGCAACGAACATGATGACCAGGGCCAGCAACGAGCAGAAGACGATCTTGGCCTTCTGCGGCCAGTTGCCGATGTCGTTGAAATCCAGGTTCTTCAGATCGATTTTCTGGCTCATGCGCGATCCCCCTGCAGCGGGGCATGGAGGGCCTGCGGCGGCTGCGCCAGGCGGCTGCCCTCAGGTCTCGGAGCGGGCTTGGCAGCCGGTGCGGCCGGTGCCGCCGGCTGGTTCGGCTTGGCCGGGGCAGCCGCCGGAGGGGCCGCTGCCGGTGCTGCCGGCGTCGGTGCCGCCGGGGTCGCTGCCGGGCCAGCGGCTTGAGCCGCCGGTACGGCAGGCGTGGCGGCATCCGGGCCAGCGGCAAGCGGTGCCACCGGCGCCGGTGGGGCCGTCGCAACCGAGCCATCGGCATTGAGGCCTGGCGTGCCGGCCACTTCCTCGCTCTGTGCCGGCAGCTTCACCTTCACCACGAACACATACGGCAGCGCCTTGGTGTCGGCCAGCGGGCCGGCCTTGCCGTCCTTGTCCTTCTCCGGGTCACGCGCTTCGATGATCGACAGCTCCGGGTTGGTCATCCAGCCGGACGTCTCCAGATTGCGCATGTAGGCCGAAACGCGGGCATTGGACTGGGTGCGGCCTTCCAGGGTCAGCACGTCACCTTCCTGCTTCAGCGCAGTCAGCACCACACCGTCGGGAATCGTGCGCACCAATGCGTCGAACAGGTGAACCATCTGCGAGCGCTTGGCCTGCAGTTCCTCGATCACCTTCTTGCGGGCCAGCAGGCGGTCCTTCTGCGCATCGAGGCGGTCGATCTCCTTGTTCTGTTCCTTGACCTTCTCGATCTCGGCTTCCAGATAGGTGTTGCGGTCCATCTGGCCGCTCACCTGCCGGTCGTAGTAGAACCAGATCAGCAGCGACAGCAGCAGGCCACCGATGGCGGCCATGCCCAGCATTGCGTAGAACTCGCGCTGGCGTTGCTTGCGCCGCTCGGCGCGCCAGGGCAATAGATTGATGCGTGCCATCAGTCAAAGCTCCTCAGCGCCAGACCGGTGGCGATCATCAGCGCGGGGGCATCCTGGGCCAGCGCATGGGCGTTCACCTTCGGGCCCAGGGTCATCTGTGCCAGCGGGTTGGCGACCACGGTCGGCACGCCCAGCTGTTCTTCGACCATCTCCGGCAGCCCCCCCAGCACGGCGCAGCCGCCGGCCAGCACGATGTGGTCGACGCGGTTGAATTCGCTGCCGGCATAGAAAAACTGCAGCAGGCGGCTGATCTGCTGGACCGTCGCCTCCTTGAACGGCTCCAGCACTTCCATCTCGTAGCTTTCCGGCAACCCGCCCTGGCGCTTGGCCAGGCCGGCCTCTTCGTAGCTCAGGCCGTAGCGGCGCATGATCTCGTCGGTCAGCTGCTTGCCACCGAACACCTGTTCGCGGCTGTACAGGCTGCGGCCACCGCGCAGGACATTGAGGGTGGTCATGGTGGCGCCGATGTCGACCAGCGCGACCACGCCGTCGATGGATACCGGCAGCTCGCTGGCGACCAGGGCGTAGGCGTTCTCGACCGCGAAGGCCTCCACGTCCATCACCTTGGCCTGCAGGCCACCCAGCTCCAGCGCGGACTGGCGCAGTTCCACGTTCTCCGAACGCGACGCGGCCAGCAGCACCTGGACCATCTCCGGGTTGTTCGGGATCGCCCCGATCACCTCGAAGTCCAGGTTCACTTCCTCGATCGGGTACGGAATGTAGTTGACCGCTTCCAGCTCGATCTGGGCTTCCATGTCGTTCTCGTCGAGCTCGGCCGGCATCGGGATCACCTTGGTGATCACCGCCGACCCGGCGACGGCGGCAGCGGCCAGCTTGGCCTTGCTGCCTGAACGGTTCATCGCACGGCGGATGGCCTCACCCACGGCCTCCACTTCCACGATGTTCTTCTCCACCACCGCATTCGGCGGAAGAGGTTCCACAGCGTAGTGTTCCACACGGAAACGATTGCCGCTGCGGGACAGCTGCAAAAGCTTTACCGCAGTCGAACTGATGTCGACGCCTACAAGCGGCGACTGACTTTTTGGGATGAGCCCCACGGTTTCTCCCCTGCCGACGGGCACTTGGACGCAAGACCTGCGTCCGAGCATTAATAACGTATTCTTAGCAAATGGCAACGGCCCTGCTGTGAAGTTCCTCACGGATTCACGATGCAGCCCCTGACTGTTCCCCTTGCGCTCCCCGGTGCCGACCCCAGCCGCCACCTTGCGTAATCTATACTCTGCGACCACGAAATTCGCAATCGGAATCTGAACCCGATGACTCGACTCCGCCGCTGGCTGCGCTGGATCTTCCTGATTGTCCTGGTCCTGGCGCTGATCGGCGCGGCCGCCGTGGGCGGTCTGTACTACGCTGTGTCCTCCAAGCTTCCCGACGTGCAGACCCTGCGCGACGTGGAAATGCAGGAGCCGATGTACGTCTATGCTGCCGACGGCAAGCTGATGGCGGTGTTCGGCGAGACCCGACGCACCCCGATCACCATGAAGGACGTGCCGGAGAAGCTGAAGCAGGCGTTCCTGGCCACCGAGGACGCCCGTTTCTACGAGCATGGCGGCGTGGACTACATGGGCATCGGCCGTGCGGTGTGGCTGCTGGCCACCACCAGCGACAAGCGCGTGCCGGGTGGCTCCACCATCACCCAGCAGGTGGCCCGCCAGTTCTTCCTCAGTTCCGAGTACAGCTACACCCGCAAGCTGGCCGAGATCCTGCTGGCGCGGAAGATCGAGTCCGAGCTGAGCAAGGATGAGATCTTCGAGCTGTACCTGAACAAGAGCTTCTTCGGCAACCGCGCCTACGGCGTGGCCGCCGCCGCCGAGTTCTATTACGGCAAGAAGCTGAACGAGCTGGACCTGGATGAAATGGCTTCGCTGGCCGGTATCCCCAAGTTCCCCTCGTCGGGCAACCCGATCTCCAACCCGGAACGTGCCCGCCAGCGCCGCGACAACTACGTGCTGCAGCGCATGGCCGACCTGAAGTTCGTCAGCCAGGCCGAGGCCGACGCGGCCAAGGCCGTGCCGATGCACGCCACCGCGCATGAGCCGCCGGTGCAGGTCGATGCCCCGTACGTGGCCGAGCTGGTGCGCCAGGAAATGATCGCCCGCTTCGGCGGTGACGTGGTCAACAAGGGTTACCACGTCACCACCACCATCGACTCCACCCTGCAGACCGCCGCCAACCAGTCGGTGCGCGACGGCCTGCTGCTGTACGACCACCGCCACGGCTGGCACGGCGTGGAGAAGCAGGTGCAGGTGGGCCCCGGTGAAGACGCCGCCGCCCTGGCCGAGCACCTGCGCGGCATGTTCGGCCAAGCCGGCCTGCTGCCCGCGATCGTCGCCAGCACCGGCGCCGATGGCAGCGCCACCGTGGTGCTGGCCAACCGCACCGAGATCGTGCTGCCGGCCGGTGCCGCCAAGTGGACCAACAAGACCCCGGGCAAGCTGGTGCAGCGCGGTGACATCGTGCGCGTGCGGGCCGGTGCCAAGGAAGGTGAGTGGCTGCTGGACCAGATCCCGCGCGGCCAGTCCGCGCTGGTCTCGCTGGATGCCCACAGCGGCGCGCTGAAGGCGCTGGTCGGTGGCTTCAGCTTCTCCGGCAACAAGTTCAACCGCGCCACCCAGGCCCGTCGCCAGCCGGGTTCGAGCTTCAAGCCGTTCGTCTACGCGGCCGCCTTCGACAAGGGCTACAACCCGGCCTCGATCGTGCTCGACGCCCCGGTCGTGTTCCGCGACCGCCGCGGCAAGACCTGGGCACCTCAGAACGACGGCGGCGGCTTCCGCGGCCCCATGCGCCTGCGTGAAGCGCTGGTGCAGTCGCGCAACCTGGTCTCGGTGCGCCTGCTGGACGGCATGGGCGTGGACTACGCGCGCAAGTACATCAGCGAGTTTGGCTTTGCCGAATCGGAACTGCCGCCGAACCTGTCGATGTCGCTGGGTACCGCGTCGCTCACCCCGCTGTCGGTGGCCCGCGGCTACGCCGTGTTCGCCAATGGCGGCTCGCGCGTGGACACCTGGCTGATCGACCAGGTGAACGACCGCGACGGCAACCTGGTATTCAAGGAAAACCCGGCGCTGGCCTGCCGCGAGTGCGCCGGCAGCAGCGACCAGCCGGTCAACCAGGTGGTGGACGGCTTCAACTTCGGCGCCCCGGCCCCGAAGGTGGACCCGGCCGCTGCGGCCAAGGCCGAAGCCAAGACCGAAACCCCGGCCGCGCCGGCCAACCCGGACGCCCGCACCGCCCCGCGCGCGATCGACGCCCGCACCGCCTACCAGCTGGTGTCGATGATGCGCGACGTCGTGCAGCGCGGTACCGGCGTGCAGGCCAAGGTACTTGGCCGCGAGGACGTGGGTGGCAAGACCGGCTCCACCAACGACCACCGCGATGCCTGGTTCTCCGGCTTCGGTGGCCCGTACGTGACCACCGTGTGGGTGGGCCGCGACGACTTCCGCTCGCTGGGCTACCGCGAATACGGCGGCAAGGCCGCCCTGCCGATCTGGATCGACTACATGCGCACCGCGCTGAAGGACACCCCGATCGCGCAGAACGATCCGCCCAGCGGCATGGTCCAGGCCACCCTCAACGGCGCGACCGAGTGGGTGAAGGTGGAAGACATGGACCGCCTGACCGACTACGACCTGAACCTCAATACGCCGCAGGCCGACGCCGCCGCGTTCGATATCTTCTAAGAGGCAGGTGGGGCGGGTGCCAACCTTGGTTGGCCCCGCCTTTGCAGAGCCGAGCCCATGCTCGGCTGCTCTACCGCGGGGCCCGGAGCCGAGCGGCTCGGCTCCACAGGATCAACGGCCTGCCCTGCCCCGGTAGCGGCCAACCTTGGTCGGCACCTGCCAGAGCAGCAACATTGGTCATACCCACGCCGATGTCACATCCGTGCGCTAGTCTGTAGCCAGGTCGCAACAGGGAGTCATCGCATGCACCGCGCCCGTCAGCATGCTGCCAGCCAGACCCGCGAGCGGCGCCACCGCCTCGCCCACGAAGCCGCCCGCCTGATGGCCGAAGGCGGCATCCGCGACTACCACCAGGCCAAGTTGAAGGCCGCCAGCCGGCTCGGCATCCACGACGATGCCTCCCTGCCCCGCAACACCGAGATCGAAGACGCCCTGCGCGAGTACCAGCGGCTGTTCTCCGGGCCCCAGCACGGCAACGAACTGCAGCGTCGTCGCGAGGCTGCAATGCGTGCGCTGGAGTTCCTGCACGGCTTCTCCCCGCGCCTGGCCGGCCCGGTGCTGGACGGCACCGCCGACGCCAACAGCCCCGTGCAGCTGCACCTGCACAGCGACGACCCGGAGGCCGTGCATCGCTTCCTGGACGAGCATGGCATTCCTGCAGAATCGCGGGTACGCCGCCTGCGCATGGACCGCGAGCGCAGCCTGGACGTGCCGGTGTGGGTGTTCAGTGCCGAGGAACTGACCTTCGACCTGGCCGTACTGCCGTACGACGCCCTGCGCCAGGCACCGTTGTCGCCGGTGGATGAGAAGCCGATGCGGCGCGCGTCTGTCGCGCAGTTGCGGCAGGTGCTGGCGGAAGCGGAGATCACCGCGTACATCGGCGGATGACGACGGCCGCGCCGGCCTTTGGCCGGCGAGCGCAGCGGCACCTTCCCTGGGTGGGTGCGAACCGTTGGTCCGCATTGTGCTTCAGATGGTGCGGATGCCTGGCCGAAGAGCAGCCGAGCCTGGCTCGGCGCTACAGTGGCAATCCGGTGCCGCGCAGCGGCTCGGGGTCACTCATCCATTCGGCCAGCCAGGGTGCAGCGGCACGCTTCGGATACTCGTCCATCATCTGCGCGTGCATGGTCTGCAGGTCATTCAACAACCACGCCTGGTGATAGATATCGCTGAACGAATCAGACCAGCCGCTCTTCACCCGCTGGCGATCGCTGCTTTCCAGGCTCGGCACCAGATCGTGGGGCCCATCCAGAATGGTCTGCAGCGCGCGGTTGATGCCGGCGTTCTCCTCGGCCGCCTCACGCAGGGAGGCGATGTGGTCCACCACACGCGTGCAGCGATAGGGCGCACAGCCGCCCGTGGTCTCGATGTAGTCGGCGATGTCCGCCAGCAGGTTGGCCTTCAACCGCCACGCCACTTCGCTTTCCATCGCCTGCCGTACCCGCATGGTTCTCCGCGTGCTGGCACGGATCTCCTCCGCGGTGACATACGGTTGCCCGGGCGTGTTGCTGCCATGACGCACCAGCACGATGCGGTGAATCGCTTCCTTGCCGATGCCCTCCACCCGCAACGCGGCCGCCTGCGGGTGGATGCGCGGCGGAGGCACATTGGTGAACCGCCAGTAGTACCAGAGCAGCATGACCACACCGGACAGGCACAGCAGACTGGCCAGCATCCAGCCGTTCAGGTGCCGGGTGTAGTAGTAGTACCGCGCACGCCACAGATAGAAGCTGCGGTAGCTCATGAATCGACGTACCCAACCGTACATTGCCATCTCCTCGGCCAGTGCCCCGGCGCGGCGGGGCTCGTTACGCGCACCACGCCGGGGCGTCATGGCTTACCAGCCGATGCCCACACCCACGCCCACGGTACGTTCGCCGCTGTTGGTGAACGCGCCATTGAGGCTGAAGGTGGCCGAGCCCTTGTCGTTCAACACACGCTGGTAACCCACGGCCATGGCCGATTCACCCTCGCTGTAGCCCACGCCCGCGCCGAGGCGGTTGTAGGTGTTCAAGCCGGCGGTGTTCATCGCCATCGCACTCTGCGCGCTGCTCATCGCGGCCATGCGGTTGAAGCGCCTGTCCATCTTGTCCAGGCGGCGGTCGACCTCGCGGCTGATGCCATCGCTGTACTCGTTGGCACGGGCCAGCATCTTCTCCAGCTCCGCGGTGTCCACCTGCGGGGTGGGCGCTTCCGGCTTCGGTGCATCGGCCTGCGGGGTGGGCGGCGGCGGCGCGCCGTTGTCGGCCACCTTGTTGTCGGCGGCAGACGGCGGCGGCGTGGCGGGGGTCTCCGGCTCGGGCGATGCAGCAGGTACGGCGGCCGGCGCACCGGCATCAGCCGATGCGATGGTGAGCGCACGCGACTGCGGTGCCTGCGGCTGGCCGTCCAGACGCTGCTCCAGGCCATCCACGCGGCCATTGAGCTGCTGCTGCAACGAGTACAGCTGGCCGCCGTTGACCGCATCGCGGCTGCCGGCACCGACGTAGCCGTTGGCCACGTTGGACAGGACCATGCCGTTGGCACCGGCCAGGTTGAGCTGGTTCAGGCCATCGGATCGGAGCGAGGGGCCATCCTGGAACACCGAGCGCAGCTGCGATTCCACGCGGTCCACGCGCTGGGTACCGGTGATGACGGCCGAATCGAGCGTGGCCAGGGCATCGTTGAGCGTGGACTGCTGGCCGCCCTGCACGTTGAAGGTGGGATTGATGATGTTGCCGTTGGCGTCGACGTCGCCGCCGAGCGAGGCGAGCGCCCCGCGGAGCTGGCCGACGGTGGCGGCGTCTGTGGCGTTGCGGCCGTTGGCGACACCAACGAGACGCCGGCGAAGGCCGTCGTTACCAAACGACACAGTGTTTGCCTCCTTGGCGACGGACAGAATGCCAATAGCCACCGCATTGTTCGCACCGGATTCAATGACGCTCCCACTTCCTAGTGCGACACCTCCTGTCGCCTTCACCTGCGACTCAGCGCCCAACGCAAATCCTCTCGCCGCGCTTTCGTGGACGTGAGAGCCTCTGCCGAGCGCTACAGAGTTCTCGCCGCGAGCCAAAGCATAGGCACCGACAGCAACCGCACCCTCGCTCTTCAACGATGCCTCCGCAGAATCACCGATTGCCACGGCAAATTGACCAGCCCTCGCAGCCACCTTATCGAAGGAATCGCCAAATGCGACGTACTTCTGATCTCTGGCCAAAGCATCGATTCGCTGGTTTGCCGAGAACAGCTGCCGGCCATTCACCACATCGCGGCTTTCGCTTGAAAGCGAACCATCAGCAACCCCCGTCAAGCGCGAATCTCCGAAGTCGATCACGCCCCCCTGTGCTGTAGACACGGAACCGAACAACGGATTTCCGCCACTACCAGCCCGGAGGTCCTCAAGACCCGCACGATTCCTCTCGATGTCCTGCTTGACATCAAACAGCTGATTGCCAGTCACCGCATCACGGCTACCCGCTGCAACGCGGCCGTCAGCCAGGTTGGACAGCACCATGCCATTGGCACCGGAGAGGTTGAGCTGGCCCAAGCCATCAGCGCGTACGGATGGCCTATCCTGGAACACTGAGCGGAGCTGATCCTCCACGCGGTCTACGCGTGCACCACCAGTTACGACGGCACTGTCCAGTGCCGCCAGAGCATCGCCAACGTTGTTCTGCGTCCCGCCTTGGACTTTGTAGGAAGGCGCAACGAGCTTTCCACCTCCATCAAGACGTGCCCCTCCACCGAGCGCAGCGATTGATTCGGAAAGCTGTTCGACAACGACGCCATCGTCCGATCTGAACCCAAGACCGACATTAGTCAGCCTTCGCTTCAAAGTGTCATTGCCGAACGACACAGCGTTTGCGTCCCGAGCAACAGACTCGCTGCCGAGGGCAAGAGAGTTAACTGCCCCAACCTCCACTACGCTGGCCGCACCGATGGCAACGCCATTCTTCTCCAAGACTCGAGACCGTGCTCCCATAGCGAATCCCATGTCAGCATGCTCGTCCACAAAGGAAGCTCGACCTACAGCAACTGAATTTGATGCCAGCGCCTCTGCATAGTTGCCAACTGCAGTAGCACCATCCGATTTGACTGCTGCAATGGCTCCATCCCCCAAAGCAAGGCCAGCCTGCCCTGCGACTGCGGGGGTTGCTCCCACTCCTGAGCCGACCGACAGGAACACGGCCTTGCGTTCCACTGCCGCCACTCGCTCATTCGTCGCAAACAACTGCCCACCATTTACCGCATCCGTGCTCCCCGCAGAACTGATATCCCCCGCAGCAACACCTTTCACCTTGCCGCCTGCCACATCCACATGGCCATCGGCATCAAACTTCACCACCCCATCCAGATCCGGGTCGAAGTTGTCGAACTCACCACGCAGCTTCTGCATCTCGTTGCGGTTGTCAGCAATGCGCCCGTCATGCGCGGCCAGGGTCTCGCCCTGCACCCGCACCAGCTCGTTCGTCGCGAACAACTGGCTTCCGGTCACCGCATCGGTGCTACCGCGCGACACCACGCCATCGGCGATGTTGTAGACCCGCCGCTTACCACCGTTCTTGTTGGCCACATCCACGACATTGCCCGTGTTCTCACTGCCGAGGCGCACATTGCCACTGCCAGACACCTGGCTGACCAACCCGCCCAGCGCATCGGCCTTGGCCACGGCGGAATTGGCCGTGGTCTGTGCTGTACCTGCGGCCGTCTGTGCCGCCGTGGCGGTGTTCTGCGCCGTGGTCACGTTGGTGTTGGTGGTGTTGAGCTGGCGGCCGGTCACTGCTTCGGTGCTGGTGCCATTGAGCGTGGCATCTGCCACACCGCTCAGCTTGCGGTTGGCATTGGACTTGTTGCGCATGTCCAAGGTAGTACCGGTGTTCTCGCCGCCCAGGCGCACATTGCCCGTGGCCGACACCTGGCTGACCAAGCCGCCCAGCGCATCGGCCTTGGCCACGGCAGAGTTGGCCGTGGTCTGGGCGTTACCAGCGGCGGTCCGCGCTGCCGTCGCGGTGTTCTGTGCGGTGGTTACGTTGTTGTTGGTGGCAAACAGCTGCTGGCCGGTCACGGCATCGCTGCTGGATGCGCTGAGCGTGGCGTTCTGCACGCCATTGAGATAGCGCTTGCCGCCGTCCTTGTTGCTCACCGTCAGTACATTGCCGGTGTTCTCCGCACCCAGGTAGAGGTTACCGCTGGCCGATGCCTGCTTCACCAGACCGCTCATGCGCTGGTTGGTGTCGTGCAACTGGCGGCCGGTCACCGCATCGGTACTGGTGGCGTTCAACGCGCCATCGCCCACATTGACGATCTTCCGCTGGCTGGTGGTGGTGCCAACTGACACCTGGTTGTTGCCTGTGGTGACTGAGCCATTGCCCAGGGCCACACTGCCAGCATGCGTTGCCTGGGCACGGTCTCCCAAGGCGACCGCACTGGCACCGCTTGCTTTGGCAATGTTTCCGAGTGCGGTTGAGAACGAACCTGAAGCAGCTGACTCCCTACCGATTGCGGTCGACTGGTTGGCACTGGCCACCGCGTTGTGTCCCACGGCAGTGGCGTGCGTGGCGTCGGCTGCAGCACCGTTACCCATCGCCACAGCGCGGTCGCCAACCGCAGATGCACGCAGGCCGGCAGCGACAGCCCCATTCCCGCTGCGGCTGTTTGCGCCCAACGCCACGCCCCCGGTGCCCGTGCTCTTGTTGCCTGCGGCATCGACATTGGCACGTGCGTCGGCACCCAGCGCGATGCCGTTGCTGTTGTACGCCTTGGCGCCGGATCCGAGCGCGGCACTGGCACTTGCACCACCGCCCTCAGCGGCCGCGGCACTGCCCAATGCCACGGCAGCGGCGTCCAAGCGGGCTTTCACCGCATTGACCTGCGTGTTGGTGGCATGCAGCTGGTTGCCCGTGACAACCTCGCTGCTGCCAGCGGCCAGGCGGCCATCCTTCACATTGACGATGTTGCGCTTCAACGTGGCGTTGCCCACCGAAATCTGGTCGGTCCCGGTGGTAACCGAACGCTCACCCAGCGCGACGGAATTGTCGTGGGTCGCCTTGCTGTTGCCACCCAGTGCCATGGCATGGGCGCCGCTGGCCTCGGCCACGCTACCCATGGCGATGGCATTGTTGGCCAGCGCCTTTGCGCCGTTGCCGAATGCGGCGGCCGCCAAACCCTCGGCGCGTGCCGAATGCCCCATCGCCACCGACACGTCGCCGCTGGCGGTAGCCTTGTTGGTATCAGTGATGGGCGAGCCCGTGGCCACGGCATAGCCGTTGGTGGTGGCCTGCGCCAGCGCGCGGTCTGCGACCGACCGTGCGTTGTCGGCAGCCGTCTTGGCGGTGCTGGCAGCGGTGCGCACCGTTCCAATGCTGGCGTTCAGCGTGTCCTTCTCGCGCTGCAGCGTACGACCGTTGACCGCGTCGTAGCTGCTGCTGCTCACTGCGCCATCGGCGACATTGACGATCCTGCGCTTCTTCGTTGCATTGCCAACGGAGATTGTGTCGGTCTGCGTGGCTATCGAATCGCGGCCCAAGGCTACCGATCCAGTCTGTTGCGCCTGCGCGCCCTTGCCCAGTGCTACGGCGCCAGCTGCCTGTGCGTTCGCCTGGAAGCCAAGGGAGACACCATCATAGGCCGATCTGGCCCTGCCACCAATGGAAATAGCACCGGTATAGCCGCTGTTGCCAGCATGGGCATCGCCGCCGATGGCAATGCGATCTTCCCCCCCACCATCGGCCGTCTGCGCGCCACTGCCGAAAGCAAGGCTGTTCTTTCCGCGCGCTTTGGCATCGTTGCCAAATGCGCTGGTGCCCAACCCGTCACCCAGCGCACGGGCACCAAACACGGCCGAATAGCCGTCTGTAGTACGGGCGCCGTGACCAAACACTGCCACGTAGTCACCCTTGGCATAGCTGCTGTTGCCAAAGCTGGTCGAGTAGGAACCGTCAGTGTAGTTGCCCGCGCCGAATCCCATGTAGTTCTCGCTACCGTTGGCAGCATCGGCGTAGTTCACGCCATCGGTATGTCCTGCGAACGGCGCGCAGCGAACCAGCTGGCCCCCGGCTCTTGTGTCGCAGCCCAGGAAGTGCGAGGCCTGTGCACCTGGCAGCACGAGTGCACCAGCAAGGGCCGCCAGCAGGATCGGGCTGGCACCGACGCGGATTGCAGGTGCGGCCTTGCCACGCGCGGTGGTCAGTTCGCTGGCAACCACCCAGCACTGCCGGGCGGTGGACCAGAGTTTGCGGTAGATCTTGTTCATGGTGGTTCTCCTTAACAATGGAAGGAAAAGCGACCCGCCGGCACCGTTGCGCGCGGCGGGGTGTGGGGATCAGGGGGAAAGGGTCTGTACGTGCTCGCGGTAGCCATCGCGGCTGAGCCGGTAGCGCAGCTGCACGCTATGGCCGGGCAACACTTCGAACGGCAGGGTCAGTTCGCTTCCCGGGTACAGGCTTCGCGACACCGCATGGGCGGTGCAGCGCGTGCCTTCGCAGTCGGAGATGCTGGTGATGCCCAGGCGCAGGGTGCCTTCGTTGCGCAGGGTTCGGCCGTGCACGCGCGGCAGCACGGTGCCGTCGGCGGGCAGCACATTCACCAGTGCGCCCCAGACCAGATTCACGCCCACGTTGGCCTGCGCGCTCTCGGTGGAATCCACGCCAGATTCCTCCGGGCCACGCACGCCTTCGAAGTACACGCGGTACGCGGTTTCCTGTTGCACCGGTTGTAGCGGGATGACCCGGATCAGGCGGTTGCCGCCACCGGCCAGCGCGAACTTGCCGGGGGTAATGGCGATGGCGGCTTCGCTGGATTCCACGTCTACTTCGTGCTCGCCGGGGTCGGCCGCGTCGTCGATGCGCTTCAGCGACGCCTGGATGTACTGCGGCTTTGTGGATTGCGAGTAGATGCGGATCTGCGTGCCACGCTTGGCGTCCACCGACGAACGCATGGGGTGCACGGTCAGATTGGCCTGCGCAGGCAGCGCCAGCAGCAATGACAGCGGCAACAGGAAGAGGGCAAGGGCTTTCATGGAATCTCCTTGGGATCAGGGCGTGCCGGCAGGCACACGGAGTTCAAGCTGCAGGTCACCCCAATAGATGCCTGAGCGTTTGGAGGTCGACGGCACGCGCGGCATGTCCAGCGTCATCGGCGTGTTCACGCAGAACACCGGCTGGCTCATGCCGGGCAGCATCACCAGCCGCAGTTGCGAACTGTCGATACCGGTCAGTTGTTCTTCGACGCCGTTGTTGAGCGGTACGCGTGCGCCGTTGTGATCCAGCGTGACGGTGTAATCCAGGCGTTGGCTGGGGTCGCTGCCGCTACTGTCGTGCCAGAGCGAGAAGCCGCTGTTGCCTGCCGAGCGCGGGCTTATATCGCGCGCGGTTACGGCCAGGTAGGAGGCTTGCGAGCCGAGTCCGTCGTAGAGGCACATGTCCACGACCGTGCGACCACCCACGGTTTGTTGGATGGGGTCGTAGCGGGCGTCGAGGTTTACGAGCGGGGTGGTGCTTTCGAATTGGGGGAAATAGATGGATGCGGCATTGTGGTCGGTGATGGTGAAGTCAAAGTTGAAGATGTATGTGGCGAAGCTCTCGATTGAACTGCGCAGATTCAATCGCAACGAAGCCGTCCAACGCCCAGCAACAAGCGCTTCAAGCGAACTTGCGGGCACAGATAGGGCTACTCCCGTGCCGGACTGAAGTGAAGCTCCGCAGACGGCCCCGTACCTAGTCCAAATAGGGCGCTCGTATCTGCTCCAGAAGCTCGGCTCACAACGATTGACCGATTCAATTCGCTGCAGGTATCCGACAACATCTATGGCCGTGGTCAACCCACTTCTCTGCTCAACGAACTCAAGCAGCACGCGACTGTGCCCAGATCCGTTCTCATCATTACCTGCCGCCAAGCATCGACCATTACGCGAGTCATGTTCGGAGTCACAAACAAGATGTAGCGAGCGATAGTGCTTGGTCACGTCCAAGTCATTACCCAGGACTGTTCTTGCGGGAAGCAGCACTATCTCGCCAGGGATTGAAGCTCTGTCCCATGCCTGCACCACTTTCTGCTCGACGGTGCCTCGTAGAGGCTCGACGTCCGCCGGCCTCTGCCCCCACGCCTTCGGCACGCACACCAGCACCATCAGTGCGCTCATCACCATCACCACCCACACTCCACGCCGGTTCATGGCGTACCTCCTGCTGCTGCGGTCTGCGGCGTGGCGGCCATCAGCGCCTGTTCCTGCAGCAACCGGGTCACGCGGGCCTGCTGGCGGATTTCCGCCGGCAGCTGGGCCACGGCCAGCGGTTCGCAGTGCACGGCGCCGACCAGCATCACCACGCTGCGGCGCTCGCGCACCTGCAGTGGGCAGTGCAGCAGGCGGTCGTCCTGCAGCAGGTAGAGCGTGCGTTCGCGACGCGGGAAATCGGCGACGAAGCCGCCGTTGGCGCCGGTGCCGGGCACCGGTGCGTTGAGGATGCGGGCGCCGCCCAGCGGCACGCCGGCCACGTCGCGGGCGTTGCCGATGAAGGTGTAGGTCACCTCGATCGGCACCGGCAGGCGCAGCAGGCGGCCGGGCGCCAGGAACAGCGGGCGCGCGCCACCCACGCCGCTCACGCGGATGGCGGCATCACTGCCCAGGGCGCTGGCGTCCTGCACTTCGGCGCGGTGCGACTGGTAGGCCGACAGCGGCAGCAGGCGGCGCTCGCCCAGCGCCAGCTTCTGCCGGCGCATGCCGCCCACCTGCAGTTCGGCAGCCACGCCGGTCAGTTCCAGGTCGTCCACGGTATCCACCTGCACGGCCAGGCCGGCATCGGCGCCCACGCCGCCGCCCCAGTAGAAGCCGTGGCGACCCAGCGCCAGCCCGGAACTGTGCGTGGCGCTGTAGGACAGTTCATCGCGGCCGTGCTGCGCGTAGTGCGCCACCGCCATCGAGGTGTGGCCCAGGCGGTTCTGCAGCTGCCCGCCCAGCGATGCGCTGTAGCGTTCGTTGTTGTTGCCGCGCACTTCCAGCGTGGCCTCGCGGAACTGCGTATCCACTTCCTGGCGCAGGGTCTGCGAGGCGCTGTAGTTCACTTCCGGGCGCGCGTGCTGCGGCTGGCGCATGTCCACGCTGTAGCGCCGCTGCGATGAGCCGATATCGCGGCGCTGCAGGCGGCTGAAGGACAGGCTGAGGAACACACCACGGTCGCGATCGCCATTAAGGCGGCTGCGGCTGTGCTGCTGCCACACGCCCACGCGCGCGGACACGCTGAATTCCTGCCAGCGCTGCATGCGGTTGTAGCTGGCCTGCCAGGTGCGGCTCTGCCGTGGTTCGCGCTGGTAGCGCGGCTGCCACGACAGCAGCGGGTCAAGGCCGGCCATGGGGTCGTCCCATTCGTCGCGCAGCAGCGCGCCACGGCTCCAGGTCTGGCGCTTGGTGTAGGCCAAGTAGGCACTGCCGCCTGCCAGTGGCAGCGACACCGAAGCACTGAGTGAATCGGCGCAGCCCAGGCGGTCGCGCGCATCATCGTTGAACTGGCAGGCCTGCCCACGCAGGCGCTGGTGGTAAACATTCCACGACGCATGGCGGCGGTACGACAGCTGATGCTGCTGGCCACTGCTGCCATCGCTGCCGCGCAGGCCGCTGAAGGTGGCGCGTATATCCTGGGTCTCAAACTGCCGGCGCAGGTCCAGGCGCAGCTCGCCATAGCTGAAGCCGCCGAGGTCAGCCACACCAGCGGTCACTGCCGCATCGCGCCCCAGCGGCACGCGCAGGCCGGCCATGGCCGCCAGTTCATCGTTGAAGCGATCATCGCGGCGCTCGTTGCGGCGGCCGCCCTGCAGGAACCACTGCACGCTGCCGTTGGCCCAGTTGCCGCCCTTGTCGAACGGCGCGTCTTCGCTGCGCACCAGCACGCCGTCTTCGTAGATGCGCAGCATCACGGTGTAGCTGCCGAACGGAAAGCGGCGGGTGTCCAGTTCGTTGATGCCGGCCTGCAGGTAGAAGGTCTGCAGCAGGCGTTCGCCGTCGAAGGCATCCACGCGGGCATCGCGTGCCAGCAGCACGGTGAGCGGCGTAGCCTGCACGGCAGCGTCAGCATCCACGTAGGCCTGGGTGGTGCCCACACGCAGGCCCTGGAAGCGGTCCATCGGCAGCATGCTGAAACTGAAGGTGCCGCCCTGCGGGCTGGACAGGTTGCGGCGGTCCATGCGCCCGGCCTGCAGGTAGTGCTGCTGGCCCAGGTCGTGGCGGTAATAGGCATTGTCGAACTGGAAATCCTGGCGGCGGCGGCCACCGCGGTACTGCTGGCTGTTGAAGTTCCAATCGACCTTGGCGTGGCCGCGCTGGAACAATCCCAGCGTGCCGGCGCCCTGCGCGGTGAGCGCCTGATAGCCGCGGCCGCCGCTGAAATTGAGGGTCTGCTGGTGCAGGAAGGCGTTTTCGGCGTTGCGGCTGATCTGGTGGAAGCGATCGTTGGCGGGCTCGCCGCGGATCCACTGCCGGGCCACGAACAGACGCAATGCGCCCTCGCCTTCGTCGTACAGCGCGCGCACGGCCGCGGGGTCTTCCGGCGGATCCAGATAGCCGCAGCCGGCGGTGCCGCTGCCGTAGCGGCAGGCCAGGTGGCTGTTGCGCGGCAGCGGCTGCGACAGCGCCGGCAGCAGCACGGCCTGCGCCTCGGCGGGAAGATCGAGCGCCTGCAACACGCGTGCGGGATCTTCCACCTGCACATGTTCCAGAGTGACGCGCACGGGCGACAGCCCGGCGCTGCGGCCGAACAGGCGGATGTCGAGTTGTTCGGTCTGGCCTTCGACCAGATCTTCGAAACCGGCGGGGACGCCGCGTGCCGCGACCAGCGGCGTGGCCATCGACAAGGCGAGCGCCATCGCCAGCCGGGTGACGGCGGGTGCGTGGGCTTTCATGGGGAATGGCCTGGAAAGGCCGGCCCGGCGTGCGGGCCGGCACAGGGTGTTACGGGGTGCCGGCCTTCTGCACCATCGCGATGCTGACCATGCCTTCGTACTTGCCAGCCACGGTCAACGGGGCCTGGCTGGTCTGGCCGATAGTGAGATCCAGCACAACCGAATGGCCTTCCAGCGCACCGCTATAGAGATCCGAAGCCAGGAAGTCCTGCTCGGCCACGGTGAGCGCGCGCCCCATGAGGCTGACGGTGAGCGGCACGGCCGGTGCCGCGCCGGTGGTACGGACCAAGCTGGGCGCGGTGATCAAGCGCACGCCCACGTCCATGTCTTCGTCGTTGGTGTAGATGCGCACGCGCTCGGTGTAGGGGGTCAGGCCCAGGCCCGGCACATGGTTCAGGCGCACTTCGGTGGGCAGCGCGCTGCCGTCTTCCTTCAGCAGGGCCAGGGTCAGGTCGACATCGGCGTAGACCTGGATGTGGGATTCAGCGGCGTGCGCGGACAGCGACGCGGTGACCAGCGCTGCAGCGAGCGCGGCCTTCTTCAGAATGGCGTTCATCGGGTTGTCTCTCTCGGACAGTAAAGGGAGAGCTTCCCTCCCAGGAGGAGGAGGAGGAGGGAGGGAAGCGCCGCGACTTCCGGGTGGGAAAGTGGCGACGGAGACAATGGTAGAAATCCGCCCTATTCCGAATCCATTCAACGATTCCTAAATCGCGGATTGTTAAGCGCATTCCTCGACGCGGCTCAATGATCCGACTGAATGCAACTTGCCTCACTACAGAATGCAAGAAGATGCATTGCGCGTTTGCGAGGAAGGCGTGGAGAGTGGTCGATTGCGCCAACAACCGGCTGGCATGGCCCGGCGCTACCGGATGGAGAGCGAGCGCCCAGTAGATCCACGCCATGCGTGGGTTGTTTACACGGATGCCAAACGCATCAGGCCGCCTTGCGGCGGCCTGATGGTCAGAGCATTCAAACACGTGCGATCAGAAGAAAATCGCGTACAGGATCAGCAGCGGAATCGGCACGCCCAACAGCCAGAGCAGAATCATTTTCATGGCAGGTCTCCTTGCATGGAATGCGGGTTACAGGTCGCGGCGGCGGCCGCCCCAGGTGGCGCTGAGGCTGGCGAAGAACGCGCCGATCAGCAGGGTGATGAACAGCCACAGTGCGGCGTAAGCCGTTGCTTTGCGCGCATCATCGGCCGCCTGCTTGGCGGTGGTCTTTGCCTTCTCCAGCGCGGCACGCATGCGCGTCTGCACATCGGTCACACGGGCCTGCGCTTCGGCCGGGCTCATGCCGGTCTCGCGCGCGATGAGCTGCGACAGGTACTGGGTGTCGGCCGGATCGAGGCCATCGCCCTGCAGGCTGTTGACGATGATGCGGTTCACTTCGGCCCGCACCTCACGACGGTCGCCCATTGGGCCGCCGCCCGGCATCGGGCGCGGCGGCTGCGCCATGCGCGCATCGCGCGGGCCAGGGCTGGCGACCGGCGGCGGCGCGGCCGGGTCCATTGGGCCGTTGCCTGGCGCCGTGCCGGGTGCGGGCGGCGCCGGCGGTGCATCTGCGACATCCGCGCCCGGGTGGGTGGCGTTGCGGAACAGCGAATCCACCCAATAGTTGAGGTCGCCTTCCGGTGCGGCCGCGGCGGCGCTACCGGCACCTGCGGCGGCTACGCCGGCCGTGGACGCAGCGGCGCCTGCAGTGGCGCCGGCCACCTTCGCGCCCGTGCCGAGCACGCCGCCGATGGCCGAGGTCAGCAGGCCCGCAGTCAACAGCGTGGCGACGGCCCACGACACGAAGCCGTGTGCGGTATCGCGGAAGTAGGTTTCATCACCGTGGATCTGCGTCCACTTGGTGCGCAGGCGACCAGCGAGATAGCCCCCCAGGCCGGAGGCGGCCAGCGCGGTGAAGGTGAGCCAGGCGATGCTGGACCAGCCGAAGGTTTCCTTGCTGACCCCCTCGAAGGACCACGGCGATACCGAGGACAGGCCAAGGCCGACACCGAGGATGAGCAGGATGAGGGAGAGTGCGGCGGCAGCGGCGGCACCGGCGAAGATCGCGCCCCAGGACACGGCGCTTTCGCTGGGAGGGGCGACGATGGGGGCGGTGACGACAGTGGCGACATCGGGACCGAGCGGGCCGCGCTCGGGTGGGTCGAATCGGGTACTCATGGGGTGGACGCTCCATTTCAGGTGCTGCGGATGCAGCTGGCGTCCTGAGGCTGCGCGAGCGGTTGTGAAGCTGGCGAGACCCTTGAATCACGCGGTCTTTGCGCGGTGAAGCGCGTGCCAAGCAAGGTTGGCACCCACCGGGGTGGCGGCAAAAAAAAAAACGCCCCGCGGATGCGGGGCGTTCTTCTCACGAATGACCTCGGGCGATCAGCCCTGGTAGTCGCGCACGTCGCTGCCGGTGTAGACCTGGCGCGGACGGCCGATCTTCATTTCCGGGTCGACCTGCTGTTCCAGCCAATGCGACACCCAGCCGGAGGTACGGCCCAGGGCGAACATGACGGTGAACATCTCGGTCGGGATCTGCAGCGCCTTGTAGATGATGCCGCTGTAGAAATCGACGTTCGGGTACAGCTTGCGGGCGACGAAGTACTCGTCCTGCAGCGCGGCCTGTTCCAGCTTCACGGCCACGTCCAGCAGCGGATCCTGCACGCCCAGCTGCTTGAGCACCTTGCTGGTCATCTCGCCGATGACCTTGGCGCGCGGGTCGAAGTTCTTGTACACGCGGTGGCCGAAGCCCATCAGGCGGAAGCCGGAGGTCTTGTCCTTGGCCTTGACCACGGCGGACTCGACGTTGTCGGCAGTGCCGATCTCTTCCAGCATCTTCAGCACGGCTTCGTTGGCACCGCCGTGGGCCGGACCCCACAGCGCGGTGACGCCAGCGGCGACAGACGCGTACGGGTTGGCACCGGTCGAACCGACCAGGCGCACGGTCGAGGTCGAGGCGTTCTGCTCGTGGTCGGCGTGCAGGATGAACAGCAGGTCCAGCGCCTTGACCACGTCCGGGTTCAGATCGTACTGGCCGTCAGCCGACTCGAAGGTCTGCTTCAGGAAGCGGCTGACGTAGTCCAGCGAGGTGTCCGGCTTGTTGGCCGGCAGGCCCTTGCCGTGGCGATAGATCAGCGCCGACAGGGTCGGCACCTTGGCGATCAGGCGCACGGCAGCCTGGCGGCGCTGTTCGGCGTCGGACAGGTCCAGCGAGTCGTGGTAGATGGCCGACAGCTGCGCGATCGCAGCGGCCAGGATCGCCATCGGATGGGCATCCTTGGCGAAGCTGCCGATCAGGGTGTTGATCGAATCGTCGACGTTGGCTTCGGCAGCCAGCTCATCGGTGAAGGCCTTCAGCTGCTCGGCGCTCGGGCGCTCGCCGTTGATCAGCAGGTAGGCCACTTCGACGTAGCTCGACTTTTCCGACAGCTGTTCGATCGGGTAGCCGCGGTACAGCAGCACGCCCTTGTCGCCGTCGATGTAGGTGATGGCGGACTTGCAGCTGGCCGTCGCGGTGAAGCCGGAATCGTAGGTGAAATACCCCGTTTCCTTGGTCAGCTTCGCGATGTCGACGCAGTCGTTGCCAAGGGTGGGTTTGATGACGGGCAGAACGACCGACTTATCGCCGGCGTTGAGCGTGACCTGATCAAGATCGGACACTGTGTGCGCTCCTTCATGGGAAGGCGCCTGCCCAAGCGCATTGGTCAGGCACGTGAATGACGTCCTCGGCCTGTGCCGGGGATCAGGTCATTATCGCACAGCAGCATTTGCCCGGCGCTAGACAGAAGTCGTATACGACAGGCGGCCAGACGCCGGCCGTTGAGCGGCCCGGATCGGCAAACGCGTTGTCACACGAACGCAGTGTTCCGTCCATCCAAACGCCCGTTGGGTTGGCGTTGGGGAAAAACAAACGGCCGCGCAGAGCGCGGCCGTCGGTTCGAAGCTGGATCGACAGATCAGCGCGCGTAGCGCTTCTGGAACTTGTCGATACGGCCCGAGGTGTCGATGACCTTGTGCTTGCCCGTGTAGAACGGGTGCGAAGCCGAGGAAATTTCAACCTTCACCAGCGGGTAGTCGTTGCCGTCTTCCCACTTGATGGTTTCCTTCGTCGCCATGGTCGAGCGGGTCAGGATCTTGAAATCGGAGGTGACGTCATGGAAGACGACGTCGCGGTAGTTCGGATGGATATCGGCCTTCATGGGCTCACACCGTAAATGGGCTGGTGGTCAAGAGCGGCATTATAAGCACCGGTTGCCGCCCGGGGCAACCGGTTGCCGGTCAATCGACCTCAGTCCGCGCCCAGGGCCTGGCGCACCAGCGCCTCGAAACGCTGCTGGTCGTAGGCCATCAGCAGATCGCAGTTGTCCGGCTGGCCGGTCTGGCGGTTCCAGTCGACGATGGTGGCACCGCGGCTGAACGTACCGTTCAGTTCCACGTTCAGCGGACGCGATTCCACCTGCAGCTGCCCTTCCGGGTTCAGCGCCCAGGCCATGGCCACCGCATCGGCGGTGTACCAGCGGCCGCCCTTGGCGTCTTCGGACAGCGCGCGGGTCTTGCGCGAGATCAGCTCGTAGAAGCGGGCGCGATCGGAATCGGCCTGCAGCCACTGCTCGGCCTGCTCAAGCGGCAGGCCGTGGGCGACGGTGGCTTCCCAGTCCGACACCAGCAGGTGCTTGAACGAGGTGAACACCACGTGCGCCGCTTCCGGGTCGAAGGCGATGTTGAACTCGGCGGCCGGGGTGATGTTGCCGTGGCAGGTGACGGCACCGCCCATCACCACGATGCGCTTGATGCGCTGAGGCAGGGTCGGATCCAGCTTCAGCGCCAGCGCCAGGTTGGTCAGCGGGCCGAGCATCACCAGCATCAGTTCGCCGGCGTGCTCGTGCGACAGGCGCAGGATGGCCAGCGCGGCGTGCTCGGTTTCGGCCTGGCGGCTGGGCGGCGGCAGGTCCACGTCGCCGTAGCCATCACGGCCATGCACGTGGGCAGCGTCGACGGAGGGATGGAGCAGCGGATCGGGGCTGCCGGCAAACACCGGGACGTCGGTGCGGCCGACGATGTCGCAGAGCTTGAGGGCGTTGCGGACGGTGTACTCGAGGCCGACATTACCGGCGGCGATGGTCAGGGCGACCACGTCGTGCCGTTCATCAGCGAAGGCCATCAGCAGGGCCAGGGCGTCGTCCACACCAGGGTCGGTGTCGATCAACAGCGGGATCTTGTGGGTCATCGTTGCCGTCTTCAGATCGGCAACGAAGTGTGGACCGGGTTGATGACCGTTGCAAGACCACCCTGCCCCGGGGGCAAATGCGACGGAGATGGGGTCAGAGCTCTTTGCTGCCCAAAGGGATCCGACCCCTGCGCGAAACGCAGCTGAGCGTGGGCTTGGCTCTACAGGGATGGCAGTGAAATGCCGCCGGGCATGGCCCGGCGCTACCGGGTTCAATGCTCTGAACATCCCCCTACCCGGCAGCCGGGTGACCGGAGGTTTGCAACTTTTTGCATGGGCAGGCGCCTCCCGTCAGCCCAGACTTCGTGCCGATCAAGACATGCCACGGCGGGTTCAACCCGTATCTGTTGGGGATCAGCGGGCATCATTTTTCATTTTTTTCACACGGTCAGGGTATACGTCACAAGCCTGAACGCGCCTGAACGCACGCTTGCGACCATCCAGCACCACTGTCTGGCCATTTCTGGGATAGAGGAGAGATCCATGCGCGTCTACAACGGCGGGGCCCACGCCCCTTCAGTCCGCCTGCTGGTACGCAGCCTGATTACCGCCCTTTCCCTGACGCCGATCACTGCCGCGTGGGCCGGTGACCTGGACGATGGTTTCGCGCGGGTGCAGCCGGGAGACCCGGTCGAGGAATGGCGGTTGATCAATGACTCCCTGCTGGAAGTGCTGGGCGGCGAAGCCAACACAATCAGCGCCCAGGACACGTCACGCGTTTATCTGGAGCGCGCCATCGTCAACCGCAGCGGCACCTCCCAGCATGCGGTGAGCCTCAACGGAGATGCGGGTCTGCAGGCAATTTCTACCACGTTCCGCGGCGGCGGGATCCATGTAAATGATCGTGCGCGGGTACATCTGGTTGACAGCCAGATCCTGGTTGCGCCCGACGGCATGCGGCCGGGACAGTTGCTGTCCATCGGCGTCGACATGGCATACAGCGCCGCCAGCTCGGCCTCGTTCAATGGCGAAGCGAGGATCGATTCCACCCTGATCAGGGTGGCCGATACGGAGACGCCCCGCGATATCGGCAGTGGTCTTGGCCTGCGCATGACCCATGGCCAGGCAGACCTCATCAATGGATCGCGGATCGAGGCGGCCAACGTTGGCGCGCTGCTGTGGGGTACCCGTTACGCCACGCCGGTGATCCGCCTGGGCGTGGACGGATCGACGGTGGAATCGGGGCGCGGCGCCGCGATCCGCGTTGCCGTGGATGCGCCCAGCGTGTTTGATATTACCGTCGCCAATGACTCGCAGCTGCGTGGCGGAGACGGCAACCTGCTGCTGGTCAACACGGAAAACGGCGCCACCCTGCCGGGCGAGAGCACGGTGAATTTCACCGTGGATGACGCCCGCCTGGCGGGCAACGTGCGCTTTGATGCGGCCGACGTTGCCGCCAGCGTCAATGTCGTCCTGCGCAACAGTGCACAGATCGATGGCCGCTTCATCAATGTGACCTCGGCCGATATCGGCAGCGAGAGCACCTGGCTGATGACCGGCGACAGCACCGTCGGCCGGCTCACGCTCGGTGCGGGCGGCACGGTGGCGCTGGGCAACGGCACCGCGTTCAACACGCTGCGCCTGGATACCTTCACTGGCAATGGCGGCACGTTGCTGTTCAATACCCAGCTGGGTGACGACAGCGCACTCACCGACCGGCTGGTGATCGCGGGCGATGCCAGCGGCCAGGCCAACGTGCGCGTCCTCAATGCCGGCGGTGCAGGCGCGAAGACCGACCGCGGTATCGAACTGATCGATATCGGCGGTGCCTCCAATGCGCAGTTCGACCTGGTCGGCCGCGCAGTGGGTGGGCAATACGAGTACTTCCTGGTCAAGGATGCCAATGGCAACTGGTATCTGCGCTCGGAACTGACCGCCAAGCCGGACCCGTGCGTGATTGACCCGAGCCTGCCCGAGTGCACGCCGATTGATCCGGTGGACCCGATCGAGCCTCCGCCGCCGATCCTGCGACCGGAAACCGGCGCCTACCTGGCCAACCAGTTTGCGCTGGACCGGCTGCTGCGCCACACCTACCGCGACCGCCAGGGCGACGCTGCAGCGCCCGATGGCATCCGCGGCTGGGCACGGGTGGAGTCTGCCCAGAGCCGACTGGGCGCCGTGGATGACCAGCTTGACCTGCGGGTGCACCGCTCGCGCCTGCAGCTGGGCGCGGACATCGGCGTGTTCGATGACAGCCGTGGCCGCATCGGCGTGATGGGCACCGCTGCACGCAGCAGCGCCACTTCGCGCTCGGACATTACCGGATTCAGCGCACGCGGCAAGGTGGAAGGCGGTGCGCTGGGCGTGTATGGCAACTGGGCCAGCGACGCCCTGTATGTGGATGCCAGCGTGCAGCGCGGGCAGTTCCGCAACCGTGTGCAGGGTGACGGCCTGGCCGAAGAACGCTACGACGCCGATCTCTGGCAGTCGTCTCTGGAAGCAGGCTATGGCTTCGATATCGGCCAGATCGGTACGACCACACTGCGCCTGCAGCCGGAAGTGCAGCTGGTGTACACCGACGCCCGCACCGACCGCCACGAAGAGGACAATGGCACGGTGGTCCGCAGCCTGGGCGACAGCGGCCTGTCTGGCCGGCTGGGCGTGCGTCTGCAGGGCCAGGGCCACAGCACGGCCGGCGCTTCGGTCAGCCCCTATCTGCTGGCCAACTGGTACCGCGACGGGGCCAACGACGGCATGGCCTTCGACGATGAAGTGCTGAAGGCCGGTATTCCGCGCAACCGCTATGAGCTGAAAGCTGGCGCACGGCTCGACTTCCGATCCGGCCTGAGTGCCTGGGGCGGCCTTGGCCTGATGCGCGGGGACCATGGCTACCGGGAGGTTGGCGGCAGCATAAGTGTTTCCTACGCTTGGTGAAGCAGGTGCGTCAGGCCGTCGTGGGCGGCCTGGCGCTACTGAGGGGTAGATCCACGCCATGCGTGGATGCCAGACGGTCACCCACTACCAGTAGTCGACGTCGAGCACAGCCTCACCGTTGATGATGCCGGGCGTAAGCGCATCGGTCGTGCGGTAGTAGCGTGCGGTGAACGCATGATCATGGGTGCCGCCGACGCCGGGGTCGAAATCCCACTGCTGGCCGAACTGCACTTCTTTGCCGGCACGCAGCAGCTGCACACGCACGCCGCCGGCGCTGGAGCCCGCCACCGGGGTCAGCTGACTACCGGTGTTCGACGCATCTGCAGCGTCATGCAGCGACATCCTCGCCCGGGGCACGCTGGCGCCGCAGTCCATGCGTATCGCAACCACCTTTTCTGCTGCGGTGCTGCCTGGCGACGTCAGTTCGGCGAAGTTGACGTCGCGCAGGCTTTCCGTGGCGTCCTGCAGGGGGCATGTCGCGTGCGGGAAGGTCAGCTCGATCTGGATCGGCATTGTCATGTTGAGCGATGGAAAATCCGGCGTCTCCATCTGCAGGCTCCCGGCCATCGCGTAGGTCCGCATCGGGGCCTTGCGCGAGAACGCTACCACCCGCAGGTTGAACGTGGCCGTCATGGGGCCGCTGCCTGCATCCAGCACGTAGGCCGTGGCAGTACCCGGCGTGAGGGCCACTTCTGGCCATGCCAGAGCCTGGAAAAACACGAACCCGAACAGCGGCGAATCATCTGCGAAATCGAACACCGGCACCGTCTTTCCTTGGTAGACGATGGTACCGGCGGCCCTCAGTCCAGGCATGTCGAGGGTAAGTATCATGTCCGACATCCTCGGACCGCAGTTGTCGTACCACGCAACCCCCGCGCGATAATCCATCTCACGTCGTTCGTACGGTGGCGAGGATGTGTAAGTCCTGACGAAGTTCAATGGGCGGGCGGTGCCTCCCGTGCAGGCCGCAGCCGTGGCACTGATGCCCAGCAGGCACAGCAGGCTGCTCACTGCAGCCAGGCGCATGCGATTCAGATGCGAAATGCGGCGTGCCGGACTTGAACTTCCCGCCGCCGCGATTGTTGCCCTGATGCTCATTCGTAATCCGCCGTAACAAGGATTTCAGTGGAGACCAGGCCTGCACTCGGCGCCTGCGCGGTCGGGAGGAAGTACGCTGCGCGCAGGTCGTAGCGCGCCGTGGCACCGGTAACCGGCACGTCGATGCCGGTGTCGCCGTCCTTCAGGTAGGTGCTGCCGCTGGTGCCGGACAGCAGCGAGATCGATACGCCACCGGCCGCATCTGCGGTGGCGGTGTTCTTCCAACGTGTAGCATCGCCATCGGCGGCGGTGCCGGCGAAGGACAGCACCGCCTTGCTGACACCCACGCAGCCTGTGAATTCCAGTGCGCCGGCCTTGATCTGGCTGTCGGTGCCCGGGGTCAGGTCGCTGGCCTTGACCTCATCAAGTGCGATCGTCGCATCGGTGAGTGTGCAGGTGCCCGGCAGCACCCGCCCGCTGATGGTGAGGGTGGCGGTGTCGGCCAGCGCCAGCGGTGCAGCCGCCAGCAGCGCGGTGCACAGGGCCAGGCGATTGAACAGGTTCATGCAGGTGCTCCTTGGATCAGAAGAATGAAGTCAGGACATCAGAAGGACGTGGGCTCAACCGCGTCCAGGGCGGCCTGCAACGCAGGGCTGGGGGCTGGCAGCGGCGCGCAGACCGACTGGCTCCACGACAGGCCGTAGGCATCGGGCGCAGCCGGCGTGGTGTAGTGCAGGCGGCAGCGGTGCGGCCCCTCTGGATCGACAATCAGCTGGCCCTGCTCGGGCGCGCCGCGCAGCTGGATCACCCCGCCCTGCCCCACGGCGCCGTAGCTGCGGCCGCTCTCATCCTCGATTCGCGCGGCAAACGGCAGCGGCTGGCCAAGGGCATCGGTGGCATCGATGAACAGCGTGCGCTCGCGGGTGGCATTGAAGGCCACGCGCACGATGCTGCCGGCCGTGGGTGCCACCCGCTGCGAGGTCTGCAACAGTTCCACGTCCATCGAAAGGCCGGACGGGTCCAGCTCGATCTGGTTCCACTGGTAAGGGCTGACATGCGGCAGCAGGGCATAGCCGTTGCGGCCGACGCGTGCCTCATTGCCGTAGCCGATGCGGGCGCCCTGCGCGCCGTCAGCCTGCACCAGGGCAAAGCCATCGCCCACCGGCGCACCAAAGTTGACGCCGCCGCGGTGCATCACCACGCTGCCGGCAGCGCTGGCATTGACGGAGCTGTAATCACCCGAGCGGCTGTAGCCGGCGGTGACCGTGCCATGGCCGCCGCGGTAGGACGCATAGGCGCTGGTGCTGCCCGCAGCGTCACTGGCCTCACTGGCGGACACGCTGTAACTGAACTGCTGATCCGCGCCGGCGCTGCCACTGACACCCAACTGCGCCTGCTGACCGCGGTCGGACTGGGCCAGCTGCGCACTCAGGCGCGGCGCACGCGGTGCCGTGCCCAGCGGGAGGCTGAGGGTGGCGGCATAGCGGGTGTCCTGGCGGCCCTCGCCCACGCGCAGGCGCATGGCCGACAGACCCAGGTTGGCGCGGCCGATGCGGGTCTGGAAGCGCAGCTGCAGATCGTTCTGCTGCTGCGCGCCGTCCCAGTAGCGCACGTGCCCGCCGCTGAGCGAGAGCGTGCTGCGTTCGCCCAGACGCTGCGAGAAGTTGATCTGGAAGCGCTGCCGCGCGCGGCCGGCAAACCCCCAGTCATCGTTGTATACCTGGGCGAAATCATTCAGGCCCAGGTAGCCATGGGTGCTGTAGCGCAGCGCGGCCAGGCCGACGTTGGTACCGGTTTCAGCGATGTAGCGCTGGTAGTTCAGCCGGAAGCTGTTGCCGGCCATCTGCGTTCCGTTACCCAGGTGCGCACGTGCATGGGTGATGTCGGCACCGAAGGCACCGATGGGCGTGTTGATGGCGCCGCCGAAGAGCGCGGACTGGAAGCCTTCGGCGATCTGCACGCCGCCCAGCGCGGTGAAGTGGTTGCTGATGCCTCGCGCATAGGTGGCTTCGGTAAAGCGCAGGGCCTGGCGCGTGCCGCGTGCGTCGCGCAGTTCACCGGCGGTGGCACTGAAGCGGCTGGCACCAGGGCGCAGCGCCTGCGGCACCGCCGAGAAGCTGACGTTGAACTGCTGCTGGCGGCCATCGGCCTCGGTGACGGTGACGTCCAGGTCGCCACCGAAGTTGGTCGGGTACAGGTCCTCGATCGAGAACGGACCCGGCGCAACGCTCACCTCGTGGATGACGTGGCCGTTCTGGCGGATGGTGACCACGGCATTGGTCTCGGCAATGCCCTGCACTACCGGCGCAAAGCCACGCAGCGAATCGGGCAGCATGCGCTCATCGCTGGCCACGCGTGCACCGGTGAACGACAGTGACTCGAACAGTTCGCCACCGGTATTGCCCTGGCCCAGCAGCAGCTGCGCATTCCATGCCGGCAGATCGCGCTGCAGGGTGCTGCTGATGACATCGTGGCGCGAGCCATGGGTGCCCTGGCTGAAGGACGCGCGGTGGCGCAGCCGCCATGCGCCCAGATTCACCCCGGTATTGAGGCCGAGATAGGTGTCCTGCTGGCCGTGGCTGCGGCTGTGGTTGAGGCTGTAATCGAAGAAAGCGGCCGTGACACCATGGTCACGCTGCGCCGGCGCCACGTAGCCGCGCGCGTTGCGCGCCTGCGCCGCATGCGGCACGTTCACCAGCAGCTGCAGGTTGCCGGCATCGAATTCGACGGTGGCACCTTCGACCAGCGCCGGCAGCGCGACGCAGCTTTCATCGTCAGGGTCCAGCGCATCCAGATAGGCCGCCTTCAACGGCAGACCACGCACCAGCCCGGCCGGCAGGCACGGGGTAGCCCCCAGCGGTTCCGGCGCCTGCACGAAGGTGATATCGCGCGTGTCCAGGTACTGGCCGTTGATGATGACGTCCAACGGATACACGCCCGGCTCCATCGGGTTGCCGTGCGCATAGCGCTGCATGTCGATGGCCTTGCCACCGATCAGGAAGCCCTCACTGAACTCCAGAGGCGCCACTTCATTGGCAACCGCCTGGCTGGCGATCGCCATCGCAAGGGCAATGGCAATGGCCAGCCCCAGCGGACAGCTGGAAGGGGCGTGCAACGCATGGAGATGCAAGGGGCGCTGAAGCATGGCGGCGGTCATTCGATGCGGGCAAAACCGACATCGCTCGTGTTCGAGGAGGCCGCATCGTAGGCAGCGCCTTGGCATGATCACATGCAATTTGTTGCAAAACGACAGCGGGGCGCTGCGGCGCGTGGAATTCACCAATGCGCTTGTTTCAGGGCAATTCAGGCTCGTGCACTCGAGATCCGGCTGTCAATCGAATGACTTGCAGCTTGCTTTGCACCCTGAGGCTAGTGACGCACCCGGCCCGACACGTCGTTTTCTGACCCACCGCTTTACCGAAAGCACGAATGCAATGAACGCACAAGCGTTTTGCAACTAATTGCATTTCAACGCGTCCAGCGTCCGGGAACAGTGTGCACCGTGACTGGACCACCCCGTGTGGCCCTTCTGTTTCCCAACCTAAGGACATTCCCATGTCAAAGCGATTGAACCTGATCACCGCTGGTACGCTTGCGCTGGCCCTGTCGCCCACTGCGTTCGCAGAGAAGCTGGAAATCACCGGCGAACTGATGGCAAGCACCTGCGCGGTGGATGCCACCGGCGGCACCATCACCGTGCCGATGGGCAAGGTGGATGTGGCGTGGGTGAATGGCGCTGAGCGTGCCGGCATGAAGAACTTCAGCATCGTGCTGGATTGCACCGGTGCCGGTGCCGCGCAGGACGTGGGGGTGCGCTTTGGCGGTACGCCCGATGGCAGCACCGGCAACCTAGCACTGACGGCGGCCTCCACCGCAAGCAACGTGGGCGTGGCGCTGTACGACGCTGCCGGCAACCACCAGAAGCTGGGCGACGATCCGCTGCAGTGGGTGAACATCCCGGCCGCCGGCAAGGGCCAGCTGGACTACACCGCCTGGTACTCCTCGCCCGGCAAGGATGCGAAGGCCGGCACCGCCAACGCATCCGGCGATTTCGTGGTGCTTTACAAGTAAGCCCCCGCGCGCCGCCGCGGCGGCGCGTTCATTACCCGAGAATGATCGAATGAAGATCCGTGCAATGACGTGGACAACCGCGCTGCTGGCTGGCGCACTGGCGCTGCCGGCATCGGCAGCGGTGACGCTGCAGGGCACGCGTATCGTGCACGACGCCGCGCAGGGCCGGGATGTCACGGTGAAGGCCACCAACGGCGGCGAGCAGGCGGCCATGGTGCAGGTCTGGATCGATGATGGCGACAGCCATGCCCGCCCGGAGAATGTGCGTACGCCGTTCCGGCTGACGCCCGCCGAGCCGCGCCTGCTGCAGGCGCATCAGGGCCAGGCCTACCGCGTGACCTATGCACCGCGGCCTTCGGAACAGCCGCTGCCAACCGATCGCGAATCGGTGTTCTATTTCAATCTGCTGGATATTCCTCCCAAGCCCAGCGACGCCGCCGGCAAGAACCTGCTGCAGTTTGCCGTGCGCACGCGGGTGAAGCTGTTCCATCGGCCGGCGGGGTTGCCGGGCAGCGCCCGCGAGGCGGCGGGCCAGCTGCAGTGGCGTGCTGAGGGTAATGCGCTTCAGGTGAGCAACCCCAGCGCCTACCACGTGACGCTGAGCACGCTGACGCTGCCGGATGGCCGCACGCTGGAAGTGGACATGATCGCACCGGGGGGACAGGCCATGCTGCCGCTGCCGGCCGGTGCGGGCACCCCCGCGACGGTCGCGTTCCAGTGGCTGGACGATTACGGCACCCCGCGCGATGCGGAAGCGAAGGTGGCCGCGCCGTAGATCCACGCCGTTGCGCCCCCCCTGCGCGAACGGCCGCCGGGCATGGCCCGGCGCTACCGGGGCGTGCACTTTCGTCGTGGAGGGGGTCAGAGCCCTTTGCGCAGCAAAGAGGTCTGACCCCTTCGGCTGTTACGCCGAGGCGTAGCGCACGGCGGTGCCGATCCAGCGCTGCACCACGCGGTCGGCCAGCGCGGGTTGCTGGGCCAGCAGGCGCTCGGCCAGATCGTGCACGCCGGGCAGCAGGCCAGCGTCGCGGGCCAGATCGGCAATGCGGAAGCCAGCCAGGCCGGTCTGGCGCGTGCCCAGCAGTTCGCCGGGGCCGCGCAGTTCCAGATCCTTTTCGGCAATGACGAAACCATCGTTGGTTTCGCGCATGGTCTGCAGGCGTTCGCGTGCCATCTGCGAGAGCGGGGCCTGATACAGCAGCACGCAGCGCGACACCGCCGAACCACGACCGACGCGGCCGCGCAGCTGGTGCAGCTGGGCCAGGCCAAGGCGCTCGGCATTCTCGATCACCATCAGCGAGGCATTCGGTACGTCCACGCCCACTTCGATGACGGTGGTCGCCACCAGCAGATCGATCTCGCCGGCCTTGAACGCCACCATCGTGGCCTGCTTTTCCGCGGCTTTCAGGCGGCCATGCACCAGCCCCACGCGCACGCCGGGCAGCAGCGCCTGCAGCGATTCGTAGGTGGCCTGCGCCGGCGTGGCATCCAGCTCTTCGCTTTCCTCGATGAGCGTGCACACCCAGTACACCTGCCGCCCTTCCTGGCAGGCCAGGGCGATGCGTTCGATCAGCTCCGGGCGACGGTCGTTGTTCAATGCCACGGTCTGCACCGGCGTACGCCCCGGCGGCAGTTCGTCGATGGCCGAGACATCCAGGTCTGCGTACTCGGACATCGCCAGCGTGCGCGGAATCGGTGTAGCGGTCATCACCAGCTGGTGCGGCACACTGTTTGCGCCTGCCCCCTTGTCGCGCAGGGCAAGCCGCTGGTGCACGCCGAAGCGGTGCTGCTCGTCGACGATGGCCAGGGCCAGGTCCTGGAACACCACCGCGTCCTGCATCAGCGCGTGGGTGCCGACCACCACCTGCGCTTCGCCAGTGGCGACCTGTTCCATCACCTTGGCGCGCGCCTTGCCGGTGACCTTGCCGGCCAACCACGCAATGCGCACGCCGAGCGGTTCCAGCCAGCCACGCAGGTTGTTGAGGTGCTGCTCGGCCAGCAGCTCGGTGGGTGCGGCCAATGCGACCTGCTTGCCCTGCTCCACCGCCAGCATCGCCGCCAGCGCGGCGACCACGGTCTTGCCGGAGCCGACATCGCCCTGCACCAGCCGCAGCATCGGGCTGGGGCGCGACAGGTCTTCGCGGATCTGCTTGAACACGCGCGCCTGTGCGCCGGTCAGTGCGAACGGCAACTGCTTCAGCAGCGCCTTGGCCAGCTTGCCCGGACCCGCCAGCGGCGGTGCATGGTGTGCCTGCAACGCGATGCGCTGGCGACGCAGGCTGAGGTGGTGGGCCAGCAGTTCTTCCATCGCCAGGCGGCGCTGGGCCGGATGGGTGCCGGCGGCCAGCGCGGCCAGATCGGCATCCGGCGGCGGCCGGTGCACGGTCAGCAGCGCGCTGCGCAGCGACGGGAGGCCGAGGCCATCGAGCCAGCCACTGGGCAGCAGTTCCAGCGTGCTTTCCTCGGGCAGGCGGTCCAGCGCCTGGCCGATCAGCTTGCGCATCGTCATCGGGCCCACGCCTTCGACGGTGGGATACACCGGGTCGAGGCGGTCGCCGAGTTCGGGATCGTCGTTGCGGCCCAGCACTTGGTAGCTGGGGTGGACGATTTCCAGGCCAAGGTGGCCGGGCTTGGGCGTGCCGAAGCAGCGCAGCCGGTTGCCGACCGCGAACTGGCCGACCTGCTGCTGGCGGAAATGGAAGAAGCGCAGCACCAGGGTGCCCTGCCCTTCGTCTTCCACCGCCACTTTCAGCATCGGCCGGTAGCGCATGCCGCGCTCGACCGCGACCACCCGCCCCTCCACCTGCGCCGGCACGCCGTTGCGCAGGTCTTCGATGCGGGTCAGCCGGGTGCGGTCTTCATAGCGCAGCGGCAGGTGAAGCCAGAGATCCTGCAGGGTGGCCAGACCACGCGCCTGCAGTTTGGCGGCCACGGCCGGACCGACGCCAGCGAGCATCGCCAGGGATGCTTCGCCGGACGGTGACAGGACCGGGGTGACCGCCGCCTTGCGTGCCACGTTGCGGTCAGTCGATGACCATCACCGCGTCGACCTCGAAGTTGGCGCCCTTCGGCAGGCCGGAGACTTCGATGGTGGAACGGGCCGGGTACGGGGCCTGGAAGTAGTCCTGCATGACCGCGTTGACCTTGGCGAACTCGCCCAGATCGGTCAGGTACAGGCCCAGGCGCACGACCTTGTCCAGCGAACCACCGGCGGCTTCGGCCACGGCCTTGAGGTTGTCGAAGGCGCGGCGGGCCTGCGCTTCCACGTCACCCACGCCGACGATGTCGCCGGTGGCCGGGTCCAGCGGAATCTGGCCGGAGAAATACACGGTGTTGCCAGCGCGCACGGCCTGCGAGTACGGGCCGATGGCGGCGGGAGCCTTTTCGGTGTTGATGATCTGGCGGGACATGGTCGCTCCGGTGGGTTGGGGGAAAACAGAGCGGTGATTGTACCGGCTGGGGGTGCATCCACGCATGGCGTGGATCTACGGCAATCCGGTCATGTGATGCGCCGTCTGTAGAGCCGAGCCCATGCTCGGCTGCCTCGGGCTGGAGCAGCCGAGCATGGGCTCGGCTCTACAGAAAGCATCCACCCATGGCGTGGCTCTACTGGCGGCGTACCGACTGCACGACCGACAGGCGGCGCAGGCGCCGCATCACTTCGGCCAGGTGGTTGCGGTCGCGTACCTGGATGTTGAACGCCAGCACGGCGGCGTTGAAGTCGCGGTCCAGGTAATCCACGCGCTCGATGTTGGAGTGGCTCTGCGCGATCGCCGCGGCCAGCTGCGCCAGCACGCCGGTGCCGTTCTCCACTTCCACCACCAGCGAGGTGTCGTAGTCGCCGGAAACGGTGGTGTCCCAGCCGATCGGCACCCAGCGCTCGGGCGACTTGCGCAGCTCGGCCAGGTTCGGGCAGTCCATGCGGTGCACCACGATGCCCTTGCCGGCGGTGTGGTAACCCATGATCTCGTCGCCGGGAATCGGCTGGCAGCAGCCGGCGAAGGTGACCACGCCGCGCTCGCTGCCGTTGATCAGGATCTTTTCCTGCGAATGGTGGCGCGAATGCGGGCCGCCCCGCAGTTCGGCGTAGGCCATCAGTGCCTGCGCGGCCTGGGTCGGCATCCAGTTGCCCAGTGCGACCTCGGCCAGCAGGGCTTCCAGGCGCGGGAAGCGGTGTTCGGTAAGGAACGCGTCCAGGCGCCCCTTCGGCAGGCGCTCCAGCGAGGAATCCATCGCTTCCAGCGCGCGGTCCAGCATGCGGTGGCCCAGCTGCACGGCGTCTTCGTGCTCCAGCTGCTTGAGCTGGTGGCGGATGGCGGTGCGCGCCTTGCTGGTGACCACGAATTCCAGCCACTGCGGTTTCGGCGTGGCCGAGCGCGCGGTGATGATCTCCACCGACTGCCCCGAGACCAGCTTGGTGCGCAGCGGCACCAGTTTCTTGTCCACGCGCGAGGCCACCGCCATGTTGCCGACGTCGGTATGCACGGCGTAGGCGAAATCGAGCGCGGTGGAGTTGCGCGGCAGGGCCAGGATCTTGCCTTTCGGCGTGAACAGGTAGACCTCGTCCGGGAACAGGTCGACCTTGACGTTGTCGAGGAACTCCAGCGAGGAACCGGCGGCGCGCTGCGAGTCGATCAGTTCGACGATCCAGGCATGTGCACGGCTCTGCGCGCTGTTGGGCGAATCGCCGCCGAACTTGTAGGTCCAGTGCGCGGCCACGCCACGCTCGGCGATCAGGTCCATTTCCTCGGTGCGGATCTGCACTTCGATCGGCGAGCCATACGGCCCGAACAGCACGGTATGCAGCGACTGGTAACCGTTGGCCTTGGGAATGGCGATGAAATCGCGGAAGCGGCCATCCAGCGGCTTGAAGGTGGCATGCACCGAACCCAGCGCGTGGTAGCAGCTGGGCACGCTGCGCACGACCAGGCGGAAGCCGAACACGTCCATCACCTGGTCGAAGGATTTGTTCTCGTCGCGCATCTTGTTGTAGATGCTCCACGGCGTCTTGATGCGGCTGACCAGGCGGTGCTCGATGCCCTCCTTGGCCAGGCGCTGCGACAGCTGCACTTCCACCTGCGCCATCGCCTCGCGGCGTACCACCGGCTGGCTGCGGATGTGTTTTTCGATGATGGCGTGGCGCCACGGGTACAGCGCCTTGAAGCCCAGGTTCTGCAGCTCGCTCTTGACCAGGCTCATGCCCAGGCGCTGGGCGATGGGCGCGTAGATCTCCAGCGTCTCGCGGGCGATGCGGCCGCGTGCTTCGCGACTCTGCGCACCCAGCGTGCGCATGTTGTGCAGGCGGTCGGCCAGCTTGATCATGATCACGCGCAGGTCACGCGACATCGCCAGCAGCATCTTGCGGAAGCTCTCGGCGGCCGCTTCCTGGCGATCGCGGAACTTCAGCTTGTCCAGCTTGGTCACGCCGTCGACCAGCTCGGCCACGGCTTCGCCGAACTCGGCGGCCAGTGCCTCGCGGGTCAGCGGGGTGTCTTCGATGGTGTCATGCAGGATCGCGGCGATCAGCGCTTCCACGTCCAGGCCCAGCTCGGCCAGCACCTGCGCCACCGCCACCGGATGGGTGATATAGGGTTCGCCCGACTTGCGCGTCTGCCCGGCGTGCGCGGCGGCTCCGACTTCCCAGGCACGGCGCAGCAGCGGCAGCTGTTCCGGCGGCAGGTAGTGGGCGGCGCGTTCAAGCTGGAGGACGTAGTCGGGTACGGCGGCAGCGGGGGCTGCGGCGACCTTGGCAGTGGGGCCTGGGTTCATGCCCGAAGCCTATTCCAGCGCGGCGTTTACGGCAAATCCTGAATGCGAAACAGCCCGCACGGGGCGGGCTGTTCGGCACATCCAACGATTACGTTGATCGATGCGATCAATCGTCGTTCTTGGACATGTCTTCGTCGGCGACCACTTCCGCGGCAGCCCACTCCAGCGCTTCGCGCTCGGCGCGCTCACGCTCGGCCTTCTCGACTTCGTCGATCAGCGCGTTGTCGATCTTGCGGGCGGCGATTTCGCGCAGCGCCAGCACAGTCGGCTTGTCCTCGGTCTCGCTGTTGTCCAGCGTGGCCTGCACGCCGTTGGCGAGCTGGCGGGCACGCTTGGACGCCATCATGACCAGTTCGAAACGGTTGTTAACGACTTCCAGGCAATCTTCTACGGTGATGCGGGCCATACGGGCTCCCGGCGACCGGTCGGCCGCTCAGTCGAATGAGGGAAAGGGGACGGAGTGTACTGGCAGGGGCTGGACAAAATCAAGCCAACCCCCACCCGATTCTTTTGGAATCAGTCAGTTGCGCCCGGATCGGGGGTCAACAGGGCCTGGATCAGGCCGGCATGGCGGACCTTCTGGGCCTCCCGGCGCAGGCGGCTGGCGGTGAAGATGGCGCACAGCTCGTCCACGGCAGTGTCGAACACCTCGTTGACGATGACGTAGTCGAACTCGTTGAAGTGCAGCATTTCATCGCGGGCCGCGCCCAGGCGCTGGGCGATGACCGCCTCGCTGTCCTGGCCGCGCTTGCGCATGCGGTCCTGCAGGGCCTGCTTGGACGGCGGCAGGATGAACACGGTGACCGTGCCCGGCACCAGCTGGCGCACCTGCTGGGCGCCCTGCCAGTCGATTTCCAGCAGCACGTCCTGGCCGGCGGCCAGCTGCGGCTCCACCGACTGCCGGGCGGTGCCCTTCCAGTCGCCGTGCACCCAGGCATGCTCGAAGAAGTCGCCGTCGGCGATCATTTCCTCGAACTTCTCCGCAGAGACGAAATGGTAGTGCTGCCCGTTCACTTCACCCGGACGCATCGCGCGCGAGGTGAAGGAGATCGACAGGGCGATCTGCGGATCACGCGCCAGGGTGGCGTTGACGATGCTGCTCTTGCCGGCGCCTGAAGGGGCGGCAACGATGTACAGCGTGCCGCGCGCAACGGCGTCCGACGGCTTCGACGGGGCGCTCATGCGGGGGATCCAACGGGTTGATTTCGCAAAATTTTTCCTCGGTGTTCCAGATCCGGCGCGGAGGATCGCGCCAGGATGGCGGGGGCTGCGCGGAACATCCTGGAACCAGGCCCGGCAGACGCTTCCCCGGGGTGCGGGCACGCAACTTTACCAGAGCGGCCCCTTTGCGCGCCCGTCCTGCGGGCGCCGGCCCTTGTGCCACATGGGCATCCGGGGGCCTGTGCTATAACCGGGCCGTACCTACCGACAGCCGGGTGGTCTGCGTGCCGCCCCGCCATCCAAGGAGAACGGCATGCCCTCGATGAGTCGCCGCCAGTTCCTGAAGGTCACCGGGACAACCCTGGTGGGCTCCAGCCTGGCTTTGATGGGCTTCGCGCCCGGCATCGCGCTCGCGGAGGTCCGGCAATACAAGCTGACCCGCGCGACCGAGACCCGCAACACCTGTACCTACTGTTCGGTGGCCTGCGGCATCCTGATGTACAGCCTCGGCGATGGTGCCAAGAACGCCGAGCCCAGCATCTTCCATATCGAAGGCGACCCGGACCATCCGGTGAACCGCGGCACGCTGTGCCCGAAGGGGGCCGGCCTGGCCGACATCATCCACAGCAAGTCGCGGCTGCTCTACCCCGAGTACCGCGCGCCGGGCTCGAACGAATGGAAGCGGCTGAGCTGGGACGATGCGCTGGACCGCATCGCGCGGCTGATGAAGGAAGACCGCGACGCCAACTTCGTGCAGAAGAACGAAGCCGGGCAGACGGTCAACCGCTGGCTGACCACCGGCATGCTGGCGGCCTCGGCCACCAGCAATGAAACCGCGGTGCTGACCCACAAGGTCGTCCGCTCCCTTGGCATGTTGGCATTCGACAACCAGGCACGTGTCTGACACGGCCCGACGGTGGCAGGTCTTGCCCCGACGCTAGGCCGTGGTGCGATGACGAATCACTGGGTCGACATCAAGAATGCCGACCTGATCCTGATCATGGGTGGCAATGCCGCCGAGGCGCACCCGTGCGGGTTCAAATGGGTGACCGAAGCCAAGGCACACAACAAGGCCCGGCTGATCGTGGTCGATCCGCGGTTCAACCGCTCGGCTGCGGTGGCCGACGTGTACGCGCCGATCCGCACCGGCACCGACATCGTGTTCCTGGGCGGCCTGATCAACTACCTGTTGACCGAGGACCGCATCCAGCACGAGTACGTGCTGAACTACACCGACATGTCGTTCCTGGTGAAGGACGAATTCGCCTTCAAGGACGGCCTGTATTCGGGCTACAACGCCGAGAAGCGCAGCTACGACCGCTCCAGCTGGGACTACGTGTACGGCGATGACGGTTTCGTCCGCAGCGACCCGACGCTGCAGGACCCGCGCTGCGTCTACACCCTGCTCAAGCAGCACTACGCGCGCTACACCGTGGGAATGGTCGAGCGCATCTGCGGTACGCCGGCCGACAGCATCCGCCAGATCTGGGACATGATCGCGTCCACCGCCGGCAAGGACAAGGCGATGACCATCCTGTACGCGCTGGGCTGGACGCAGCACTCGATCGGCGCGCAGAACGTGCGTGCCGGCACCATGGTGCAGCTGCTGCTGGGCAACATCGGCGTGGCCGGTGGCGGCATGAACGCACTGCGCGGGCATTCCAACATCCAGGGCCTGACCGACATCGGCCTGATGTCCGACCTGCTGCCCGGCTACCTCACGCTGCCGAAACAGGACGAGCAGGACTACCACGCCTACATCGCAAAACGCACGCAGAAGCCGCTTCGCGCCAACCAGATGTCGTTCTGGCAGAACTACCCGAAGTTCCACGTCAGTCTGATGAAATCGTGGTGGGGCGACGCCGCCACTGCCGACAACAACTGGTGTTTCGATTACCTGCCCAAGCTCGACAAGCCGTACGACATGCTGCAGGCGTACGAGCTGATGAACGAAGGCAAGATCCACGGCTACATCTGCCAGGGCTTCAACCCACTGGCCTCGGCACCGAACAAGGGCAAGCTGATCAGCGCGTTCTCCAAGCTGAAGTTCATGGTCAGCATGGACCCGCTGGAAACCGAGACCATCGCGTTCTGGCAGAACCACGGTGCGTTGAATGATGTTGATCCCAGCGCGATCCGGACCGAGGTGTTCCGTCTGCCGACCACTTCCTTCGCCGAGGAGAACGGCGCGGTGGTGAATTCCTCGCGCTGGCTGCAGTGGCACTGGAAGGGTGCCAATCCGCCGGGCGAAGCGCGCAGCGACATCGAGATCATGTCCGAGCTGTTCCACCGCATCAAAGCGATGTACGAGAAGGACGGCGGTGCGTGGTGGGACCCGGTGCGCGACCTGGCCTGGAAGTATTCCAACCCCGAGGCACCAACGCCGGAAGAACTGGCGATGGAATACAACGGCAAGGCGCTGGTGGATGTGTTCGATCCGAAGGACCCGACCAGGCTGGTCCGCAAAGCCGGCGAGCAGCTGGCCGCGTTCGGCGACCTGCGCGACGACGGCAGCACCTCCTCCGGCTGCTGGATCTACATCGGCGCCTGGGGCCCGACCGGCAACATGATGGCGCGGCGTGACAACAGCGACCCGACCGGCATCGGCAATACGCTGGGCTGGGCCTGGGCGTGGCCAGCCAACCGCCGCGTGATGTACAACCGCGCCTCGTGCGACGTGGCTGGGCAACCGTTCGATCCGCGGCGCACGTTGCTGGCCTGGAACGGCAAGAACTGGGGCAGCGTGGACGTACCGGACTTCAAGGCCGACGAAGACCCGGCCGGTGGCATGGGCCCGTTCATCATGAACCCGGAAGGCATCGCCCGCTTCTTCGCCAAGGCCGGCATGGCCGAAGGCCCGTTCCCGGAGCACTACGAGCCGTTCGACACCCCGCTGCGCAGCAATCCGCTCAGCCCCGGCCAGGCCCAGACACTGAACAACCCGGCCGCCCGCGTGTTCGCCAGCGACCGTGCGCAGATCGGGTCGCCGGACGAGTTCCCGCATGTGGCCACCACCTACCGCCTGACCGAGCATTTCCACTTCTGGACCAAGCACGGCAAGCTCAACGCCATCATCCAGCCCGAGCAGTTCGTCGAGATCGGCGCCGCACTGGCCGACGAGCTGGGCATCAACAACGGCAGCCGCGTGCGCGTGAGTTCCAAGCGCGGTCATATTGAAGCCGTTGCGATGGTGACCAAGCGCATCAAGGCCCTGCAGATCGATGGCAAGACCGTGCACCAGGTGGGCATTCCGATCCACTGGGGCTTCCTCGGTGCAGCCAAGCCCGGCTATATCGCCAATACGCTGACCAACGCCATCGGTGATGGCAACTCGCAGACGCCCGAATCGAAGTGCATCCTGGTCAAGGTCGAGAAGGTGTAGGAGACACGCCATGTCACTGCAATCGCTGGACATCATCCGCCGCTCGGCCACCACCACGCCCTCGCCACAGGCGCGCAGCGCCCACACCGGACAGGTCGCCAAGCTCATCGACGTGAGCAAATGCATCGGCTGCAAGGCCTGCCAGGTCGCGTGCATGGAGTGGAACGACCTGCGCGACGAGGTCGGCAGCTGCGTCGGCAGCTACGACAATCCACCGGACCTGAGCGACCAGTCGTGGACGGTGATGAAGTTCCGCGAGTACGAGGACGAGAAGGGCAAGCTGGAGTGGCTGATCCGCAAGGAAGGCTGCATGCACTGCAGCGACCCGGGCTGCCTGAAGGCCTGCCCGTCGCCCGGCGCGATCATCCAGTACGCCAACGGCATCGTCGACTTCCAGGAGGAGAACTGCATCGGCTGTGGCTACTGCGTCACCGGCTGCCCGTTCGACGTGCCGCGCATCTCCAAGAAGGACCACAAGGCCTACAAATGCACGCTGTGTTCGGACCGGGTGGCGGTGGGCCAGGAGCCGGCCTGCGTGAAGACCTGCCCGACCGGCGCGATCACCTTCGGCAGCAAGCAGGCGATGACCGAACATGCCGCCGGCCGCGTGGAAGACCTGAAATCACGCGGCTACGAGAATGCCGGGCTGTACGACCCGCAGGGCGTGGGTGGCACCCACGTGATGTACGTGCTGCAGCATGTGGACAAGCCCGAGCTGTACGCCGACCTGCCCAAGGACCCGCGGATCAGCCCGATGGTGGAAGTCTGGAAGGGCGTGGCCAAGCCGCTGGGCGTGCTGGCGATCGCCGCCACCGCCTTCGCGGGGTTCCTGCATTACATCGGCATCGGCCGCAATACGGTGAATGACGAGGAAGAAGAGGAAGCCGAGCACGAGGCGAAGAAGATCGAAGAGGAGCAGCGGCCATGAAGTACGCACCGCACCCGCGACAGATCATCCGCTACCGTGCGCCGACCCGCATCAACCACTGGATCGTGGCGATCTGCTTCGTGCTGACGGCCTTGTCCGGGCTGGCGTTGTTCCACCCCGCCCTGTTCCCGCTGACCCAACTGTTCGGTGGCGGGCCATGGACGCGCATCCTGCACCCGTTCGTAGGCCTGGCCATGGTGGTGGGCTTTGCGTTGCTGGCCTTCCGCATGTGGCGCGACAATCTGCCGACGGCCGATGACCGCGCGTGGATGCGCGGCATGCGTGACGTGCTGCGCAACGAGGACGAGCGGCTGCCACCGGTGGGCCGTTTCAATGCCGGCCAGAAGCTGCTGTTCTGGGCGATCATCGGCTGCCTTTCGGCGCTGCTGCTGACCGGCTTTGTGATCTGGCGGCAGTACTTCAGCCACTTCTTCCCGATCGGGGTGATCCGCTTCTCGGTGCTTGCCCATGCGCTGTTCGGCTGGGTGCTGATCTGCGCGATCGTGGTGCACATCTATGCGGCGCTCTGGATCAAGGGGTCAGTGCGGGCGATGACCCAGGGCAAGGTGACCTATGGGTGGGCGTACAAGCACCACCGGCAGTGGTTCCGCGACATCCTGCGCGGGCGGCGGGAAGAGGGGTAGCTGCAGGGCCTGCGGCCCTGCACCCGCAGAATCAACGTCAACGTCAAACGCGGGCTTCCTGCCGCTGTTGGTGGGTGTCGACCTTGGTCGACACGATGAACACGGGAACGACCGAAACCGACTTTTGTAGAGTCGAACCATGCTCGACTGCTCTGCCTCGAACACGCTGGACGCCAGCGCCGACAACGGCGAGGATGGAGCCTGGTTCTTCCGGCTGGCCCTGCATGGCGCAACGCATCCTTGAACCCGGTGAAATCGAGACGCTCGCCTCGCGCGATGTTCCGCGCATCATCCTCCCCGATGCGGCATCCCTGTTCGCCGAACGCGCCGCACGCCTGCGCAGCCTGGCGGCGCGCAGTGCCATCAGCGGTTACCTGCAGCTGCTGGCGGCGTTGGCCGATGCGCAGCAGGCTGTGCTCGAGGAACTGACGCCGCAGCAGCGCGAAGAACTGCAGGCGCAGGCGCGTGCACAGCAGTCGAGTGCGGCGGCCGGTGCCGGCATGCCGTTGCGACCGGCCAACACGCTTCATCTTGATGAGCGCTGGCGTGGATGGCTGCGCACGCTGTGCCAGCACTGCGCTGATGAAGCCGGGCTGCCGGTGGAAACGCGGCAGGAACTGCTGCGCGTTGCCGCTGGCGACGATGCCTGGCTGGATGCGCAGGCCCATGCCGTGCTGGAGCGCGATGACGCGCCGTCGGTGGACCCGGTGGCTGCGCTGCTGGTGATGAACACGCTGCAGGTGTACTGGGCCGTACTCGCGGCCAGCTTCCGCGCCACCGATCTGAAACCCTTGGCCGACGCACCGGGGCTGTGCCCGTTGTGCGGCACGCTGCCGGTGGCCAGTGTAGTGCAGGCGCGCGCACCGTATGCCTCCTACCGATACCTGTCGTGCGCGCTGTGCGCGTGCCAGTGGCACTTCGTGCGCGTGCAGTGCAGCCAGTGTGGCGCCGCCGGCAAGGACATCGCCTACCGCGCGCTGGCCGATGTGGATGGCGACGCCGGCGAGGCCGTGCGTGAGAGCGCGGTGCGTGCCGAGACCTGCGACCACTGCCATAGCTATCGCAAGATCCTGTATCTGGAAAAAGACCCGTCACTGGAGCCGGTGGCCGATGACCTTGGCACACTGGCACTGGACCTGTTGCTGGGCGAGGAAGGCTATGCGCGCGCCAGCCAGAATCCGTTGCTGTGGCAATCCGACGGCGAGTAGGGCGATGACACGCACGCCTCCCACCGCTGCATCGGCCGCTGCCCTGCCCTCGCTGGACCGGCTGCTGCGCCTGCCTGCGTTGTCGGCCTTGATTGATGGCCATGGCCACAGCCGCGTCGCCCGGTTGCTGCGCGCACACCTGCAGGCGCTGCGCGAACGTATCAGCACCGCGCAGCTCTCGGCCGAGCAGCTCCAACAGGCCATCGACGGCCCGGCGCTGGTCGCCGCGCTCGATGCCCGGCTTGCCGCCGACGCGTGTCTGGACCTGCAGCCGGTGTTCAACCTCACCGGCACGGTGCTGCACACCAACCTCGGGCGCGCCCTGTTGCCCGAGGCCGCGCTACGGGCGGTGACCCGCGTGATGACCGCGCCGGTCGATCTGGAATTCGACCTCAGCCGGGGCCGCCGTGGCGACCGCGATGCGCGGGTGCAGGCGCTGGTCTGCGAGCTGACCGGGGCCGAAGCCGCCACCGTGGTCAACAACAATGCCGCGGCGGTCCTGCTGCTGCTCAACAGCCTGGCCAACCGTCGCGAGGTGGTGGTGTCGCGTGGCGAACTGGTGGAGATCGGCGGTGCCTTCCGCATCCCGGACGTGATTCGCAGCGCCGGCGCGCGTCTGCGGGAAGTGGGCACCACCAATCGCACCCACCCGGCTGACTTCGCAGACGCCATCGGCACCCGCACCGCACTGCTGATGGAAGTGCATGCCAGCAACTACGCGATCACCGGCTTCACTGCCAAGGTCGACACTGCGGCGATGGCTGCGATCGCGCACGAGCACGGTCTGCCGCTGGTGGTGGACCTGGGCAGTGGCAGCCTGTGCGATCTGGCGGCCTTCGGCCTGCCGCGCGAGCCCACCGTGCAGGAAGCGCTGGCCGCTGGCGCCGACCTCGTGTCGTTCAGTGGCGACAAGCTGCTGGGAGGGCCGCAGGCCGGCGTCATCGCCGGCCGCGCCGACCTGATTGCGCGGATCAACCGCAATCCGCTGAAGCGTGCGCTGCGCATGGACAAGATGGGCCTGGCCGCACTGGAAGCCGTGCTGGCCCTGTACCGCGAACCGGAGCTGTTGGCACAACGGCTGCCAACGCTGCGCACCCTGTCCCGTACGCAGGGAGATGTATCCGCACAGGCCCAGCGCCTGTTGCAGCCGGTGCGCACCGGGCTGCCCGTGGACTACACAGTCGAATGCGCAGTGATGCACAGCCAGATCGGCAGCGGTGCGCAACCCCAGGCGCAGTTGGCCAGTGCCGGGCTGCACATCACAACTGCGCGCCGTGGTGGCCTGGATAGCCTGGCCAAGCGCCTGCGCCAGCTGCCACAGCCGGTGCTGGGGCGCATCGCCGATGATGCGTTGTGGCTGGACCTGCGCTGCCTGGAAGCCGACGACGAAGCGCGCTTCGTCGACCAGTGGAGCACGCTGCGGGCATGATCGTCGGCACCGCCGGGCATATCGACCATGGCAAGACCCGCCTGGTGCGCGCGCTGACCGGCATCGAAACCGATCGGCTGCAGGAAGAGCGTACACGCGGCATTTCCATCGAGCTGGGATACGCCTATGTGCCGGTCGAAGCCGCGGATGGCGAAAGCCCTGCAACCACGCTGGGCTTCGTTGACGTGCCCGGCCACGAGCGCTTCGTGCATACGATGGTGGCCGGTGCGACCGGTATCGATGTTGCCCTGCTGGTGATCGCTGCCGACGACGGCGTGATGCCGCAGACCCGCGAGCATCTGGCGATCCTGCAGTTGCTGGGCGTGGACCGCGGCGCGGTGGCGCTGACCAAGATCGACCGCGTGGATGCCGCGCGCCTGGCCCGGGTCAAGATCGAGATCGCTGCCCTGCTGGCCGGCACGCCGCTGCAGGATGCCTCCGTGTTCGCATGCAACAGCACCGCACCCGACGATGCCGGCATAAACGCGCTGCGTGCCCACCTGCATGCCTGGGCCGCAGCCGATGCCGGCGCGCGGCAAGCCACGCTGCGCGGCGAACTGTTCCGCATGCCGGTGGACCGTGTGTTCTCGCTGGCCGGCCACGGTACGCTGGTGACTGGCGCAGTGCACGGTGGCACCGCCACTGTTGGCGAGCATCTGCAGCTGATGCCGGCTGCCACCGACGTACGCGTGCGAAGCATCCACGCGCAGAACCAGGCCAGCGACCACGCGATGGCCGGGCAACGCTGCGCGTTGAATCTGGCCGCCATCGCCCGCGACGACATCCACCGCGGCGACTGGATCGCCGACCCACGCGCACTGCTGGCCACCACCCGCGTTGATGTGCGCCTGCGGCTCTCTGCGCTGGCACCGCCGCTGCGGGACTGGGCGCCGCTGCACATCCACTGGGGCACGATGCACCAGCAGGCCCATGTGGTACTGCTGGAAGACCGCGACCACGGCAATGGCCAGCTCGTGCAGCTGGTGTTCGACACGCCGGTCTGCGCGATGTGCGGCGATCGTTTCATTGCCCGCGATTCGGCAGCAACCCGTACGCTGGGTGGCGGTGTCGTACTCGATCCGGACCCGCCCCAGCGGCGTCGGCGCAGCCCTGCACGTCTGGCGTGGTTGGCGGCGCTGGAACAGCTGGCCACCAGCGCAGATATTGGCCCGCTGCTTCAGCAGGCGCCTGCCGGAATTCCATTGGCGGCACTGCAGCGCTACTGTCGGCGCGCCACCGAGCAGATCGATCTTCCTGCAGGCGCGCAGCGCATCGTCACCCGCGACGACACGGTGGTCATCCTCGCCGCGCACTGGCAGGTGCTGCGCGAACAGGTAGTCACCTCGCTACGCGGCTGGCATCAGCGACGCCCGGACGAACCGGGTGTCGACAGCGGGCGCCTGCAGCGCAGCACCCTGCCCGCGCTGGCAACGGGCCTGTGGAACGCGCTTCTCCAGAATCTTCTGGACGGCGGCAGCGTGCAGCGCGTGGGCGCGTGGTGGCGCCTGCCCGGCCATGACCACGCGGCACCGGAACGCGAGCGCCTGCTGCTCGAACGCGTGCTGCCGCAGCTGCATGCCGGCGGTTTCGATCCGCCATGGGTGCGCACCCTGGCCACCGACCTGGGACTGACCGAGGATGGGGTCCGCGGGGTCATGCGCCGGGCCGCTGCACGCGGTGAACTGTTCCAGGTGGTGCCGGACCTGTTCTATGCACCCACGCGCATTTCGGAACTCGCCGCGATCGTCGCGCAGCTGTCGCAGGCCACCGGCACGGTGGATGCGGCCGCATTCCGCGATGCCATCGGCCTGGGCCGCAAGCGCAGCATCCAGATCTTGGAGTTCTTCAATCGCGTTGGCTACACTCGACGCGTCGGTGACCAGCATCGGCCGCGTGGCGACCTGCTGTGGAACCCAGCCCGCGACTGAGTCGACCGGTACCGCGGTACTTTCGGAAGGCATGCGCATCCGGGCATGCGGCTGGGCTTCAAACCCAGTAGGGGGCGTCGATCGTTCCCTGGTAGGTTCGACTCCTGCTGCCTTCCGCCATTCGTGTTTCCGCAGGAGATGTCGGCATGGCCACGCACGCGCAGTCCCTCGCCCCTTCGACGGCCGACGCTCCGCAACGACTGACGTCTCTCGCGCATGGCGGCGGCTGCGGCTGCAAGATCGCGCCGGGCGTGCTGACCGAACTGCTGCGTGGCGTTCCAGCACTTCCCGCGCCGGCCGAGCTGCTGGTCGGCCGCGAGACCAGCGACGACGCGGCGGTGTACTGCCTTGATGACCGCCAGGCGATCGTCGCCACCACCGATTTCTTCATGCCCATCGTCGACGACCCGTTCGACTTCGGCCGCATCGCCGCCACCAACGCGCTGTCGGATCTGTATGCGATGGGCGCACGGCCATTGTTCGCACTGGCCATCGTCGGCATGCCGATCAACACCCTGCCGCAGGACACCATCCGCGGCATCCTGCAGGGCGGCGAACGCGCCTGCGCCGACGCAGGCATCGTGGTCGCCGGTGGCCACAGCATCGATTCGGTGGAACCCATCTACGGCCTGGCCGCGATCGGTGTGCTCGATCCGCAACGCCTCAAGCGCAATGCCGATGCCCGTGCCGGCGATGTGCTGGTGCTGGGCAAGCCATTGGGCGTAGGCGTGTATTCGTCGGCACTGAAGAAGGAAGTGCTGGATGCCGACGGTTACCAGCAGATGCTCGAATCGACCACCCGACTTAACACCGTGGGCGTGCCACTGGCTGCGCTGGACGGCGTGCACGCGATGACCGATGTCACCGGCTTCGGCCTGCTCGGTCATCTGCTGGAAGTGTGCCGCGCCAGTGGGGTTTCCGCCGAAGTGGAGAGTGCCCAGGTGCCGCTGCTGCCACAGACGCTGGAACTGCTGCAGCGCGGCTGCGTGACCGGTGCCTCCCACCGCAACTGGGCCTCGTATGGCGCCGAGGTGCGCTTCGCCGACGGGTTGCCAGCACACTGGCAACCACTGCTGACCGACCCGCAGACCAGCGGCGGCCTGCTGGTGTCCTGTGCCACGGAAGCGGTGGAGGCGGTTCTCGCCTGCTTACACGAAGCGGGGTTCGGCCAGGCGGCCGTGGTCGGGCGATTGGGCGAAGGAGCGCCGGGCATCAGCGTGCGCTGAAGCGCTGAAACGACAGGGGCGCCCCAAGGCGCCCCTGCTGTAGCGCTGGATGCAACATCACTCGATGTTCTGCACCTGTTCGCGGATCTGGTCGATCAGCACCTTCAGCTCCACCGCCGCATTGGACGTGCGGCTGTCCACCGATTTGGAGCCCAGCGTATTGGCCTCGCGGTTGAACTCCTGCAGCAGGAAATCCAGGCGACGGCCGACCGGCTCACGCTGCTTGAGCACGCGGCGGATCTCGACGATGTGGCTGCCAAGACGGTCCAGTTCTTCATCCACGTCCAGCTTCTGCAGCCACAGTACCAGTTCCTGCTCGGCGCGGCCGGGGTCGACCGGGTGCGGCAGGTCGGCCAGGCGTGCGGCCAGCTTGGCGCGCTGGCCGTCGCGAATGGCCGGAATCAGCGTGCGCACTTCGCTGGCGATGCGTTCGATGCCGTCCACGCGCTCGCTGATGGCGGCCGACAGCTTTCCGCCTTCACGCTCGCGGGCCTCGACGAAGCCGTCCAGCACCTGGTCCAGCAGGGCCAGTGCCTCGACCTGCAGGGCAGCGGCATCAGTGGCCTCGCCACGGGTCACGCCCGGCAGCTGCAGCAGGTCGGTGAAGCTGACCTGCAGGTTGGGGAAATCCGAGGTCAGCCGGTGCGCCAGGCGTCCCAGCTGGCCCAGCAGGGCCTCGTCCACCTGCAGGTTGGCAGCCGCTTCCGGCGCGCGCAGGCGCATCACCAGATCCAGCTTGCCGCGGCTGAGGCGCGCGGCAATGCGCTCGCGCAGTTGCGGCTCCAGCGCGCGCAGTTCCTCGGGCAGGCGGGTGCCGACCTCCAGGAAGCGGTGGTTGACCGAGCGCAGCTCGCAGCCCAGCGTGCCCCACGGGGTGACCCGCTCGCCGCCGGCGTAGGCGGTCATGCTTCGAATCATGGATTGTGTCCGGTGCGTGCAAAGGGGGAATGGTACCCTAGCGACCTCACCAGAGCCCCCTCGCCCGCCCCGTGAAGGCCGCGGGCGTGGCGGCGTACTCCCTCGCCATTACGGAACCCGCACCATGTCCGATTCCCGCCCCAGCGGCCGCCAGCCCGACCAGCTCCGCCCGGTCGTCATCCAACGCGGCTTCACCCGCCACGCCGAAGGTTCGGTGCTGGTGTGCTTCGGTGAAACCCGCGTGCTGTGCACCGCCAGCGTCGAGAACCGCGTGCCGGGCTTCCTGCGCGGCAAGGGCGAGGGCTGGGTCACCGCCGAGTACGGCATGCTGCCGCGCGCCACCCACACCCGCAGCGACCGTGAAGCGGCCCGCGGCAAGCAGGGTGGCCGTACGCTGGAGATCCAGCGCCTGATCGGCCGCAGCCTGCGCGCCTGCGTGGACCGCAATGCGCTGGGCGAACGCACCATCACCCTGGACTGCGATGTGCTGCAGGCCGACGGCGGCACCCGCACCGCCGCCATCACCGGTGCCTACGTGGCCCTGGTCGATGCGGTGAACGTGCTGATGAAGCGGGGCGACATCAAGCGCAACCCGATCCTGGGCGCGGTGGCCGCCGTGTCGGTGGGCGTGTACCGCGGCACCCCGGTGCTGGACCTGGACTACGCCGAAGACAGTGACTGCGACACCGACATGAACGTGGTGATGAACGACGGCGGCGGCTTCATCGAGCTGCAGGGTACCGCCGAAGGCCATGCCTTCCGTCGCGACGAGCTGGACGCGCTGCTGGGCCTGGCCGAAAAGGGCGTACGCGAGCTGCTGGACGCACAGCAGGCGGCACTGTCGGCATGAACCGCCGGATCGCCCTGACCACCCTGGTGGTGGCCGACTATGACGAAGCCATCGCCTGGTACACCGGCAAGCTCGGCTTCACGCTGCTGGAAAACATCGACCAGGGCCACAAGCGCTGGGTGGTGGTCGGTCCGACCGACGGCAGTGCCGCTGCCCTGCTGCTGGCCCGTGCCAGCGACGAGGAACAGCGCAGCCGCATCGGCAACCAGACCGGTGGCCGGGTCGCCTTCTTCCTCAACACCGACGATTTCCACCGCGACCACGCGGCGATGCTGGCCGCCGGCGTCGAGTTCCTGGAAGCGCCGCGCGAAGAACCCTATGCAACGGTCGCGGTGTTCCGCGATCTGTATGGCAACACCTGGGACCTGCTGGAGCCCCGTCAATGAAGAAACTGGTATTGGCCAGCCACAACACCGGCAAGCTGGTGGAGATGCAGGAGATCCTCGCCGATCTGCCGCTGCAGATCACCTCGGCCGCCGAACTGGGCCTGGGTGATGTGGAAGAGACCGGCCTGACCTTCGTCGAGAACGCGCTGCTGAAGGCGCGCGCGGCCAGTGAAGCGACCGGACTGCCGGCACTGGCCGATGATTCGGGCCTGATCGTCGATGCCCTTGGCGGCGCGCCGGGCCTGTACAGCGCGCGCTACGCCGGCCACCCCACCAACGCGGCGGCCAACAACGCCAAGCTGCTCGATGCCATGGCCGAAGTGCCCGATGGCCAGCGCAGCGCGCGCTTCTATGCGGTGATCGTGCTGCTGCGCCACGCCACCGACCCACAGCCGCTGATCTGCGAAGGCCGCTGGGAAGGCCAGATCATCCGCGAGCTGCGCGGCACGAATGGTTTCGGCTACAACCCGCTGTTCCTGGACACCACCCACGGCCTGACCGCCGCGGAAATGGAGCCGGCGCTGAAGAACGCCATCAGCCACCGCGCCCTCGCCCTGCAGCAGCTCAAGCAGCAGCTGGCGACGCTGTACTGACGCCCTGCCCGATCGAACCAGGGAAGCCGGCCAGCGCCCGGCACTACCGAAGAAGCCCATGCCGCACGCCCACGACCACTGCAACCATCTGCCCGGCGAAGCCTGCTCCGCTGACCACGACACGCCACCGCGGCTGGTGCCGCCACCGCTGTCGCTGTATGTGCACCTGCCGTGGTGCGTGCGCAAATGCCCGTACTGCGATTTCAATTCGCACCAGGCCAAGGGCGAGCTGCCGTTCGATGCCTACATCGATGCCCTGCTGCGCGACCTGGACCAGGACCTGCCGCTGGTCTGGGGCCGGGTGGTGCACAGCGTGTTCTTCGGCGGAGGCACGCCCAGCCTGTTCCCGCCGGACGCCATCGACCGCTTCCTGCAGCAGGCCAGCGCGCGCCTGCGTTTCGCGCCCAATGCCGAGATCACCCTGGAGACCAACCCGGGCACCGCCGAGCACGGCCGTTTCGACCGCTACCGCGCGGCCGGCGTGAACCGCCTCAGCTTCGGCATCCAGAGTTTCGACGACGCGATGCTCAAGCGCCTGGGCCGCATCCACGACAGCGGCGAAGCCGAGCGTGCGGTGAAGATGGCGCAGGACGCGGGCTACGACAACTTCAACATCGACCTGATGTACGCGCTGCCGGAACAGACCCTGGCCGGTGCGGAGGCCGATCTGGAGCGCGCCTTCGCGCTGCAGCCGGCGCACATCTCGCATTACCAGCTCACGCTCGAGCCGAACACGGTGTTCTTCGCGCGGCCGCCGCAGGGCATCCCCGATGAAGACAACGCCTGGGACATGCAGGAACACTGCCAGGCGCTGCTGGCGCAGGCCGGTTTCGACCAGTACGAAGTCAGCGCCTATGCGCGCCCCGGCCGGCAGAGCGCGCACAACCTGAACTACTGGCGCTTCGGCGATTACCTGGGCATCGGTGCCGGTGCCCACGGCAAGATCAGTTCAGGCGCCGAAGAACACGTGCTGCGTCGCTGGAAGCTGAAACACCCGCAGGCTTACCTGGACAGCGCGGGTACCCCGGCCTCGTTCGGTGGCGACGATGTGATCGCGGCCGAGCGCCTGCCGTTCGAGTACATGCTGAACCTGCTGCGCCTGCACGAAGGTTTCAGCCTGCGCGATTTCGAATCGCGTACCGGGCTGCCGCGCAGCGTGCTGGACGCGCCCCTCGCCGAGGCTGTCCAACGCGGCTGGCTGCAGGAGGCCGACGGCCATGTACACCCGACCGAACTGGGCCGCCGCTTCACCAACGATGTGGTGAGCCTGTTCCTGGAGGAGTGATCCTGCTGCCTTGCATCCGCCGGGCATGTTCTCCCGTCCGGTAGCGCCGGGCCATGCCCGGCGGATGCGGTTCACGTTCAGCCTAAAGTAGCGCCGACATCGGCCGACACGGTAGATTCACCAGATCGATCCGCGGGAATCCGGGTACCGCTCGCCGATGTCAGCTGTTTTTTCCCCCACCGCTGCCGACAAGGCCCGCCTGGCCACAACCGACCTGCCGCCACGGGTGCGCGAGCTGCTGGGCGCGTTGATCGGTCTGTGCCGGCAGACGCTGGCCGCTCCCCTGATCCTCACCGTCGAAGCGCTGGAGCAGGCGTTGCTGCACGACGCTGATCGTGCGCGCAATCCCACGCAGCAGGCGGACCTGATGGCGCAGCGTGGCCAGCTGCAAGCCTTCGCCGGTCATTTTCCCGACCGCATGCTCGATGCCATCGCCGAGGCCCTGACGCGCCTGCGCGACCCTGCGGCGGCCCCCCCGACGATTTCCACACCGCCACCGCTGCCCGGCATGCTGGGTCTGTCGCTGGTCGCCGAACACGACGTCGACCGCGACCTGCTGCTGACCGAGATGGTGCGACGCGAAACCCTGCGTTCGACCAACACGCTGAACCTGCTGGGGCAGCGGCTGGGGGTGCTGGCGGCCGCACCCGCATTCGACACCGACACGCTGCCCCTGGCTCCGCAGGCCCTGTGCGCGATGGTGCGCAGGCTGGCCGAGCAGGACACCCTCGGCATCGACGTCCAGCTGGCGCTTTACCGCAGCTTCGAACGCCACGTACTGGAGCGCCTGGGCGATGTACTCGACCGCGCCAATGCCCTGCTGGCCCAGCATGGCGTAATGCCGGGCCTGGTCTATACGCCGTACCTGGCGCGTTCGTCGAGCACGCGACGCATCATCACCCAGACCGTCGGCGGTGGCCGCGCCACGCAGCCGGCCAAGCGCGCCGCGGCGCCGTTGACGGGTTGGACAGGACCCGCCCCCACCGGCTCATGGTCGAACCTGCTGCAGGAGGCGGTGAGTGATACCGGCCCCGCCGTTCCGGGGCTGACCACGTCCGCTGGCAGTGCGCTGCACACGCTGCTGCAGCAGGCCCGGCATGCCACCGCGTCGGCGGCGCCCAGTGCTGCCGTGCCCAGCGCCGCAGTGGATGCCGTGCTCGCGCGCCTGCAGGCGCAGTCCAGCGCCGCTACCGGGGTTGCCGACCTGCAGACAGCCGTGGTCGCCCAGCTTCGCAGCGAACATGGCGACCAGGCGCAGCTGGCAAACCACGACCGCGACAACCTCGACCTGCTGCGCCTGCTGATGCAGCAGGTGCAGCAGCAGCAACGCCCCGACCCGGTACCCGCCGCCCTGCTGGCGCGGCTGCAGGTCCCCCTGGCGCGCGCAGCGATGGCGGACCCGGGCTTCTTCGTGCGCGATGAACATCCCGCCCGCGAGCTGCTCAACCAGATCGCCGAAACCGGCGCCAGCTGGCTGGACGATGATGACGTTGACCCGCAGCTGCTGCAGCGCATGGCGCAGAGCGTGCAGGATCTGCTCGCCCAGGATGTACGCACGCCGGACGTCTTTGCCACCGCCAACGAGGACGTGCAGCAGCACCAGCGTGCGGCGGTTCATCGCGCGGAGCTGGCCGAGCGCCGCCACGTTGAAGCCGCGCGCGGCAAGGAGCGCCTGGAACTCGCCCGGCGCCAGGCCAATGCGCAGATCGACCAGTGCTGCGATACGCGGGCGCCGCCGCGCTTCGTGCAGACGCTGCTGCGCCAGGCCTGGGCCGATGCTCTCACCCTCACCCGCCTGCGCCACGGCGATGATTCACCGCAATGGCAGGAACGCCTGCAGCAGACCCAGCGCATTGCAGCGGTGACCGCGCAGGCCGTGGACACCCCCGGTGGCACCGATGCCGCGCTGGCCGCCGATGTGGAAGCTGCACTGGTGCAGGTGGGCTACCACGCCGAGGAAGCCGCTGCGGTCGCACGCAGGCTGGCCACGCCCGGCGGCGAGGATGAGAGCACCTCGCGCACCGAACTCAGTGCACGCCTGAAGGCGCGCGCACGGCTGGGAGAGCACGCGGGCCTCACCAACACGGCCCCCTCCAGCCCGCGCAACGCTGCCGAGGAAGCCGCTTACCAGCAACTGTCCGCCCTGCCGTTCGGCAGCTGGTTCGACATCGACAATGGCGATGGCACGCTGCGCCGCCAGCGCCTGTCCTGGTACAGCCTGCTGACCGGCCATGCCCTGTTCGTCAATCCGCGCGGGCAGAAGATCGCCGATACGGACCTGGATACGCTGGCCCGGCAGATCAGCGCGGGCCGCGCGCAACTGGTCACCGAAGACAAGGGCCGGCTGGTCGATCGCGCCTGGCAGGCCAGCCTCGATGCACTGCGTGCACTGGCCGACGGCCACGCCGGGGAGGCGTCCGCATGAACACCCAACCGCCACAGGACACCCGTCGCGCGCCCCGCCGCCAGGTTTCGGACCTGGTGCCGGTCACAGACCAGATGCGCGAATGCGTGGTGGGTCGCCTTGGCAACGTGTCCGAAACCGGCATGCTGATGCTGGCCAGTGCGCCATTGCGCGAGGACGCGTTGTATCAGCTGCGTTTCCCGCTGCCGATGGTCGACGGCCGCCAGGAAGTCATCGACGTGGGCGTGCACCTGCTGTGGAGCGAGCCTGCGCACGCCCCCGGGCAGAGCTGGACCGGCTTCCGCTTCCTGACCCTGTCGCGCGAACATCGGCAGCTGCTACGGCAGTGGGTGGGTGAGGACTGCGACGAGGGACCGGTTTCGACGGCCTGAGTGCCGGTTCCGGCACAGCGGTTTTCTGCGGTATGCGGCAGAATCTAGGACCGTTTCCCGTGTCGAGCCACCGCAATGATCCAGCAAGACCCCGGCGCCCTGTATTCCGACCACCTGGCCGTGCTGTGCCGACGCGCCGAACAGGCGCTGGCCCGCGGAGGCTTCGACCACCTGGTGGTGCCCAGCGGCACCCTGCACTACCAGGTGTTCGACGATCGCGACTACCCATATGCGGTGAATCCGCAGTTCAAGGCCTGGTTGCCGCTGACCCGCGTGCCCAACAGCTGGATCGTGTTCACCCCCGGCAAGCGCCCGGCGGTGATCTTCCACCAGCCCTTCGACTACTGGCACGTGGTGCCGGATGCGCCCAGCGGCTGGTGGGTGGAGCACTTCGACATCCACATCATCCGCACGCCCGAAGAGGCGCTGGCCCTGCTGCCGGCCGATCCAGCACGCTGCGCGATCCTGGGCGAGCCGCAGAGCGCGCTGGGCGCCTTCGTGCCGAACAACCCGGCGCCGGTGGTGAACTATCTCGACTGGCATCGCGGCAGCAAGACCCCATATGAAATCGCGCTGATGCGCCAGGCGCAGGTGCTGGGCGTGCGCGGCCACCGCGCCGCCGAGGTCGCGTTCCGCAACGGTGCCGATGAATTCAACATCCACATGGCGTATTGCCAGGCCGTGGGCCAGGATGCCAACGAACTGCCCTACGGCAACATCGTGGCACTGAACGAGCACGCCGCGGTGCTGCATTACACCGAACTGGGCCGCACTGCACCGCAGCCGCTGCGCAGCTTCCTGATCGATGCTGGCGCCAGCGCGCACGGCTATGCCAGCGACATCACCCGCACCTACGCCGCCAAGGGGCATGACGAATTCGCCGCGATGATCGAGGCCGTGGATGCCGCCCAGCAGCAGATGTGCGCGGCGGTACGTGCGGGCTTCGACTACAAGCAGCTGCACGTGGACGCGCATCTTTCGCTGATGGGCGTGCTGAAGGACTTCGGCGTGATCAAGGTCTCGCCGCAGACTGCGCTGGAAACCGGCGTCAGCGCCGCGTTCTTCCCGCACGGCATCGGCCATCTGATCGGCCTGCAGGTGCACGACGTCGCCGGCTTCGCGGCCAGCGACGAAGGCGGCCGCATCGAACGCCCGGCCGGCCACCCCTATCTGCGCCTGACCCGCCTGCTGGAGCCGGGCATGGTGGTGACCATCGAGCCGGGCCTGTACTTCATCGACATGCTGTTGAACGAAGTGAAGGCCGCCGGCCACGGCGATGCGATCAACTGGGAGCGCGTGGACTTCTTCCGTCCGTATGGCGGCATCCGCATCGAAGACGAAGTGCTGTGCACCGAGGGCGAGGCGGACAACCTGACGCGGCCGGTGTTTGCGGCGGCGAACGGCTGAGCCCCTCGTGGTTGGGCGCTTGGAGCAAAAGCCGCGCTTGGCGGGGCGGGGTGGGTTCGCAGGGGACGCCGTGAATCCATCCCTGGAGGCTTGGCCGCGGCATCCATGCCGCGGACACCCCCGCGAACCCACCCCGCCCCACCTCTGACAGTTTCGGTGTGCGTCCAACCACGGAAGAAAGAAAGAAAAGCAAAAGCGGGTCGCCCGCTGCGCTCGCTCCGTGTCGACCCAGGTCGACACCTACCAACAGCCGCACGTCCCAACTACCGCCGTTACCCACCGCCGCGTGAACCTGTCGAAGGCGGGGTACTGTGGGTGTGCGGGGTGTGAGCGGCATGGATGCCGCGACGAAGCCCCCATGGATGGGTTTACGGCGCCCCCGCACACCCACAGTGCCCCGCCATCCCACGGACAGCCTGCTGTTGCTCTGGCTTGTAGCGGGTGCAGGGCTGCAAGCCCTGCCGAACCCCCTTACCCCGCCATCACCGCTTCGATCTCGTCGGCGCTGCGCGCCAGGCCTTCGGTCAGCACCCGATGGCCGTCGTCGGTGATCAGCACATCATCCTCGGTGCGGATGCCGATGCCACGCCAGCGCGGTTCCACCGTCGTGTCATCCACGCCCACATACAGCCCCGGCTCGATGGTGAAGGCCATGCCCGGCTCCAGCAGGCGCGAGTCGCCCGCCAGGCGGTAATCGCCCACGTCGTGCACGTCCATGCCGATCCAGTGCCCGGTCTTGTGCCGGTAGAAGCGCTGGTACAGGCCTTCGGACAGGTTCTTTTCCAGCGTGCCCTTCAGCAGGCCCAGCCGCAGCAGGCCCTCGGTCAGGGTCTGCACCGCGGCGAGGTGGCCGGCCTCGTACGGCACGCCCGGCCTGGCCTGGGCCAGTGCAGCAGCCTGCGCGTCGCCGACCAGATCGTGCAGCGCACGCTGCTCGGCACTGAAGCGGCCATTCACCGGGAAGGTGCGGGTGATGTCGCTGGCATAGCCGCGGTACTCGGCACCGGCATCGATCAGCACCAGCTCGCCATCGCGCGAACGCGCATTGTTGTCGCGGTAGTGCAGGATGCACCCGTTGCGGCCGGCGCCGACGATGCTGCAGTACGCCGGCACGGCATCGTTGGCGCGGAACACGCGCTCCAGCTCGGCCTGCAGTTCGTATTCATGGATACCCGCCCTGGCCGCCCGCATCGCCGCCAGGTGCGCACGCACGCTGATCTGCGCGGCGTGGTGCATCAGCGCCACCTCCGCGCCCGACTTGAACAAGCGCTGCTCATGCAGCAGATGGCCCAGTTCGAGGAACTCATGCGGCGGCTGCGCGCCGTGGCGCACCTGCGAACGCACGCGGTTGACCCAGCCGATCAGTTTCAGGTCGAAGTCGGCATCGCGGCCGAAGTGGTAGTAGACGCGCGAGCGTCCCTCCAGCAGGCCCGGCAGGATGTCGTCCAGATCGTCGATCGGGTAGGCATCGTCCATGCCGTACTGCGCCACCGCTCCTTCCTGCCCGGCACGGCTGCCATCCCATGCCTCGCGCTCGGCATCGCGCTCGCGGCAGAACAGGATGGCCTCGCCGTGGCGACGGCCCGGGATCAGCACCAGCACCGCTTCCGGCTCCGGGAAGCCACTGAGGTACTGGAAGTCCGAATCCTGGCGGAACGGGTAATGGGTATCCAGGCTGCGCACCTTTTCGGCCGCGGCCGGCAGCACCAGGATCGCGTCTTCGCCGGCCATGTCCATCAGCTGGCGACGGCGACGCTTGTACTCGCCGGCCGCGATGCCGGTGCGCTGCTTGATGTCCATCAGTTCAGGCGCTGCCGATGGCGCGAGGCCAGCACCACGTCGCCATGCAGCAGCAGCACCGCCACCCGGATGAATTCCTCGATCTCCGACAGGGCTTCATCATCATCATCGCCACCGGCCTCGAAATCCTCACTGGAGGCACGGGCCAGGCTGGCCATGTCGGTCAGCGCTTCTTCGCCCTCCTCGGACAGGGTCGGGCGGCGGCCGCCGCTGCCCAGGCCGAAGCCGCCCAGGAACGAGCGGGTCCAGCTGAACATGGCATCGGCCTGCGCGGACACGTCGTCGCTGTCGGTCAGCAGCAGCTCGAAGGCGAAATCGCGGTCTTCCAGCTGCTTGATGGTGGCCTGCAGCAGCTGCTCCAGCACGCTGCCGGCGGCCACCGGCGGCAGGTTGTCGTCGGCCAGTACGCGCGCCGGCCAGTCGTTGCCGGGAGCGCCGCCGGCGGCCAACCAGCCGCACAGCGCACCGTGCAGCTCGGCAGCGGTGGCGCCCAGGCCCAGCGCCTGGCTGGCGTGGGAAACGTCGTCGACGGAGGGAAGTTCGGTCATCGTGCGGCTCGTTCGGAAAGGAAACCCGGAGCGCGCACGCGCGCGCCCGTGAGACCCCGTAGTGTAGCAACCCCACGGCATCCTCTCCGTGGCCGTCCAGCCTTGCTGCGACAACGCTTGACCGCCCTTACCCGGCTTGCCTATCGTGCCTGCATGGAACCCGCCGATCCCCTTGCCCAGCTGCAGGACTTCGCCGCCCGCGTGGAGGCGTTGCTTGAACGCAACCAGCGCCTGGCCGAGGAGAACCGCAGCCTGCGCCACCAGCAGGAACAGCTGGTGGCCGAGCGTTCGACGCTGCTGGCCAAGAACGAGCAGGCACGCTCGCGGGTGGAAGCGATGATCAGCCGGCTCAAATCCCTGGAGCAGCACACATGAGCGCCGAACCGGTCAGTGTCCGCATCCTCGATCGTGAATACACGGTGGGCGTCGGTGGCGACGAACGCGACAGCCTGATGGCCGCCGCGCGCCTGCTCGATGCGCGCATGCGCGAGATCCGCGGCAGCAACCGCATGGCCGCCGTCGACCGCGTCGCCGTGCTGGCCGCGCTGAACCTGGCCCACGAGCTGCAGCTGCTGCGCGACGAAAACGCCCGCCAGGCCGTGGCCCTGCAGCAGACGCTGGCCGACCTGAACCGGCGCCTGGACCGCGCCATCGACGGCGGCGCCTGAAAATCGCGCAGAACGCGTCTTCTCATATCTGAATTGGCACGGACTGTTGCCGACGAACGGCCTATCCAGATTCTGCACGCTGGCTATAATGGCCACGCGTTCTCTGCGGTACTCGACGGCATGTGCAAACATTCGCCTTGTCCCTTAAGAACGACACCGGGAGCGCGACAGCGCCGGGAGTGCAGGTCCGCCTTGTAGCGGGAAGCCCGATGGTTCTCCAGCGTTCCCACTTGAGCCCCCGGGTTCAAGGTCGTTTCGCATGCATCGACATTGCGGAGAATGCAATATTCCAGCAAGGGCGGCGTCTTCGGGCGTCGCCCTTGTTCTTTCCGGCACAATGACGGCTGATCCTTGCCGCACGCTGCCATGACCGACCCGCGCCAGGCCCTGCGCCACGACCTGCGGCAACGCCGCCGCGACCTTTCCGCCGTTGCGCGCATCGCCGCCGCCGAATCGCTTGCCGACGCCCTGCTCGCCCTGCCGTTCGCCCCGCGCGAAGGCGCCGTGGCCGGCTACTGGGCGCTGGATGGCGAGATCGCCCTGCACCGCTGGCAGCTGCAGCTGCCCGAGCAACTCACCTACTGCCTGCCGGTGCTGGCCGGCGAGGTGCTGCGCTTCGCACCGTGGCGGCCGGGGCAGCCGCTGACCAGCAACCGCTACGGCATTCCCGAACCGGACGTGGCGCTGGAAGACACCCTGGAACCGGCGCAGATGGCGCTGGTGGTGACCCCGCTGGTCGGCTTCGACAGCCAGTGCCGGCGGCTGGGCATGGGGGGCGGCTGGTATGATCGCAGCTTCGCCTTCCGCCACGATCGGCCGGCGCCGCCCTGGCTGGTCGGTGCTGCGTTCGCGGTGCAGCAGGTCGAGGCCTTGCCGGTGGCGTCGTGGGACGTGCCGGTGGACGCGATCTGCACCGAAGACGGCCCCCTGTTCCCCTCCGCTGCCCCCGTGAACGCATGACCGCCCGCAAGCGCTACTGGCTGATGAAGTCCGAACCGGACGCCTTCTCCATCGATGATCTGGCCAAGGTCAAGGTCGAGCCCTGGAACGGGGTGCGCAACTACCAGGCGCGCAATTTCATGCGCGATGGCATGCAGGTGGGCGACGGCATCCTGTTCTACCACTCCAATACCAAGGTGCCCGGCATCGTTGGCCTGGCCACCGTGGCCAGCCCGGCCTATCCGGACGACACCCAGTTCGACCCGACATCCGACTACCACGACCCCAAGAGCACGCGCGAAAACCCGCGCTGGATGCTGGTGGACGTGGCCTTCGACCGCAAGCTCAAGCAGGTGATCGCGCTGGACGAGATCAAGCTGCACGCCGATGAGCTCGGCGAAGGCTTCCCGCTGGTTGCCAAGGGCAACCGCCTGTCGGTGTTCCCGGTGACCGCTGCGCAGTGGAAGCTGCTGCTGTCGCTGGAAAAGAAATCCTGATTCCCTGCCTGAGAGTTCTTCCCATGTCCGAAGCCAAGCGCCTGGCCGCCGAGAAAGCCATCGAGTACGTCGAAGACGGTATGATCGTCGGTGTCGGCACCGGTTCCACCGTGGCCTATTTCATCGATGCCCTGGCCCGCATCCAGCACCGCATCAAGGGTGCCGTGTCCAGCTCCGAGCAGAGCACCGCGCGCCTGAAGCAGCACGGCATCGAGGTGATCGAGCTGAACCACAGCGGCAACCTGTCGCTGTATGTGGACGGCGCCGATGAGTGCGACGCCAACAAGTGCCTGATCAAGGGTGGCGGCGCCGCGCTGACCCGCGAGAAGATCATCGCCGAGGCCAGCGAGCGCTTCATCTGCATCATCGACCCGAGCAAGCAGGTGCCGGTGCTGGGCAAGTTCCCGCTGCCGGTGGAAGTGATCCCGATGGCGCGCAGCCTGGTCGCCCGCCAGATCCGCGACATGACCGGCGGCCAGCCGACCTGGCGCGAAGGCGTGGTCACCGACAACGGCAACCAGATCCTGGACATCCACAATCTGGAAATCACCGACCCGGAAAAGCTGGAGCGCGAGCTCAACCAGCTGCCGGGCGTGGTCTGCGTCGGCCTGTTCGCGCGCCGCCGCGCCGATGTGGTGATCGTCGGCGGCGAGCCGCCGGTCGTGCTCTGACCCTTTCGAAGGATCCTGACGATGTCGCTGTTGCGTTCGCTGCTGATGCTTCCGCTGCTGGCCCTGGCCGGCTGCGCCACCGACGCGGCCCGCCATTGGGTCGAGTTGGATGGTGCCCGCTACCAGGTGGAGCTGGCCACCAACGATGAAACCCGCGCACGCGGGCTGATGTTCCGCGACCAGATGGCGGCCGACCACGGCATGCTGTTCATCCACGACCGCGAGGAAATGCAGGCGTACTGGATGAAGAACACCAAGATCGCGCTGGACATCCTGTACTTCGACAGCGAGCGCAGGCTGGTCAGCCAGCAGCGCAACGTACCGCCGTGCTCGGCCGGCGACATGTGCCCGCCCTATCCCAGCGGTGGCCCGGCCCGGTACGTGCTGGAGCTCAACGCCGGCCAGGCCGAGAAGCTCAAGCTGAAGGACGGCACCGCGCTGACCTTCGGCCCGGGCATCGAAAAGTAAAAGTAACGGTAGTGCCGGCCGCTGGCCGGCAATCCGACCCCGAAATTTTTCACGCGACACTGCTTGAAACCGTCTGCAATTGCCGCCAGTCTGTGGCCATGCAGGACCGGATCACACTCCCCGATTGGGATGCACTGGCCGACCTCGAAGACGAGGCGCTGCCCTTGTTGCCGACTGCGCTGCTGATCGCGCGCGATGAATACCCCGATCTGCAGCCGTCCACCTACGACGCGCTGATCCAGAGCCATGTCGACCACCTCCGTTCGGAAGTGGAAAGCATCGACAACAGCCCGTTGAAGATGGCGGCGATCAATCGCCACCTGTTCGACGAGCTGGGCTACAGCGGCGACCACGACGAGTACTACGACCCGCGCAACAGCTACCTCAACCAGGTCTTCGAGCGGCGCCTGGGCAACCCGATCTCGCTGGCGCTGGTGCAGATGGAAGTCGCGCGCCGGCTGGGCATCCCACTGGATGGCGTGTCCTTCCCCGGCCACTTCCTGGTACGCCTGCCGGTGGACGATGGCGTGCTGGTGATGGACCCGTTCAATGGTGGCCGCCCGTTGGACGTGGACGAGCTGCGTGAACGCGCCAAGTCACACCTGGGCGGGCAGATGCCCGATGACCAGGTGCTGGCGCAGATCCTCGACCCGGCCCCGACACGCGCGATCCTCATGCGCATGCTGCGCAACCTGCACGGTGTCTATGCCGAAGCCGGCGAGTGGGACCGCGCCGCGCGCAGCGCCGACCGCCTGTTGAAGCTGGCCCCGGAGCAGGACGACGCCCTTCGCGACCGCGGCCTGGCCTACCTGCAGCTGGAGTACCTGGCCGGTGCCCGCCACGACCTGGGGCAGTATCTGAAGCGCCATCCCGAGGCCAGCGACGCGCAGTGGCTGCGCGAAAAACTGATCGATCTGGGTGGACCGGTGCCGCGGTTGCATTGAGGTTATCGGTGTGCGGGCAAACGGTCCGCACCCACGGAAAGGCCTGCAGGCCCCACCGCTCAATCGACTTCGACCATCTCGAAATCGGCCTTGGTCACCCCGCAATCGGGGCAGGTCCAGGTCTCGGGAATATCCTCCCAGCGCGTGCCCGGCGCGATGCCCTCTTCCGGCAGACCTTCCGCTTCGCTGTACAGGAAGCCGCAGACCACGCACATCCAGGTCCGCAGGGTGGTGGGGGTGGCGTCGCTCATCGGATAATCAGGTCTGGATTCACGGGCCGCCATTGTCCCATCGCGGCCCACGCACCGGTAGCCATCGATGACTTCTGCTTCCCCGGCGCCCCGCGGCGTCTACCTGATCACCCCGGACGAGCCCGATACCGCGCGCCTGCTGGCCCGCACCGCGCCGCTGCTGGCTGCCGGCGCCACCTGGCTGCAGTACCGCAACAAGACCGCCAGCGATGCGCTGCGACAGGAGCAGGCGATCGCGCTGCAGGCGCTGTGCGCGGAATACGGCGTGCCGCTGATCGTCAACGACGACCCGGCGCTCGCCAAGGCCGTTGGCGCGGCTGGGGTGCATCTGGGCGGCACCGACGGCGACATCCCCAGCGCGCGCGCCCTGCTCGGCCCCGAGGCCATCATCGGCGCCTCCTGCTATGACCAGCTGGCCAATGCCGTGAGGGCCGTGGCCGCCGGCGCCAGCTACGTGGCCTTCGGCGCCTTTTTCCCGACCACCACCAAGATCACCACCAGCCGCGCGCATACCGACCTGCTGCGGCAAAGCGCCGCACTGGGCGTGCCGCGGGTGGCCATCGGCGGCCTGACGCCGGACAATATCAGTCCCATCATCGACGCCGGTGCCGATCTGGTCGCCGTGGTCAGCAGCGTGTTCGCCGCCGAAGACCCGGTCGCGACCCAGCGCGCCTTCCTCGCCCAGTTCGCGTAACGCCCAGGATATTTCCCCATGAACCACGACCAGTCCCACGCCCTGTTCTCCCGCGCCCAGCAGCTGCTGCCGGGCGGCGTCAATTCGCCGGTACGTGCGTTCAAGTCGGTCGGCGGCGAGCCGTTCTTCGTCGAGCGCGCCGACGGCGCCTACCTGTATGACGTCGATGGCAACCGCTACATCGACTACGTCGGTTCCTGGGGCCCGATGATCGTCGGCCACAACCATCCGGCGGTGCGCCAGGCGGTGAAGAAGGCCATCGACAACGGCCTGTCGTTCGGTGCGCCGTGCGCGGCCGAAGTGACCATGGCCGAAACCATCACCCGGCTGGTGCCGTCGTGCGAGATGGTGCGCATGGTCAACTCCGGCACCGAAGCCACGCTGTCGGCGATCCGCCTGGCCCGTGGCGCCACCGGCCGCAACCGCATCGTCAAGTTCGAAGGCTGCTACCACGGCCACGGTGACTCGTTCCTGGTCAAGGCCGGCAGCGGCATGCTGACCCTGGGCGTACCGACCTCGCCGGGCGTGCCGACCGGCCTGAGCGAACTGACCCTGACCCTGCCCTACAACGACTTCGACGCCGCCACTGCGCTGTTCGAGCAGCAGGGTGACGACATCGCCGGCCTGATCATCGAACCGGTGGTCGGCAATGCCAACTGCATCCCGCCGCGCGAGGGTTACCTGCAGCACCTGCGTGCGCTGTGCACGAAGCATGGCGCGCTGCTGATCTTCGACGAAGTGATGACCGGATTCCGCGTCGCCCTCGGCGGTGCGCAGGCGCACTACGGCATCACTCCTGACCTGACCACGTTCGGCAAGATCATCGGCGGCGGCATGCCGGTGGGGGCTTACGGTGGCCGTCGCGAGCTGATGCAGCAGATCGCCCCGGCCGGCCCGATCTACCAGGCCGGCACGCTGAGCGGCAATCCGGTGGCAATGGCCGCCGGCCTGGCGATGCTGGAGCTGATCCAGCAGCCGGGTTTCCACGCCGACCTGGCCGAGCGCACCGCACGCCTGTGCGCCGGTCTGGAAGCGGCAGCCGCCGACGCCGGCGTGGCCGTGACCACCACCCGCGTGGGTGCGATGTTCGGCCTGTTCTTCACCAGTGAAAAGGTGGAAACCTATGCGCAGGCCACCGCCTGTGACATCCCGGCGTTCAATCGCTTCTTCCATGCGATGCTGGACCAGGGCGTGTTCCTGGCACCGTCGGCGTACGAGGCCGGCTTCCTGTCGAGCGCGCACGACGATGCGGTGATCGAAGCGACGCTGGCCGCTGCACGCGTGGCGTTCAAGGCTGCCAAGGGCTGAGCCCGCGCCCGGCAGTGCCAACCTTGGTTGGCACAGAGCGGCCGAGCATGGCTCGACGCTACAAACGGCATCAACCGAAGACGAACTTGCCCTTCATCATCGCGAAGTGGCCGGGGAACGAGCAGAAGAAGGTGTAGTCACCCCCCTTCTGCAGGCCCTGCGTGGAGAAGCGCACGCGCGTGGTCTCGCCGCCACCAATCACCTTGGTGTGGGCCAGCACGCGCTTGTCTGCCTTCGGCAGGTAGCTGTCGGCCAGGGTCATGCGCATGCCGGCCATCGCCACCGGCGGGTAATCGGCAGTGCGGGTCAGCACCCAGTTGTGGCCCATCGCAGTGACGGCCAGCTTGCCGGTGTGACGCAGGGTCAGGTCTACGGCGGTGCAATCGGCGGCGACCTTGATCTCGCGGCTGCTGAAGCTCATCTGGTCGGTGCTGTCGATGCTCACCGCACACACCCGCGCCATCGCCGACGGCGCCAGCATCAGCGCACCCAGTCCTACTGCCACCATCCAACCCTTCATCGTTGCGTCTCCTGCGGATTCAAGCGCCATTCTAGGCAGCCCCCTGTGGCCACGTCTGCGACCGTCTGTCGCATGGCTGCTCCAGGGTTTCCCGAGTGTTCACTGCAATGGCATGCTCGGCCGATGCGGATCGATCTGTTGCTGCTGGATGTGGACGGCGTGCTGGTGCAGTACCAGCGCGCGGAGCGTGTGCTGCGTCTTGCGCAAGCGCTGGGGGTTGCCCCTGCCGCAGTGCAGGCCGCGCTGTTCGACAGCGGACTGGAAGCGGCGCATGACAGCGGCGCGCTGGATGGCCCGGCCTATCTGTTGCGAGTGGGAGAGCTTCTGCACAGGACCGTCGACGTGGACACCTGGACGGCAGCGCGGCAAGCCGCCAGCCATCCGCAGCCCGCAGTACTGCAACGCCTGCAGGCCCTGCAGCTGCCGATGGCGGTGCTGACCAACAATGGCGCGATGATGAAGCAGGCCTTGCCGTCCCTGCTGCCGGAGCTGTTCCCTGCCCTGCTGGGTCGCGTGTTCTGCAGCGCCGATTTCGGCCTGCGCAAACCGGCGCCGGAAGTGTTCCTGCGCACGCTGGAAACACTGGGCGTGGCGCCTGCGCACACGCTGTTCGTCGATGACCTGTTCGCCAACGTGCGCGGTGCACGCGCCGCCGGCCTGCATGCGGAAACCGTGCGCGATGGCCGTGGGCTGGGCAAGGTGTTGAAGCGCTATCGGATTGCGTGAACCACTGTAGAGCCGAGCCCATGCTCGGCTCACCGCCGTATCAGGCAACAGGAGCCGAGCATGGGCTCGGCTCTACAGATGCCTCTGCTGGCGTCAGCGCGCGGCAATGAACGCGGCAATCGCCGCACGCAGGCGCTTGAGGCCTTCGGCCACTTCTTCCTCGGTGATGTTCAACGACGGCACGAAGCGCAGCACGTCCGGGCCGGCCTGCAGGGTCAGCAGGCCCTGCTCGGCGGCGTGGTCGAGGATCGCACCGGCCTGGCCGGCGAAGCCCTCGCTCAGCACCGCGCCCAGCATCAGGCCACGACCACGCACGTCGCTGAACACGCCGAATTCTTCATTGATGCGCGCGAAGCCATCGCGCAGCGCCTTCGACTGGCGGCTGACATTGGCGGCGATTTCCGCCGAAGCCAGCTTGCGCAGTGCAACGCGCGCGACCGCAGCGGCCAGGGGGTTGCCACCGAAGGTGGTGCCGTGCGCGCCGAACTGCATGGTCTCGGCCACCTTCGGGCCGGCCAGCATCGCGCCGATCGGGAAGCCGCCGCCGAGTGCCTTGGCCAGGGTGACCATGTCCGGCACCACGTCATCCTGCCAGTGCGCGAACAGGGTGCCGGTGCGGCCCATGCCGGCCTGGATCTCGTCCAGCACCAGCAGCGCGTTGTGCTGGTCGCACAGCTCGCGCACGCGCTTGAGGAAGCCGGTCTTGGCTGGCATCACGCCGCCCTCGCCCTGGATCGGCTCCAGCATCACCGCGGCCACGTCACCGGCGGCCATCGCGGTTTCCAGCTGCACCTCATCGTTGAAATCGATGTAGCGGAAGCCACCGGGCAGCGGCTCGTAGCCCTCCTGGTACTTCGGCTGGGCGGTAGCGGTCACCGCACCCATGGTGCGGCCATGGAAGCTGCCGCGGAAGGTGATGATCACCCGCTTGTCGGCCGGGCGACCCTGGCTGGAGGCCCACTTGCGGACCATCTTGATCGCCACTTCGTTGGCTTCGGCGCCGGAATTGCACAGGAACACGCGCTCGGCGAAGCGGCTGGCCTTCACCAGCTCCTCGGCCAGGTGCAGCGGCGGCGCGCTGTAGAACACGTTGCTGGTGTGCCAGAGCTTGCCGGCCTGCTCGACCAGCGCGGCCACCAGGTCCGGATCGTTGTGGCCCAGGCCGCACACGGCGATGCCGGCGGCCAGATCGATGAACTCACGCCCCTGGCTGTCCCACACGCGGGCGCCCTGCCCTCGCTCCAGCACCACCTGGCGGGGCTTGTAGACCGGCAGGTAGTAGTGCGAAAGGGAGATCAGCGGATCGGTCGCGGCAGTCATGGCAGTCGGCAGGGTTCAGGAATGCCCATTCTCGCGCCGGAACCCCTGCGGCACAATGCGCCCATGCGACCGTTTTCCGCCCCCCAGCTGAACCCCGCCACCGAAACCGGCTGGCGCCGTCGGTGGTTCGACATCATCTACCGCCACGACAGCCGGCCCTCGCGCAATTTCGACCTGATCCTGGTGGTGGCCATCATCGCCAGCATCCTGGTGGTGATGATCGACAGCGTGCAGCACCTGCATGCCGAATGGTCCACCGGCCTGTACATCCTGGAATGGGCCTTCACCCTCATCTTCACCGCCGAATACGTGCTGCGGCTGGCGGTGGTCAAACGCCCGCTGCGGTATGCGGTGAGCATCTGGGGCATCATCGACCTGCTGTCGATCCTGCCCGCCTACCTGTCGATGTTCATCCCCGGCGCGCAGAGCCTGCTGGTGGTGCGTGCCCTGCGCATCCTGCGCGTCTTCCGCATCCTCAAGCTGACCCGATACATCGAGGAAAGCGGCGTGTTGATGACGTCGCTGTGGCGCAGCCGGCGCAAGGTGCTGGTGTTCCTGTTCACGGTGATCACCATCACCATCATCGCCGGCGCGCTGATGTACGTGATCGAAGGACCGGAACATGGCTTCACCAACATTCCGGCCAGCATGTACTGGGCGGTGGTGACCATGGCCACGGTCGGCTTCGGCGACATCGTGCCGCAGACCGTGCTTGGCCGCTTCGTCACCTCGGTGCTGATCCTGATCGGCTACAGCATCATCGCCGTGCCCACCGGCATCTACACCGCCGAACTGGCCAGCACGATGCGCGAGGCCGAGCTGGCCGCGCGCCGTGACGCACGTGGCTGCCCGCATTGCGGATTGGAAGGCCACGAGCCCGATGCACGGCACTGCCGCAAGTGCGGCGGTGAGCTGCCGGATGCGTTCAGCCATTGAGGCACATGCCGGCCAGCGGCCGGCACGACCTCTTGGCGCTTACGCATGGATGCGCGCGCGGCTCATCGCATGCGGTTGCTGGTCGTTACCAGATCGTTGTATGCGGCAAGGATCGTTGACTGCGCCCCTTCCGGGTCGGTGGTGAGCCAACTGCCTGACGCCTTCCGCTCTGCCGCCAGCGCTTCGGCGGTGATCGGCTTGTGCTGTTCCAGGCGCTCGACCCCACGTCCCGCGGTACGCACCAGCTTGTCCGCCGAACGCTGCACGTGGCCCCACATCGGGTCATCCTTGCCGACACCACCGTTCTGGATCTCCGTCACCAGTGCCTGGAAGTCAGCCAGCTGCGCGCGCAACGCTGCAACATCCGGTGCGTCGCTCTGGAACGCCATGGCGAGCTGCTTGCCATCGCCCAGCAGGCGGAGATGGTAGTAGGCCAGCGAACGCCCTTCGCTTTCCTCGATCTGCTTCAGCTGCGCCACCCGGCGTTCGTTTTCGTTCTTTTCCAGCGCTACATCCATCGCTTCGCTGGCCTTGAAGAAATCAGCATAGGCCTGCATCAACGGGGCATGCTGGCTGCGCATCCCCTCACCGCCATCACGGCGATAGTCCTCACGGGTGAAGTAGCCATCGGCGCGCTCGACCAGGGTGTTCAATGCCTGGAATGCCTGCTGGTAGTCTCGCGCGGCGCCATCCATCGGCAGTGCCGGGGTCTTCGCCAATGCATCGGTCACTGGCTGGCCGCAGGACTCGACGCGGTGCGACAGCACCTTGCCGGGCGAACGAGGTTGCGCTTCCTTGCCGGTCGGGCCGGCGTCGGGGTCCTTCATCCAGCGGGTGTAGGCCTGGAAGCCCTCGTGGACGGGCTGTTCAACGCCGTTGTAGCACTCGATGTAGGCGTTCACCTTTCCCAGGCTGGGGTCGGCCACAGCCAGCCCTGCCGATTTGTTGCAGCCGCTCAGGCCCGCCACAGCGCCGATCAGCAGCAGCGGCGCGATTCGCAGGCAGGACGTCGTCATGGTCCCTCGCATGGGTGCTGGCGCGCCGGTCACTGGCGGTTGCTCTGGAAAACGAGCGTGTTGTATTCCTGCATGAGCTTGCTAGCCGAACCGCGCGGCGCCATCGAGGGCGAATCCAGCATGCGTCGCTCGAAATCGCTGTAGGGCGTCTTGCTGCTGACCCGCTGCAGCCGCTCCTTGCCTTCGCGCCGGAAATTCTCGGCCTCACGTTCGAAGCCTTCCCAGTCCGACTTGCCCGGCTCCTGGTCGGCAACCTTGGCATGCGCTTCATCGGAAATGCGATTGAAGGCATCCAGGCGCTCGCGGGCCTTGGCCTGATCGAAATCATCGTCGCTCATCAGATCCATGATGGCCTTGGCCTCCAGCATCATCGCCAGACGGTAGTACGCGCGCGTGCGGCCTTCGGCCTGCTCCAGCGCCTTGAGCTGCTCGCGCTGGGCGGCGTCGTTCTGACGCTCCAGCTCGGCATTGAACGTTTCGCTTGCAGCCACGAAATCCTTGAAGGCGGCCATCAGCGGCGCGTGCAGCTGCTTGCCCTTGGCAAACTGGTCGTCTTCGTAGTCCTGGCGATCGTAGTAATCGTGCGCGTCCTTGCTGAGCGGCACCAGCGCCTTCAGCGCCTGCTGGTAATGGGCCGCAGCAGCATCGAGATCGGCCAGCGCCGGCTTGGCAGCGATCGCCTCGGTCACCGGGGCGTCGCACTGCTTCATGTCGTAGTCGCTGATCTCGAACGGGCCGTACACGTGCGTCTCGCGCCCGGTCGGGCCAGCGTCGACATCCTTGATCCAGCGCGTGTAGGACTGGATGCTGCCGTGGGTTTTCGAATCCAGCGCGTTGAAGCAACCGATGTAGGCGTTGAGCTTGGCGGTCAACTGCTGCTGTGCATCGGACGGGGCCGCGCTGGCGTCCGGCGTGCCGGAGGAATCGGTGCCGCCCGCAGCTGTGGGAGCCTTGCCACCGCAGGCGGTCAGGATCAACGACAGCGAAGCGGCCAGCGCTGCGACGGAAAGAGTGCGTGACATGTGCTCACATCCCTGTTGGAAACGATTACAGCCGCGCATTCTAGCGCAGCAGGCCGAGTGTCGCAGCCCTCGGCCTCTTCCGGCAGTGGGATATCAATCCAGGAACAGATCCGGCAACAACGGCCGCGACGGATCCACCGCGTAGCCCGAAAGGTCGGTGACACCGGCCTGCGCCAGCACCTCATCATCGATCAGGAACTGGCCGTGGAAACCGGCCGCTTCGCGCACCAGCACCGCGTGCGCGGCGTCGGCCATGATCTGCGGCGTGCGGCAACCGGCCGCATCCACGCCCGGAATCATGTTGATCGCATCGGTAGCGATCACCGTGCGCGGCCACAACGCGTTCACCGCCACGCCCTGCGGGCCGAACTCCGCCGCCAGGCCTAGGGTGACGAAGCTCATGCCCATCTTCGCCAGCGTGTAGCCGGTGTGTGGTGCCCACCACCTGGGTTCCAGGCTCGGCGGTGGTGCCAGGGTGAGGATATGCGGATTCGGCGCCTGCAGCAGGTACGGCAGGCAGGCCTGCGCGCACAGGAAGCTGCCGCGCGCATTGACCTGCTGCATCAGGTCGAAGCGCTTCATCGGCGTATCCAGCGTGCCGCGCAGCCAGATCGCGCTGGCGTTGTTGATCAGGATGTCGATGCCACCGAAGGTATCGACCGTGGCCGCGACGGCCGCCTGCACCTGCTCTTCCTCGCGGATGTCGCACTTCAGCGCCAGGCCCTGCCCGCCAGCAGCCGTTACCGCTTCGGCGGCGGTGTGGATGGTGCCGGGCAGCTTCGGATTCGGCACCGACGACTTGGCCGCGATGGCCACATTGGCGCCGTCGCGCGCAGCGCGCAGTGCGATGGCCAGGCCGATGCCACGCGAGGCACCGGTGATGAAAAGCGTTTTGCCCTGCAGACTGCCCACGATCCACACTCCAGCGTATGCAATGAGCCGCTAGTATGCCGCGCCGACGCGGAGTTCACCCGGCCTTGACGATACTCTGGCCTCCAGCCAACGCACGAGGTCCACGCCATGCGCCGTTCCCGCCTGTTGCTGCCTGCCCTGGGGCTTGCGCTGCTGACTGCCTGCCAGGGCCGTTCGCCGGAACCCGGAAAGGCGCCGCCCGCCGGTGACGCGCCCAGCGCGGAGAAGGCTGCCGCCGACGGCAGGATGCGCTGGAGCGAGGCCGTGGTCTGGGATGGCGATCTGAACGCGTGCCGCCAGGGTGAGAATGCGGCCACCCGTGACTGCCTGCGCGATGCGATGCGTGCCGGCGGTGCAAGCGCCGATGCGATCACCGCCGCCGAGCAACTGTCCAGCGCCGGGGAACTGGCGTATGTCACCGCGTGGCATGAGAACGAGGGGCTGGGCATTGCCACGGTCGAGTATCCCTTCCGCGCCAACACCAACGAAGGCACCCGCCTGGTCGACGCCAGCGGCAAGCGCATCGATGTGGACGCCGTGCAGCTGGACGACACGCTGCGTGCCGACCCGACCGTGCAGGAGCTGCTGAAGGCCAACCCGCAGGCGACGCCGTTTGCCCCTGCGCAGTCGGCCGGAGCGACACCGCTGGAGGGCGGCGGCATCCGCCTGCTGTACCGCACGCCGCTGCGAGACTGCCACGCCTGCCCGGACGTGGGCCAGCTGCAGATCGCCTATGACTTCGATGCCAAGCGCAACTTCATCGGCCAGCAGGTGGTGCCGGCGACGCCGTAACCCGGAAACACCGCGTATCGCCGGGCATGGCCCGGCGGACGCAGTGTCGCGTCATCGATAGGCCTGCACCTGCTTCTGCAGCAGATGCGGCACGATCAACCGGTGCACGGGCGCGACCGGTAGCATGTAAAGGCGGCCGAACGCGTTGTGCGTATGCACCACCGTCGCCACTTCCAGCACGTCGCCCTGCCATTGCAGGGCCAGCTGTACGCGAAGGTGGCGATCATCGTCTTCCAGCACGATGGCATCGTCATCCAGCGACTGCAGGGTGAAGATGCCCAGCCGCTGGCCGGGGGCCGGATCGACGCTGTCCTGCACCGCCCGCAGCGAGCCCAGATGTTTCATGCCGAGCAGGCGCATGCCCTGGTTGCGCAGCGCCATCAGGCCGTCGAACCAGCCGGGAATGATTGCCGCCATGTCGCGGTAGGCCTGCAGTGCGGTACGCCCGTCGCGCCGGGTGGTGGCCTGGCAGGCGTGCACGAAGTCGGCGCCGGGCAGCTGTGTACGCAGCACGCTGCCCGCGCTCGGCGGGGCGCTCATCACCTGCGATGCACTCACGGCTTCGGTCCCTGCCCTTCGTTGTCTTCCCAGTGCAGGATGCGGCGGGTGACGAAGCGATAGACCGGTTTGCCGGTGGCGAACCAGAGCTCACGCACCCACGAGGTGCGCTTGAGCACGCGCTTCTCCACCGGGGTGAGCGATTCACGGCAATACATGCGCTTGTGCTTGAGCAGGTGGCGCAGGTCCTCGCGCGCCAGCAGGCGCATCCAGCGCGAGCGCGGGTTGCCGATCACTGCCAGCTGGAAGTCGATCAGCGCCGGGCGGCCGTCCTCGGTGACCAGCCAGTTGGCCTCCTTGGCCAGATCGTTGTGGGCCACGCCGTTCCGATGCAGCTGCTGCAGCAGCCGGCGCGCGGAACGGAACCAGGCCACATCGCCGCGTGGCGGGCGCTGGTACATGGCATCGCCGGCCATGAAGCTGCGGTCGAGGTGGCGGCCATCCCATGCAAGCAACTGCGGCACGTCGGCCATGCCGTGGATATGGCGCAACGCGCGTGCTTCACGCCGCGCCAGCCACCACGCGGGCAGCCGCAGCCACAGCGGCGTAGCGCCCAGATCGCGGCGCACGAACCGGCCGCTGGGCCCTTCAACCAGAAGGATCCGGCCGAAACTGTCTGCCTTCAAAGCACGGTGGGGGGCGTCTGGTGTATGCAGCATGGCTCCATTCTAGGCGATGGCGCCGGTTGCAAACGGTCACCAAGCGGCTGGGAACCAGTCACCTTCACGCCCCTATAATCGGGCAATGGACTCTTCATGGATCGACGCCACGCTCGCGTGGATTGCCGCCCACCCCGTGCTGGCGGGCGCCGTTATCTTCCTCATCGCCTTCTGCGATGCGGTGATCATTCTCGGTGCCATCGTGCCGGCCCTGCCGCTGCTGTTCGCTGTGGGTGTGTTCATCGGCCTGGGCCAGATCTCCGGGCCGTACGCGGTGGCGGCGGCGGCACTGGGTGCGTTCGCCGGTGATGGCATCAGCTACTGGATCGGCCGCCGCTGGGGCGATCGTCTGCGCGGCATCTGGCCGTTCAGCCGCTACCCGCAGCTGCTCGACCGCGGCGAGAACCTGTTCCGCCGCAATGCGTTCAAGAGCATCCTGGTGGCGCGCTACGTCGGCGCGATCCGGCCGTTCGTACCGGCCATCGCCGGCATGATGAAGATGCCCGCCAGCCGCTACGTGCAGGCCAGCGGCATCGCCAGCATTTCCTGGGCGGTACTGTTCCTGGCCCCGGGCTGGATCCTCGGCGAAGCGTATGACGCGGTGGCTGCCGTGGCCGGGCGGCTGGTGGTGGTGGTCGGCCTGCTGGCGGTGATCCTTGGCCTGGTCTGGGCCATCGTGCTGTACGGCTACCGCTGGTCGGCCGCGCGCATGGACAACTGGCTGGCACGCCTGCTGGACTGGTCCAACCGCCACCCGACGCTGGGCCGCTACACCGTCGGCGTGCTGGACCCGAAGCGCCGCGAATCGGTGCCGCTGGCGATGCTGGCGCTGATGCTGCTGTTGCTGGGCTGGGGCTGGTTCGCGCTGCTGACCGTGGTGGTCGCACACGGCGAGCCACTGGCCATCGACCTGCTGGTGCACCAGGCCATGCTGGCGCTGCGCAATCCGCTGGCCGACTACCCGATGGCCGCGCTGGCGTCGCTGGGGGCGTGGCAGGTACTGCTGCCGGCCACCGCCGCAGCGATGGGCTACCTGATCTGGCGCCGGCGCTGGATGGCGGCCGCACACTGGCTGGCCGCCCTCGCCTTCGGCCTGGCGTTGACCATGCTGCTCGGCGCCACCGTGGACGTGGTGCGCCCGGTCGATGCCAGCAGTGGCTTCGGCTTCCCGTCGGTGTCGGTGACCATGGCCACCATCACCTTCGGCTTCTTCGCGGTGCTGATCGCGCGCGAGATGCCCGGCCGCACCCGCGTCTGGCCGTACCTGGTGTCGGGCATCGTGGTCAGCCTGATCGGCTTCTCGCGCCTGTACCTGGGCGCGCACTGGCTGAGCGATGTGATCGGCGGCATGCTGTTCGGCACGTTCTGGCTGCTGGTGCTGGGCATCGCCTATCGCCGCCGCTTCAACCGCTCGTTCTGGGTGAAGCCGGTGGCGTGGCTGTTCTACGGCGTCTTCGCCGTGGCAGCGATGTGGTACGCGCCGCGCAACATCCCGGTGAAGCTGGAACGCTTCGAGCCGACCCTGCCGGCACCGCAGGCAATGGACATGCAGGCCTGGTGGCAGCACGACTGGGCGCAGCTGCCAGCACGCCGCAACGAATTCGACGACGATCAACGCTGGCCGCTGGACGTGCAGGTGGCCGGCCCGCTGGCACCTCTGCAGGCGCAGCTGGAGGCGCGCGGCTGGAAGCGGCAGGAACAGGCCGGCTGGCAGCAGGCGCTGCTGATGCTGGACAAGAACACCGGCGCCGATGAACTGCCGGTGCTGCCGGCCACCCTGGATACGCGCGTGGAAGCGCTGCTGATGGTGCGCCAGGGTGCGCAGCCGGATGAGCGTTACGTGCTGCGGCTGTGGCCGGCGCCTGCACAACTGCAGCCGGGCAACACGCCGCTGTGGCTTGGCAGTGCGCAGACCCTGCGCTACGAGCGCCACTTCGAGTGGATCGGCATGTGGCACCCGCTACGTGGCGTCGACCCGGCATTGAATGCCGTGAAGGACGCCGTGCAGAACCTGCCGCAGCGCGAGGACGTGCACAGCGAAACCGGGTTGCCGGTTCTGCGGTTGAAGACGCAGCGGTGATGGTTTCGCCGGGCAGGGCCCGGCGCTACCGGAACGCGTTCCGGAGCGTGTAGAGCCGAGCCTGTGCTCGGCTGATTTTCGCGCGGTCCAGCAAGGCGAGCATGGGCTCGGCTCTACAGTAGATCCACGCAGCGCGTGGATGGCCCTACGGCATCCAGCCCAGCAACTGCTGCAACCGCTGGTGCGGGTCGTCCATCTGCAGCAGCTGCAGCCGCTGCTGCTCGCTCAGCGGCAGCAGCTCGGCCAGCCGCCAGCCGACCCAGCTGGCCTGGTCCAGCAACGCCGGATTGGCCGGCGCATAGGCCTCACCGGCCTGCTCGATGATGTGCCCCAGCACCGTGGCCAGCAGGCCATGCTGCGGCCGCAGTTCGTCATCGGGGTCTTCCTCGCACCAGCGCACATCCGCCACCACCAGGCCGTTGTCGCGCACGCGGGTACGCTCGACATGGAAGCGGCGGGTGCCGCGCAGGCGCAGCTGCAGCACACCATCGGCGCCGACATCGAAGTCTTCGATGCGCACCTGTACGCCAAAAGCCGCCGGCGTTGCCGGGGCGCCCACTTCCTCGCCGTCGAGGATCAGGCAGACACCAAAGCCTGAGCCGCTGCGGCCGCAGTCGCGCACCAGATCCAGGTAGCGCCGCTCGAACACGCGCAGGCCCACCGCTGCACCCGGCACCAGCGTGGTGTGCAGCGGAAACAGCGGCAGCGCGCCATCGACGCTCATCGGGCCTGCAGCGCAGCGAGGAAGCGGCGCGGCGCGCCGTCGAAGCCACCGTTGGACATGAACACCACGTGGTCGCCGCTGCGCACACTGGACTGCAGCTGCGCCAGCAGTGCATCGGTGTCCGGCACCGCGTGCGCTTCACCACGCACCGCGGCGATCACAGCGGCGGCATCCCAGGCCAGTTCCGGACGGTGCAGGAACACCACCTCGTCGGCCAGCGCCAGCGACGGGGCCAGTGCCTGCGCGTGCGCACCCAGACGCATCGAGTTGCTGCGGGGCTCCATCGCGACCACGATGCGCGCATCGCCGACCTTGGCACGCAGGCCTTCCAGCGTGGTGGCGATCGCGGTCGGGTGATGGGCGAAATCGTCGTACACGGTGATGCCCTCGTGGCTGCCGATCACTTCCATGCGGCGCTTGACGCTGCGGAAGCGCGCCAGCGCCGGAATCACCTCGGCCGGCGCCACGCCCACGGCATGCGCCGCGGCCAGCGCAGCCAGACCGTTGAGCACGTTGTGCCGGCCCAGCAGCGACCACTGCACGTCACCCAGCGCCTGCCCGCGATGGTGCACGCGGAACGCGCTGCCATCGGCGGCCAGCAGCTCCGCATGCCATTCGAGCGAGGGATCGAATCCGAAACGCTCGACCGGGGTCCAGCAGCCCATCGCCAGCACGTCGGCCAGGTGCTGATCCTCGCCGTTGACGATCAGGCGGCCACGCGCCGGCACCGTGCGCACCAGATGATGGAACTGGCGCTGGATCGCCGCCACATCGGGAAAGATGTCGGCGTGGTCGTATTCAAGGTTGTTGAGGATGGCCACCAGCGGCCGGTAGTGCACGAACTTGCTGCGCTTGTCGAAGAACGCGGTGTCGTACTCATCGGCCTCGACCACGAACTCGCGGCCCTGGCCCAGGCGCGCGGAAACGCCGAAATCCTCGGCCACGCCGCCGATCAGGAAGCCCGGCGAACGCCCGGCGCTTTCCAGCAGCCAGGTGAGGATGGTGGTGGTGGTGGTCTTGCCGTGGGTACCGGCCACGGCCAGGGTATCGCGCCCCGGCAGCACCTGCTCGGACAGCCATTGCGCACCCGAAATGTAGCGCTGGCCGGCATCGAGCACGGCCTCCACGGCCGCGTTGCCGCGCGAAAGCGCGTTGCCGATCACCACCTCATCGGTCCCGGCCGGCACGCTGTCGGCGCGATAGCCCTGGTCCAGAGTGATGCCCAGCTGCTCGAGCTGGGTCGACATCGGCGGATAGATGGCCTGGTCGCTGCCGCTGACCGAATGGCCGAGTTCCCGCGCCAGGGCGGCCACGCCGCCCATGAAGGTGCCGGCGATTGCAAGGATATGTACGCTGCTCATGACCGAGGATTGTGACCGATGACGGCTGTATAGGGCCAATGTCCGCTCCCGGGTAAGACAAGTCCTACACGGGATGTGAGAAAACTCCAATCTTCTGTCAGGGAATTCCCGATAGCGATGTTCTGTGAACCCGGACACAATTCGAACTGCCAGCCGCAGTACCCGAACCGGTCCTACTCCCCAAGAGGCCATCCCCAAGGGAGCTCATGCTGCGGGGCCCTGAGCAAGCCCTCTGCTGGCGCCTATCAAACGACACAGGCCTGATCCTCGCGGACCAGGCCTGTGCTTTTTTGCCCGAAGGGCCGGCAGCAGGCCGGCCCGGCCGGGTCAGGCCTTGATCGCCGCCAGGATGCGGGCTTCGATCTCGTCCAGTTCACCGACGCCGTCAACGCGGGCCAGAGTGCCACGGCCGGCGTAGAAGTCGACCACCGGGGCGGTCTGGTCGTTGTAGACCTGCAGGCGCTGACGCACCGCTTCCGGATTGTCGTCGGCGCGCCCCTGCTCCTTGGCGCGACCGGCGATGCGGTCGACCAGCAGCTCGGTGGCCACGTCCAGCTGCACCACGGCATCCAGCGGCTGGCCGATCTTGGCCAGCAGGCCGTCCATCGCATTGGCCTGGGCCACATTGCGCGGATAGCCATCGAGGATGAAGCCCTTGGCGACATCGGCCTGGGTGAGGCGCGACTCCAGCATGCCCAGCAGGATGTCGTCCGACACCAGGTTGCCGGCATCCATCACCGTCTTGGCCTGCTTGCCCAGCTCCGTGCCCGCGGCGATTTCCGCGCGCAGCATGTCACCGGTCGAAATATGGGCGATCCCCAGCTTTTCCTTCAGGCGCGTCGCCTGTGTCCCCTTGCCCGAACCGGGCGGTCCCAACAGAACCAATCGCATTGACCTGACTCCAACGTGTTGAAAACAAAGAAGGTTCGCGTCCCGGACGGACCGGTATCGCTGCACCGCAATAGCGCCACTTTACCGCATCCGGGTAATGTCCCTGCAATGTCCTTTCCCCCGAGCAGGTAGACGCATGCGCAACGGTACTCTCCTCTACGCCCAATCCGGTGGTGTCACCGCGGTCATCAACGCCACGGCGGCGGCGGTGATCGAGCAGGCCCGGGCCAAGGGCATCAAGGTCCTGGCCGCGCGCAACGGCATCCTCGGCGCGCTGCGCGAGGAACTGATCGACACCAGCAGGGAGAGCGCTGCGGCCATCCGTGCCCTCGCCCATACCCCGGGCGGCGCCTTCGGATCGTGCCGGGTCAAGCTGAAATCGCTGGACGCCGACCGCGCCCGCTACGACCGCCTGCTGGAGGTGCTGCGTGCCCATGACGTGCGCTGGTTCCTCTACAACGGCGGCAACGACTCGGCCGACACCGCACTGAAGGTCTCGCAGCTGGCCAGGGCCTCCGGCTACGACCTGACCTGCATCGGCGTGCCCAAGACCATCGACAACGACCTGGCGGTGACCGACACCTGCCCCGGCTTCGGCTCGGCGGCCAAGTACACCGCCGTGTCGGTACGCGAAGCAGCACTGGACGTGGCGGCGATGGCCGAAACCTCCACCCGCGTCTTCATCTACGAGGCGATGGGACGCCACGCGGGCTGGCTGGCCGCGGCCGCCGGCCTGGCCGGCAACGGCGATGACGAAGCTCCGCACATCATCCTGCTGCCCGAGCGGGCCTACGACGAGGCGGTGTTCCTGGCTAGGGTGAAGGCGGTGGTCGAGCGCGTCGGCTACTGCGTGGTGGTGGCCTCGGAAGGCATCGCCACCGCCGACGGACGCTTCGTCGCCGACGCCGGTGGTGGCAAGGATTCCTTCGGCCATTCGCAGCTGGGCGGCGTGGCCGCGCACCTGGCCGGCCGGGTCAAGGACCAGCTGGGCCTGAAGGTCCATTGGGCGCTGCCCGATTACCTGCAGCGCTCGGCCCGCCACCTGGCCAGCAGGACCGACTGGGAGCAGGCGCAGGCGGTGGGCAAGGCTGCCGTGCAGCTTGCGCTGAAGGGCCAGAACGGGGTGATGCCGGTGATCGTGCGCAGCAGCGACGCGCCCTACCGTTGGAAGATCGAAGCGGCGCCGCTGTCGAAGATCGCCAACCATGAGAAGAAGATGCCGGCCGGCTTCATCCGCCGCGATGGCTTCGGCATCACCGCCAAGGCGCGCGCCTACCTGTCGCCGCTGATCAAGGGCGAAGCGCCGCTGCCCTACGGCGCCGACGGCCTGCCGAAGTACGTCACGCTGAAGAACGTGGCGGTGAAGCAGAAGCTGCCGCCGTTCGAGGGCTGACCCGAAAAAGGGGACGGAGGAACACCATGGCACTGCGCGTTGTTCGATTGGGTACACCGCGTGCGCCCGGCGAGGGCCTGCGCATCGGCACCGTGCGGCGGCCGCCGCGCGGTGTGCCGCGCAGCGAGTTCGCCCGGCAGGACTGGTACGACGTCTGGTTCCCGACCCTGTCACCCAGCGCGGCACTGGTGAAGCAGGCGCACGAAGCGAAGACGGCCGCCGACTGGCATGCGTTCTTCCGCCACTTCACGGCCGAGATGAAGGCGCCTGATGCCGCCCACGCGCTGGACCTGCTGGCTGCGATGTCACAGCACAGCGACATCAGCGTGGGGTGCTATTGCGAGGACGAGGCGCACTGCCACCGCAAGGCCCTGCGCGAGCTGCTGGTGGCGCGTGGAGCGACGCTGGCGGATTGATTGCAATGGATCCACGCCACGCGTGGATGCACCCTGCCACATGGGCTCAATTGCAGGCCTTGCCTTCCACCTGCAACTGCGCCGCAAACATCGTCACCTGCGGAATCTGGCCGGCCGCCGCCTGCTTCTTCGCCTCTTCCAGGTAGATCCGCGATTGGCCCTGCCCGTCCAGCTCCACCTTGTTGCTTGACGGCAGCCGCCACACGCGCACCACCGCCTGCTGCGCCGGGCACGCGGCGTTGGGCACGCGGATCACATCATTGAGCTTCCAGCCCTTGTCGGCACTCGGCTGCGCCTTGGCGTAGTCGACGAAGCGCGCGCGTGGCTGGCACTGTTCGCTGGTGCGCACCGCGGAGAAGCGATACGGCTCGGCGGCCTGGCCGGTGAACGCACCTTCCAGGCGCGCACAGGCCTCGGGGATCTGCCGCAGCGTGTGCACCGCGCCTACCGCCTGTGGTGCACCGACTGCGCGCTGCAGCTCGGGGGTTTCTGCAGCGAAGGCCGGCAGCGCCGGGACCAGGGCGGCAAGCATCAGCAGGGACAGGCGCATGGGGGATCTCCTTCAGGACTGAGCGCAGGCTTGCAGAGATTGGCTTAACGGGGTGCAAAGGCGCGTGGGTCGAGCAGCCGCTGTGCTCGCCGGGCGCGGCGCGGCCCTACCATCCAGACGCGGGCGCACGCATACTGCGGGCACCAGGGAATGCTGAACACCGCCATACGTCGGACGACCGCCAAGGTCGGTACGGGTTGGTTCCAGGCTGCAGCCCGTCGTCCCCCTCGTGGTGCCGTTCATCGCCACTGGATGCCTACATCCATTCTGCGGAGGGGTCTAATGCTGGAACGTCACGGGCTGTCATTGGCGCTGGGCTGCGCCATCCTCGCAATCCTGTTCGGAATCGTCTCGGCGCGCTGGATCCTGCGCCAACCCACCGGCAATGAACGCATGGTCGCGATCGCCACCGCGATCCAGGAAGGTGCGCGTGCCTATCTCAACCGCCAGTACCTGACCATCGGCGTGGCCGGCGTGGTGCTGTTCGCGCTGGTAGGGGCGTTCCTCAGCTGGTACACCGCGATCGGCTTCGCCGTCGGCGCAGTGCTGTCCGGTGCTGCCGGCTACATCGGCATGAACGTCTCGGTACGCGCCAACGTACGCACTGCCGAAGCTGCTCGCCACGGCATCAGCGCAGCGATGGACGTGGCGTTCCGTGGCGGTGCGATCACCGGCATGCTGGTGGTCGGGCTGGGCCTGCTGGGCGTGGCCGGCTACTACGCACTGCTGCTGCGCATGGGCCTGCCGATGGAGCAGGCGCTGCACGCACTGGTGGGCCTGGCCTTCGGTTCGTCGCTGATCTCGATCTTCGCGCGGCTGGGCGGTGGCATCTTCACCAAGGGCGCCGACGTGGGCGCCGATCTGGTCGGCAAGGTGGAAGCCGGCATTCCAGAGGATGACCCGCGCAATCCGGCGGTGATCGCCGACAACGTCGGTGACAATGTCGGCGACTGCGCCGGCATGGCCGCCGATCTGTTCGAGACCTATGCGGTCACCGTCATCGCCACCATGCTGCTGGGCAGCCTGATGCTGGCCGAAGCCGGTGCCAATGCAGTGCTGTATCCGCTGGTGCTGGGCGGCGTATCGATCATCGCTTCGATCATCGGCGCACTGTTCGTCAAGGTGAAGCCCGGCGGTTCGATCATGGGCGCGCTGTACAAGGGCGTGATCGTGTCCGGCGTGCTGGCCGCCATCGCGTTCTACCCGATCACCACCGGGCTGATGGGCGACAACGTGCACGGGCCGATGGCGCTGTACGGCTGCGCGCTGATCGGACTGGTGCTGACCGGCCTGATCGTATGGATCACCGAGTACTACACCGGCACCCAGTACAAGCCGGTGCAGCACGTGGCGCAGGCGTCGACCACCGGCCACGGCACGAACATCATTGCCGGCCTCGGCATCTCGATGAAGTCCACCGCGCTGCCGGTGGTGGCGGTGTGTGCGGCGATCTGGGGCGCATTCGCGCTGGGTGGGCTGTACGGCATCGCCATCGCCGCCACGGCGATGCTGTCGATGGCCGGCATGATCGTCGCCCTCGATGCCTACGGGCCGATCACCGACAACGCCGGCGGCATCGCCGAAATGGCCGAGCTGCCCTCGGAGATCCGTGACATCACCGATCCACTGGATGCGGTGGGCAACACCACCAAGGCGGTGACCAAGGGCTATGCGATCGGTTCGGCGGCACTGGCCGCATTGGTGCTGTTCGCCGACTACACCCACAACCTGCAGGCGGCACATCCCGGGCAGGAATTCCGCTTCGACCTCAGCGACCACACGGTGATCATCGGACTGCTGATCGGCGGCCTGATTCCGTACCTGTTCGGTGCGATGGCGATGGAGGCGGTCGGCCGCGCGGCAGGTGCGGTGGTGGAGGAAGTACGCCGCCAGTTCCGCGAGATCCCCGGCATCATGCAGGGCACCGGAAAGCCGCAGTACGACAAAGCGGTGGACATGCTGACCCGCTCGGCGATCCGCGAAATGATCGTGCCCTCGCTGCTGCCGGTGGCGGTGCCGGTGGTGGTCGGCCTGCTGCTCGGGCCGCGCGCCCTGGGCGGCCTGCTGATCGGCACGATCGTGACCGGCCTGTTCGTGGCCATCTCGATGACCACCGGCGGCGGCGCCTGGGACAACGCCAAGAAGTACATCGAGGACGGCCACTTCGGCGGCAAGGGCAGCGAGGCGCACAAGGCCGCGGTGACCGGCGATACCGTCGGTGACCCGTACAAGGACACCGCTGGCCCCGCGATCAACCCGCTGATCAAGATCATCAACATCGTGGCGCTGCTGCTGGTGCCGCTGTTGTAAAAGCCTTCTGTAGAGCCGAGCCCATGCTCGGCTCTTGGGCTTCGCGGGATCGGAGAACAGCCGCGCATCGGCTCGGCTCTACAAGGTCAACGCCCGCGCAGGAAGAAGGACACCGGCACCATCACTTGCACCGGGTCGCCGGCCACTTCGGCCGGCGGCGCCGGTACGGGGCTGGCGCGCTGCACCGTATCCAGCGTCTCCTGATCGAGCAGCGCGAAGCCACTGCTGCGGCCCAGCGCCAGTGCGGAGACGGCACCATCGCGGGCGACGGCGAAGCGCACGTACACCACCCCCTGCTGGCGCAGCCGCTCGGCCTGGCGCGGATAGCGCCGGTGCTTCTGCAGGTGCCCCAGCAGGCGCCCTTCCCAGGTGGCCTCGGCACGGCTGCGCTCGCCGGCCGTGGTCTGCGGCGCGGTATAGCGCGTGGCCGCATCGGCAGCGACCTGTGGCGGTGCGTGGGTCTGCGCGACATTGGCGTCGGCGGGATCCGGCGAGGGCGTCGGCTCAGGCGCACGCGGCGGCGGCAGATCACCCTGAGGTTGCACCGGTGCCTTGGGTTGCTCCTGCACGGCCGGCTTCGGCGCCTGCCGCTGCTGTTGCTGCTGCAGGGGCCCGGTTGCCACCTCGCGCGGCGGTACCGGAGGCGCCTGTTCCATCGGTGCCAGCTCCAGCATCAATGCAGCGGGCGGCGCTGCGGCGGCCACCGCCGGTGCGCGCGCCGCCCACCAACAGGCCACGCCGACCAGCAGCGCATGCACCAGCAGCACGATCGCCAGGCTGGTCGCCCAGCGCCGCAGTCCGCTCATCGCGCGCCCTGCTCCAGTCCAACCAGTGCCACCTTCAGGTAGCCCGCAGCACGCAGCGCATCCAGCGTTGCCATCAGTTCACCGTAAGGCACGCGGGTATCGGCACGCAGGAACAGGCGTTGCGAGGTGTCACCGTGGGTGGCTGCCTGCAGCGCAGCGGCCAGCCCGTCGCGTGCCACTGCCTGCTCGCCGACGCGCAGCGACAGATCGGCCTGCACGGTCACATACACCGGAGCCTGTTCCGGCGGCGTGGCACTGGCACTGCTGGCCGGCAGCTGCACCGGTACCGACACGGTGGCCAGCGGTGCCGCCACCATGAAGATGATCAACAGCACCAGCATCACATCGATGAAGGGCGTGACGTTGATCTCGTGCGATTCTTCCGGCGTGTCGTCGCGGTCGGACGCGGTCCTGATGGCCATCGCCGCCTCTCAGTGCACCGCACGCAGCGACGCCGCGGCAGCGCGTGGAACGGCGTGGTCGAGATCGCGCGAGACCAGCTGCTGCACGGCCGCCGACAGATCGCCGAGCAGGCCACGCAGACCGGCCAGCACGCGACTGAAGTGGTTGTAGACCAGTACCGCCGGGATCGCGGCGACCAGGCCGAGCGCGGTGGCCAGCAGTGCCTCGGCGATGCCGGGTGCGACCACCGCCAGGTTGGTGGTGTTGCTGTGGGCGATGCCGATGAAGCTGTTCATGATGCCCCACACCGTGCCGAACAGGCCGACAAACGGCGCCACCGCGCCAATGCTGGCGAGCACGCCGATACCACGTCGCTGCACGCGCGCGGTTTCCAGTTCGATGCGGTCCAGGCGGGAGGCCACGCGTTCCTTGATGCCTTCGCGGCCGTCCAGCGCCTGCGACAGGCGCAGTTCGGTACGCGCGGCATCCAGCATCGCCCGCGCGGTGCCCTGCTGCAGGCTTGCCGCTTCGCTCTGCGCCGGCAGCTGTGCGGACTGCAGCAACAGCACGCGCGCCGCACGCAGCTGCCGTGCCTGCCGGGCCAGTTCCCAGCCCTTGGCCAGCAGCACGGTCCAGGTGGCCAGCGACGCCAACGCCAGCGCGATCATCACCGCCTTCACCACCACGTCGGCGGCCAGGTACATGCCCCACGGGGTCAGTGCAGGGGCGGCCACAGGGGCCAGGTCAGCAGGCAGCATCGTCTCGGGTTCCATCGGTATGGGGGGATGCGGCACGGCGGCGGGCCGCGCGCGGATCGCTGGCGTCGTCCACTTCCACCAGCGGCGTGGGTTCAATGCGTGGTGCGGGTCGACTGAGCACATAGCCGGCGCTGACCGCGAAGAGTAGGCCCACCCCCAGCAGCAGGCGCCAGGACGGCTGCGCGCCCCAGCAGAACATCGCGAAGCCGACCGCCATGCCGACGCTGGCAAAGGCCTTGCCCTTGCGCGAAACGGCGCCCTGCTCGCGCCACAGCCGCAGCGATGGGCCATAGCGCGGATGTGCCAGCAGGCGCTGCTCGAACTTCGGCGAGCTGCGCGCGAAGCAGCCCACGGCCAGGATCAGGAAGATGGTGGTCGGCATCACCGGCAGCAACGCACCGATCACCCCGAGGCCAACCATCACCCAGCCCAGCGCGAACCAGAGCCAGCGCATCAGCACTGCACCGGCGGGTGGCGGGCGTTCATCAGGCGAATTCCACTTCAACGTGGCCGTGCACGCTGCGGAACGCGGCATCGGCGGCGTCGATGACCTGCTGTTCCTGCTCGGCGCTCAGCGGCACCGCGTCCAGCGCGGCGGTGAACTCGCGCCAGTGTCGGGCGGCGCCATCCGGATGCGCGGCCAGGTGGCGGGCACCGAAGTCACGGTCCAGGCCGAGCTTGGCCGCCATCTTGTACAGGATGGTACCGCCCAGGTTGGAGCCTTCGGCCACGTACAGCCAGCCCAGCGCGACCGGCAACGCGAGATCCGACGGCAGCGCGGCGATGTCCGCCCCCGGCAGGGTCTGCTCCAGATCCTGGAGGTCGCGCGCGACCTGGGGCAGGCGGCGGCGCTTGCCGAGATCGGGCAGCAGTGCGTCCAGTGCAGGGTTGGCGTACAGCGCGTCGATGCTGCGGTGGAAGCGGTACTGCACGCGCAGGAAACGGGCAAAGTTGCTGCGGTCGGCGAAGATGTCGCCGGCCATGATGCGCTTGTCCAGGGCGCCGTGGCTGTCGCGGGTGGCAGCCTTGAGCCGCAGGCTGCGGCTGTCATCAGGGGCAATGTGTGCGTTCATGGGGGATGCCAAAGGGGTGGTCGTGCTGTAGACGTTCGCCGCGGGGCTTTCCCCAAGCGCGTCTGTGCCGATAATGAGGCATCCCTTCTTCCCGCAGGAACCGACGATGATCACCACCGAACCGCGCATGACCAACCTGTTCCTGCAGCTGGGCCTGGATGCCAGCGCCGAGGGCATCGCCCGCTTCATCCGCGAGCACCAGCTGGCCACCGATGTGGAAGTGGTCGAGGCGCCGTACTGGAACGACGCCCAGCGCCAGTTCCTGTCCGAATCGCTGCAGGCCGATGCGGCATGGACGACCGTGGTCGATGAGCTGAACGAATCGCTGCACGAAGACGCGGTGAAGGCCGCGACCGGGCTGTAAGCGCTTGCCGGACATGGCCCGGCGCTACCCCGTAGCTCCACGCCATGCGTGGATGGCCAGGCCCGATGGGGTCAGAGCCCCTTCCGCAGGAAAGGGATCCGACCCCGCTGGCAGATCACCCGTCGATCAGTACTTCCAGGTCAACGCCAGGCGCGCGGTGCGGCCCGGGGCCGGCATCACGCCCAGGGCGAGCGGGTCCAGGTAGTAGCGGTCGGTCAGGTTGTCCACGCCCGCTTCCACCGACCACTGGTCGTTGAAGTTCCAGCTGGCAAACAGGTCGACCAGCGTGGTCGGACGGTACAGCTGCTGGATCGCCGACAGGCCGACGTTCCACTCCTTGTCCAGCATGCTGATCGGGCCGGCATTGTGGATCACGCGGGTGCCGAAGGTCAGGCGCTCGTCGAACAGGCGCGAGCCCAGGGTCAGGTTGACCATGTAGCGCGGCGGGTTCTGGGTGTTGGTGTACGAGCCCTCGAAGCCGCCATCCACGCAGTCCGGCGTGCCGGCCAGCTCCGCATTCCTGCGCTGCACGCCATAGGCGCGGCGCTCGGCGGCGATGTCCGGCGCACAGGTCTTGGCCTTGAAGTAGTAGTGCGCGGACAGATCGGCGAACAGCTTGCCGCTGTCATAGCTGGACTGGAACTCCATGCCCGAGACCTTGAACTGGTCGACATTGCGGATCAGGCCCGCCGACAGCGTGCGGTAGTCGCGGGTGATCAGGTCATCGATGCGGGTATCGAAGTAGGCCAGCTTCAGCGCCAGGCGATCGCCAGCGGTGAACAGGTCGTAGCGGAGGGTGCTGGCACCGATCTCCCAGCTGCGCGCACGCTCTGGCTTCAGTTCGCCCACCGGCTTGGCGGCAGTGAACAGGCCCAGCGTGGTCTCGAACAGGCTCGGCAGCTTGGTGCCTTCGGCGTACTTCACGTAGACCATGGTGTCTTCGCTGAAGCGGTAGGCGACGCTGGCGGTCGGCGAGAACGCGGTGTCGCGGCGGCGGATCGGCTGCGACCAGGTCCAGCTGACCGGCACTTCAAGGTCCTGCGGCTTGCCGGCGTCGTAGAAGTTCCAACCGGTGATGTCACCGACCGTGCCCTTCTTGTACGGCGAGGCCAGCAGCGATTCCTGGGTGAAGTTGCCGTTGGCGTCCGGGTACCAGTTCAGCAGCGCGATGCGCTTGGCACGCCACGACGGCAGCGCCGGGTTGCCGTTGAGCAGTTCGGTGTAGCGGTACTGGCCCTGCACCTCATAGGCATCCGGCGTCGCCAGTCGGTTGCGGTCATGCACATCCACCCGGTTCCAGCGGCCACCGGCCAGCAGCTCCCAGTGTTCGTCGGGCTGCCACTTCAGCGACGCCACGGCGCTGTATTCCTTGCGCTCAGCGTTGCGCAGGAAGCGGTTGTTGACCAGGTCATCGTGCATGACCGGGCCGGAGCTGCCCGGCGCGATGTCTTCATCGCTGTAGGACAGTCCGTAGTCCAGCGTGAACACACCGGCACGGGTGACGAACGTCGACGTGTTGCTGGCATCCAGATCCAGTCGCTTCTGCCGCAGCGGGTTGCGGTAGGCATCCTTGTAGCCGGGGTCGCCGCTGAAGCTGGGGGCGTCATACCACTCGGTGCGGCGGTCGAAGTACCACGGGGTGATACCGGTCAGGCTGTTGTACATCACGCTGTCGGTATCGGTGTAGGCAGCGTTGACACGCAGGTCCACCAGATCGCTGTCCGGGTTGAAGCGGTAGCGCAGGGTGTAGCTGTCCATGTCGACATGGCCCGGGTCCCACTGCGGAATGCGATCGCGGTCGACGCGGATGATCTGCGACGCCATGATCTCGCCGGCGGTGCCTTCGTAGCGGCGGTATCCGGCTTCCAGCGTCTGCGCGTCATCGATGCGCCAGGTGCCCTTGAGCAGCGCCGACTTCGAACGCGACGAGGTGTTGAACACTTCGGTACGCGGCGGATTCAGCGGTGCCAGCGTGCGACGGGTCTGTGGGAAATCATCGTAGCCGTGCTTGCCGGAGAAGTAGTTGCCGTTGTCGCGGTAGGCATAGGCGGCGACCAGATCGAATCGGTCCCAGTGGCCGGCGCCGGCCACGTTGAAGAACTGGCTGCCGGTGGCGCTGCGGTCGCTGCGTGGTGCGCCACCGTAGGCCGGCAGGTTGTTGGCACTGGCATTGGCCAGGCCACCACGCACGCGCACGCCGAAGTCGCGGCCTTCGCGCAGTACGTCACCGATCTTCAGCGTCTCCATCTCGACCACGCCACCGATGCCACCGGAGGCATTGGCCTGCAGGCTCGGGCCCTTGGTGATGGTCAGGCTGGAGATCAGGTCCGGGTCGAGATAGGTGCGCTGCGACTGGCCGGCATAGCCACGGTAGGTGTCCATGCTGGACTGGCCGCCGTCGATGATGACCGGTACGCGGCCCTGGCCCTGGATGCCGCGGATGTTGACGTCGAAGCCATTGCCCACGCGCGGGTCGCCGGCGGTGACGCCGGCCACGCCCTTGACGATGTCGCCATTGGAGGTGCCACGGAAGCGCTCCAGCTGCGTGCGGTTGAGCGTCGTGGTGGACCCCACGCTGCGATAGCTGTCGAGCAGTCGCGCTTCGTCGCTGCCTGCGCCGCCGTCGACACGGTCGCCGGCCACGCTGAGCGTATCGGTGACGATCACACCGCTGTCGGCCTGTACCGGCGTTGCCGCTTCCAGGGTGACTGCGTCGGCGCTGATCCGGCGCATCGCCAACCCGCTGCCCTGCAGCAGCTGCTGCAGCGCCTCGTTGGCCGACAGGCTGCCGTTGACTGCTCGCGAGGTCACTCCCTGGGCGAGGGTGGCCGGATACACGACCTGCACGCCGGACTGGCGCATGAAGCTGCGCAGTGCTTCGTCCAGCGGCTGCGCCGGAATGTCGAAGCGCTGCACGGCAGCGTGGTTGCCGGTGGCGCTCTGTGCCAGCACGGATGGTGCGGCGCTGGCCAGGCCGGCGGCCAGCAGGGCGATGCACAGGCGGGACGGGCGCAGCACGCGGCCCGGGCGGTGGGAGTCGAACATGGGGAACCTGTCAGGTAATCGGTGCCGCAGGCGCGGCGTCATCCACGGGGGGCGTGGACACGGCGACGTACGTGGCGGCGGCGGGTACGTTCGCGGGGTAAGACGGTTGGGCACGCGACAACCCCAAGATGAATCTGCAGTCGCGGCAGTTGCCAACCGTTGGTCGCCCGGTTGTAGCGGTGGATGCCGACCGTTGGTCGGCACAGCGGCCATGATCATCCGCGCGTGGCGTGGATCTACTGCACGATGGCGACGCCGAATGGAAGGCGGGTGACCTGGAGACCGGCCGTCGCTGCCAGCGCGTCCAGCGCCTGCTCCGGGCGATCAATGCGCAATGCGGCACTCACTGCGGGTAGTCGCGACAGATCGCCGCGCACGAAGGTCGGGCCGGCGCGGTAACGCCCGACCCACTGCACGGCGTCGGCGACACTGGCCTGCTCCAGCAGCAGCTCGCCCTGCCGCCACGCGCCGACACTGTCGGCAGCCACGTCCTGCAGGCGCGTCACGCCACTGTGTTCGCCATAGATCGCACGCTGGCCCGCCTGCAGATACGTCCAGCCACCGTCAGCCGGACTGGCCACGCGCACCCTGCCCTGTCCGACCTGGGTTTCCACCTGGTCGCTGTCGCGTGCGACGGAGAACGCGGTCGAGATGTCCTCGACCACGCCATCGCCCGCACGCACGCTGAAACGCCGCTGCGCATCCGGGCTGACCTCGAACCAGGCGCGCCCGCGCAGCAGCTCGATCTGGCGTGCGTGCGCGTCGAAGCGCACAGCGATCGCGCTGTCCGCATCCAGCACCGCCCGGCTGCCATCGGGCAGCTGTACGTGCTGCACGGCATGCGTACTTCGGTGATCGGCCTGCAGGCGCAACCAGGCTTCCGGCCATGCCACCAGCATCGCCAGCGCTGCCGCCGCAGCCATCGCCCATCGCAGCCGCTTCGGGGGCCGGCGTTCGACGCGCCCGGCCTGCGGCCGCGGCCCGACGCTGCGCCACAGCGCACGCTCGTGCTCGAAGGCGCGACGGTGCCCCGGCTGCTGCAGCCAGCATTCGAACTCATCCATGCGCACATCGCTGATATCGCCTGCGGCCAGCCACGCGATCCAGCCCCGGGCCTGTTCGGCCAGGGCATCGTCATTGGCAGCGGGCAGCATGTTCGGCGGGCTCATCGGCTGGCAGACAGGCGCGTTCAAGCGCGGGCGGGGAAACTAGACCGCATCCACGGTCCAGTGATCAAGACGTTTCAGCGCGGGCCAGCCCCAAGCCGGGGCGATCATCGGCCGCTGCGCGCCCAGGCCAGGCGCTGCAGGGCAGCGCGCACATGGTTCTCGACCGTGGTCACCGACACGCCCAGGCGGCGCGCGATCTCGGCCTGGGTCAGGCCCTGCAGGCGGTTGAGCCGGAAGATGGTGCGGGTCGGCTCCGGCAGGTGTCCCGCCGCGTCGAGCACCCGCTGCAACTCGTCCTGGGCCATCGCCTGTTCCTCGGTCGAGATCACCTCGTCCGGCCCCCACAGGTAGTGGTCGGCCAGCAGGCGGTTGCGCCGGGTCGATTCTCTGCCATGGTCGGTCGCCAGATTCGCAGCCAGCCGGTACAGATAGGCGCGCGGGTTGTCGATGGTCTGGCTGTCGTCAACCCCGCGGGCCTTGAACCACACGGCCTGGATCACGTCCTCGGCGCCGTTGTCGCCCCCGAGGATGCGCTGCACCCGGCGCAGCAGCGCAGGGCGCTCGCGGATCAGCAGTTCAGTGAGGAAGGCGGCATTGGAGGACATGCGCGGAACCGGGACGACAGGCGGAAGGCGCCGCGCATGCTACTCCGTTAATGAGAATCAGTCACGTTCGCATCAGTGGATGCAGCCGGTCAGCCCGTCATAGACGCTCTCCGACGTGCCAGGCAACGGATCATGCAGCGGATTGCGGGCCGCCAGCGCCGCATGGAAGTCCTCCACCGGGGTACCAGGCACCAGTGGCAGCCGGCACAGCCAGGTCGGCTGCCGGGCCACGATCGCACCGTCATGCCGCGACACGGCCAGATCACTGGCGGCAAATGCCCAGAGGCACTCCTGCACCGTGCCGCGCACCGCATCCACCGAACACCGCAGGCGCAGCGCCTGGATGTCGCTGTACTCGCCCTCGCAGAAGGTGTCGCCGCAGATCCTGTCGAAGCCGTGTTGCAGACGGCCCTCCAGGGCAAAGAAGCGATCCCAGTTGGCTTCCTGCCGCGGGTAATCGATCAGGTCAACGTAGGGGAAGGCCTGGGCGGCGGGCGCGATCAGCAGCGCGCAGAACAGGCCGAGTGACAGGGCGGATGGCTTCATGCGGGAACTCCTCGGGTAGGTGCATCCAGCCTGCGCGCGCGCGCCGCCCGGCCCCATCGGTCAACCCCGGCCCGCCAGGTCGGCGCCTTCCTCGCCCTGCGGTCAGCCCCTCCCCTGCACAGCGCCCGGCAAAGGCATAAAATGGGGGGCTATCCGTCTATATCCCCCACCTGGAGCACGACCATGGGTCTGGAACTCGTCTCGCCCGGCAAGAACCCGCCGGAAGAAATCAACGTCATCATCGAGATCCCGAAGGACTCGGAGCCGGTGAAGTACGAAGTGGACAAGGAAACCGGCGCGATCTTCGTCGACCGCATCCTGTCCACCCCGATGCGCTACCCCTGCAACTACGGCTACGTGCCGAGCACCCTGTGCGGCGACGGCGACCCGGCCGACGTGCTGGTGGTGCTGCCGCTGCCGCTGGTGCCGGGCTCGGTCGTGCGCTGCCGTCCGGTCGGCGTGCTGAAGATGAGCGATGAGGCAGGCAGCGACGAGAAGATCCTGGCCGTGCCGGTCTCGAAGATCTTCAGTGGCTATGCCCACGTTGAAGACATCGCCCAGGTCTCGAGCCACTGGCTGGAGCGCATCGGCCACTTCTTCGAGCACTACAAGGACCTGGAGAAGGGCAAGTGGGTCAAGCTGGACGGTTGGGGCGGCGCGGCTGAGGCCAAGCAGATCCTGATCGAGGCGCACCAGCGCCATCTCGACAGCAAGGCCTGAGCCTGAACCGGATCGCTCCGGCATGCCCTGCCGGAGCGATGCGGGTCACGTTTCATGATGACGGCACATCACTCTTGCCGTCGTATTAGGTAAATTGCGTCACTTCACACGTCGTCGACATCCACCGTCGAGACAGCCAGGGGAATGTGTCGTGCGTATTCTGCTTGTAGGGGATGCAGCCAGCCTGCCGGCTGAGCTGACCGAATTCATTGCCGATCTTGGGGAAGACTGGCAGCCGCTGACCGCCACCGACGGCCACACCGCGATGACTGCGGTGGCCACCCAGGGCGTGGACGCGGTGATCGTCTGCCCGCAGCTGCCGGACCTCAATGCCACCACGCTGCTCGGCCAGATCCGGACCCTGCGTCCGGAAACCATCCGCATCGCGCTGGTGGACGCCCAGCATGGCAACCGGCCGCCACCGGCACGCCTGATCGGCGTTGCCCACCGCTTCCTGCCGTTGCCGCTGGCGCCGGAAGTGCTGCTGGAAGCACTGACCAGCCTGGAAGAGCTGCGCGAAGTGCTGGACAGCCCGCGCCTGCGCGATGCCATCGGCCGCATCGAGAAACTGCCGTCGCCGCCGCACCTGTACCTGAGCCTGACCCAGGCGCTGGAGCACGATGACGATGCCGACAGCGCCGATGTCGCCAAGCTGGTCGCCGCCGATCCGGCGATCGCCGCCAAGGTGCTGCAGCTGTCGAACTCGGCGTTCTTCAGCCAGGGCCGCACCATCGCCGACCTGCGCACCGCAGTGACCCGGCTGGGATTGGCCACGCTGCGCGACCTGGTCCTGGCCAGCGAAGTGTTCTCGGCACCGACGCTGTCGGCCGCCGAACGCAACTCGCTGCAGCAGCGTGCCCTGCTCGCCTCGCGCCTGGCTGCGCGCCTGCTGCCCGAATCGAGTGCCGAACTGGGCGCGACGGCAGCGCTGCTGGCCGACATCGGCCTGCTGTTGCCGGGCGTGCGCAACGAGCGCAGCGAACCGGCGCTGGACGGCGACCTGCGCCCCGGCCACGCCGAAGCCGGCGCTTATCTGCTGGGCCTGTGGGGCCTGCCGATGCCGATCATCGAGGCCGTGGCGTTCCACCTGCAGCCGCAGCGTGCCAACACCCGCAGCTTCTGGGTGACCGGCGCGGTGCACGTGGCACTGGCACTGGTCAATGGCGACCCGGTGGATGAGGACTACCTGCAGCGCGCGGGCGTGCTCAACAAGCTGCCGCAGTGGCGCGAGCATGCCAACGCGTTGATGGGATGGGTACCCAGCGAGGTCTGAACCGTCAACGCAGGAAGAACCTCGAAGGCGCGCCCAAGGGCGCGCCTTTTTTGCATCAGCGCGCGCCGCAGGCATCCTGCACGCAGTGGCGATACTGCAGATCGCACAGAACCTTCGACTTGCCTGCAGCCAGGCATTCCTGACGCAGTTCCTCGCAGTACAGCCCGCCCCCACAGACACCACCGGTCTGGGCGAACACCGCCCCCACCAATGTTGCGTAGATCAGTGCAGCGGCAGACAGTTTGTGCAACAGCGTGCTCTTCATCGCTCTCTCCATGTGCAAGTGTCCGCAAGTGGACCTCGCAACTGTGTTGATTGCGACACGACAGGAACGTGACTCCGCTCACCTTCCAGGATATTTCGGAATTCCCTTACAAAAAAAAGAGGGCGGACCTTGCGGTCCGCCCTCCCGGTACTGCTATCGCACTTCGAACAATCAGAAGCGCTGGGTGTACTTCATGTAGTAGAAGCGACCGATATCGAAGCCACCGTAGTAGGAGAAGCTCGAGTTCGGCTGGCTGTACATGACCGGGCCTTCGTGGTTGAACACGTTGTTGGCGCCCAGCGAGACAGTGGCTTCCCACGGCAGGTTGTAACGCACCTGCACGTCGTGGAAGGTGTTCGAACCCACCTTGCGGGTCGGCTGCGCCAGGGTGTAGGCCGAGTTGAAGTCAGGCAGGTTGCACTCGGTATCGTAGGAGCACGGCTCCTTCATGCCCGAGTAGTAACGCACGCCCCAGTTCACGCCCAGGTTGCCGTAGGTCCAGTCGACGTTGAGGTTCGAACGGACGCGGAAGTTGGCACCCCAATCGCCGGTCGCCCAGCTGGTGTGCTGCTCGACCGGGGTTTCGGCTTCGTTGTCACGCTTGTACTCGAGGTAATCGACGTAGGTGGTCTTCCAGTCGATGACGAACTTGCCGAAGGAGAACTCCGGCAGACGGTACTTGACGCCCAGGTCGTAACCTGCGGTTTCCTGGTAACCACCGTTGATCAGCGTACGGGTGACGTCGACCACCTGGTTGACGGTACGGCCTTCGGTGCCGCGATCGAAACGCTCACACGCCGATGCCACGCCCAGCACGTAGCACTGGTTGAGGATCGAGGTCACCGACTCGGCGGCGATCACGTTGTTGATGCGGATCTTCCACCAGTCGAGGCTGACGTCCAGGCCCTGCACGAAGTTCGGGCTGTACACCAGGCCGGCGGTCCAGGTCTTGGAGGTTTCCGGCTTCAGTTCCGGGTTGGAGCCCGACTCGAAAGCACTGTAGGACTGGGTGCCCGGGCCGGTCGACTGCGCACCGCCGGAGGTGATCTGGCGGAAGTTGGCCGGAACGCCGCGCGCCTGGCAGGCTGCCGCCACCGAGGCGTTGCGCGCGGCCGAGCCGAAGCTGCTGTCACACGGATCGGTGTAGGCGTCGAAGGTCTGCGAGGTGCCGCCGTACATGTCGGCGATGCTCGGGGCGCGGAAGCCGGTCGAGTAGGTCGCACGCACCAGCAGGTCGTCGATCGGCTTCCACTTCAGGCCGAACTTGCTGTTGATGGTATCGCCGAAGGTATTGTAGTCCGAGTAGCGGCCGGCCATGTCGAGCGACAGCTCCTTGGCGAACGGCATGTCGGCCAGCACCGGCACGTTCAGTTCGACGTAGAACTCGTCGAGCTTGTAGCTGCCCTTGGTCGGCTTGCCGGCCAGGTCGGTGCTCAGGCCCGACTGCAGCAGCGCATCCGGGTTGTACTCACCGCTTTCTTCGCGGTGCTCGTAACCGGCCGCAATGGCCAGCTCACCGGCCGGCAGCGAGAACAGCGAGCCACCGATGTTGGCGCTGTAGGCCTTGGTGGTGTTGGTGTAGGTGTCGTGGCTCGGCAGGAACAGGTAGGCCTGCAGGGCCGGGTCGGCCAGCGAGCCGTTGCCGGTCGAGCCGTACGGTGCCAGCGGGTTCCACGGGGTGCAGCCGGCGATGACGTGGCCCGGGGTGCCGCAACGGGCGACGTCGCCGTCCATGAAGGACGGGCCGACCGCGTTCTGCACGTTCGGAATGAACAGGTTGCCGGTGCCGGTCTTCACGCCCTTGTTCTGGTTGTAGACGTAGCCCACGTCCCAATCCCAGAACTTGTCGCCGAACTCGAACGAACCTTCCAGGCCGGCCGAGAAGCGGAAGGTCTCCTGCTCGGATTCGGTCTGGCGCGGGACTTCGGAGGTACGACGGATGAAGTTCGCGTCCGTGCCCAGCGGGTTGTAGATGCTGTTGGCCGACAGCGGGGTCTCATAGACCTCGGACTGGTACGGGTAGCCGGCAATCTGCTGGGTGGCCGTACGCTTGGTGTACAGCACGTTCGCGGTGGCGCGGATGTTGTCGGTCAGGTCGTAGTTGCCATTGGCGAACACCGAACGACGGGTCAGCTTGTTCTGCAGCCACATTTCCTGGCTGGCATTGGTGTAGTCAGCCGGGCCGAACTCGCGGAAATCGGCCATGGTGTTGCCCGTGCCGTTGTTGGCGCGGGTGTACCAGTTGTCGTTGCTGTCGATCAGCACGCCATGGTTGGATGCCGGCGACCAGCCGTTGGCATCCGTATCCGTCGGGTTCGGGTGGAACGGGCCATTCGGGTAGCGGCTGAAGGCACGATCCTTCGCCCAGACCGGATCTTCCTTGCTGTACTCGGCGCCGAAGGTGATCGAACCACGGTCACCGGTCTGGCCGTAGACGAAGTTGTAGACCTGCTTTTCGCCGTCGCCCTTGCTGTACTGGCCGCCGTAGACGCTGGCTTCCAGACCGTCGAAGTTCTTGCGGGTGATGATGTTGATCACGCCGGCGATGGCGTCGGAACCGTAGATTGCCGAAGCGCCGTCGGTCAGCACTTCAATGCGCTCGACCACCGAGGTCGGGATGGAGGCCAGGTCGGTGTAACCGCCGGTGCTGACGCCCATGCGCTTGCCGTCCAGCAGCACCAGGGTGCGCTCCGGGCCCAGGCCACGCAGGTCGACGTACTGGCCGCCCACTTCTTCGCCCGAGCTCAGGGCATCGGCGCGGCTGATGGCCGGCGAACCAGTGGCCGACAGGTTCTGCACGATGTCGCCGACACTGGTGAAGCCCTGCTTCTCGATGTCGGCACGCTGCAGCGCGATCACGGGCTGCGCGGTTTCCATGCTCGCCTGGCGGATGCGCGAGCCGGTGACCGAAATGCGGTCCAGGTCGGTCGTCGCCTTTGCTTCCTGGGCGGAAGCAAAGGCCGGCGCCAGCGCCAGCGCGATGCCGGCAGGCAGCAGGCCGAGCCGCACTGCGGGATTACAAACGTTCATCTATCTCTCCAAGGTACGTGTTAGCAGCGTGTTAAAACACCCCAGCACGTTACGATTGCGTTGCGACCCTGCATTTGCGCGACCCAACCGGAGAGTTTGCAGAGTGTGGCGGCAGCAGGCCGCCGTTCTCGCGGAATCGCGACGCCGACTGCCCGTAACGGGCGCGGAAGGCCCTGGCGAAGCTGCAGCAGTTGTCGAAACCGCTGGCGGCGGCGACTTCGCCGACCATCATGTCGGTATCGCGCAGCAGGTCGGCCGCCCGTTCCAGGCGCAAACGTGCCGAAAGCGACTGCGGACTTTCCTCGTAGAGGCTCTGGAAGGTCTTGGAGAGATACCAGCTGGAGAAGTTGGTCAGCTCGGCCAGTTCGCCGATTCGCACCACGCGGTGGCTGTTGCCTTCCAGATAGAGGCGGGCGCGCTGCATGCGGCCGAACACCTGACGCTTGCGGCTGCGCGAACGCCCGGGGCAACGCTGCACGTTGTCCGCCAGGCCACGCTGAAGGCTGGCCAGATACAGCAGCAACGGTCGCAGTACATGCGCCGGCTGGCCGCTTGCCAGTGCATCGCGCCACAGCCGCAGGCCCACCCGTGCATCGCTGCGGCCCAGGCGACCGCGTCCCGCGTACAAGCCGCAGTCGGCCATTTCGGTCAGCACCCGCAACGCCTCGACGTTCAGGTTCAGGCCCACGCAGAGTCCGTTGCGACCCGCCTGCACCAGCGGCCGCGATTCCTTCTCGAAGGCGATCCACTCCCCCTGGCGCAGCCGGAAACGCCCTTCCTTGGCCTCCACCCAGGAGCTGCCTCGCACCTGCATCCAGACGGTGAAGTGGGTCCCTGCGGTCTGCAGGCTGCCCAGCCGGGCAACGCCAAGGCAGGTCGGCGCGACGTCGTCGAGGGCCTTGTCGAGGGAGATGGTTTGGCCGCGATCGGCCAGCGAGAGTTGACGCATGGGGGCACCACGGATTTGCCTAGTACAGGCCTCCGTTTTGCCCAATCAGGCGGGACTGCGTCAGGAAAGACTGCCGAGATCGCCACGAATTCGCGGCGAGAACCACACGAAAGAATTACGAAGAGAAATTCTTCTTCAGAATCAATATCCTGGAGAAGGCCGGGAACAGTGCCGGGGCTTGCTCGGGCAACGGCATGATGCCGATGTCAGCGCCGTCGCTGACCGCCAGCGCCACATAGAGATCGCGCCCGTCGGCGCTGGCACTGAGTCCATTGCCTGCACTGAGCCGCTGCGGATCGAGGCAGCGCTCCGGCACTTCGGTGCCGCCCTCGATCAGGACCAGGGTCGTGCCGCATTGCGTGGACGTGCCGAGGTAACCAATGCCACCGTTCCCGGCAACGGTCCAGGTGCGATAGCGCCAGCGACTCGGCAGGTCTTCAGTGACCTGTCGCACACTGCCCGGCGACAGTGCAGGATCGACCGACCACAGCCCGCCCGCGGCGAGGCGTGTGAACAGGACCCGCCCGCCGGCGCGATCGAAGCGTGCCTGCGACACGCCATCGATGCTGGCCAGCCGCCGCCAGGGTTGAGAGGTGCGATCAAACAGGCTCAAGCGCGTGCGCTGGTCGGCATCGCGCTCGACCACCAGCAGCTGGTCATCGCTGGCACCGTACAGCGCCTGCAGCGGTTGTTCGGCGGGCACCGGCAGCGGCTGCAGCCGCTCGTCACGCGGCGAGATCTCGTAAACCACGGTACGTCCGTGGTCATCGCGGCCAACCACCAGCAGGTGCCGGCTGTCGGCGGCCCAGTCCGGTGCCTGCCGGCCTTCCGGCCGCAGGCCTTCGACCAGCCGCAGCGAATCCGGCCGCTGCATGTCGGCCCACCACAAGGCAAAACTGCCGGAACGATCGGAGGTGAAGACCAGCTGGCGTCCATCGGGCGCGGCCATCGGCTGACCATCACGGCCACTGGACGCAAACAGTCGTTCTGCAGGTCCTCCCTCGATGGGAACCTTGAACACGCCGAACTGCGCGCGCCGGTGGACAAACGCCAGCACATCGCCATGCCGGGATACCGCGGGCCACTGCGCATCATCCAGGCCGGCGTCGCGCAGCGTGCGGCGCTCGACATCGAGGTAATACAGGCGTACTTCGCTGTCCACGCGACGGCCGAACACGATGGTGCGTCCATCTCCCAGCCAGGCCCAGCCCCGCTGCTCCGCCGCTTCATTGGTCAGCTGCTCGGGGGTTCCGCCACCAGCGGGCATCCGCCACAGATCACCCATCTGTGGATTGCGCACGAACACCAGCCACTTGCCGTCAGGCGAGTAGCGCGGCGCATAGTCGAAATCATCGGCACCAACGCGGTAGTCCAGTTCACGCCATTGGCCACTGGCCAGGTCCAGCACGCGGATGCCGCGATGCGCGTAGCGTCCGACCATGCTGCCGAACACCAGCCCGCGGCCATCCGGGGTCCAGTCGAAACTGAGCAGCTCGGTGCCGTCGCAGCGGGTTGCCTGGCGCAGGGCACCGCCGGTGGCACTGGCGATCAGCACCTGGCAGCCGCCACCCGCGCTGAACCGCGCAAACGCGATCTCGCGCCCATCCGGCGACCAGCTCGGGAAGCGGTCGTTGGCACCGGCCGGAGGCGCCAGCAACTGGCGCGCGGGCGCATTGCCCGAGGTCTGCACCTTGATCGCGCCGCCGCCCTCCCCGTCCTCGTTGGCACCTTCGTAGGCGACCTGGGAGCCGTCGGGCGAAAGCGTTGGATACGTCTCAAAACCACTGGTCGCGGTGATCAGCCGGTAAGGCCGCTGCGGGCTGCCGATCACGCGAACGCCGTTCTCCACGGCCGCATCGACCGGTGAACTGACTTCCGGAGCCCGCCGCAGCAACAGCATCGTCAGCACGATCACCGTAACAAGCATCAACGCGCCGATTGCCAACAGCACCTGGCGCCGGACCTGTCGCCACGTCCGGCGAAGCCCCGGCACCGGCGCCGGCAACGCAGCATTGACCTGCGCCCTGCCGCCGGCGTCTGCGGGCGACAGCGGAAGATCGGACAGCTCACCGCTGTCCACCGCAGCCTCGGGCGCATCCAGCGCCTGTACCGGCACCAGCAGCCGATAACCGCTCTTGGCGATGGTCTCGATGTAGGCCTGGCCGTTGTCGTCGTCGTTGGCGAACGCCTTGCGCAGCTGCGTGACGGCCTGGGTCAGCACGTCGTTGGTCGGCAGCGTGTCAGGCCACACTTCGGCAAAGAGCTCTTCGCGGGTGACCACGCGGCCCGGCTGTCGCAGCAGAACGCGCAGCACACCCAGCGCTTTCGGCGTAAGCCGGCGCGGACGACGCGCACCTGCAACTTCGACCTCTCGCGAGGACAAAGTGACGACGCATTCGCCAACCTGGATACGGTCAGCGTCGGGCGGCTGGATTTCGCTGCTGTTCATTTTCCGATATACAGTAGGGACGGGCCTGGGCAGGTTTGACCAGCAATACCGCCCCCCTGCGGGGACAACAAAAAGCCAGATTCCGCACAAAGCATCGGCGCATACCGCAAAAACAATAACGCCCGCGGATATTAGCCTAAGCCGGTTACCCCGCCTATGACGGGGTCGACACTCAGGCTCTCTCTCGCCGACGCATTCACATAATCTGCATCACTATTCGCGCCCCTTTGGGCGCGAAATTTTTATCTGGCGTTCATTTTCACATTCGCCGAAGCATGGTCAAACCGACCAGTCGCGACACGACAAGGCCGATGTACATGACGCCTGCGAACTGCTCCAGCATGACCAGAGCACGTGCCTGCGGATGGAGAGGCACCACGTCGCTCAACCCTACCCCGGACAGCAAGCTGAAGCTCAGATAAAGCAGCTCCATCCAGCTGCGCTGATCACCGCCGCTGGCGCCGTGGAAACTGCCGGGATACCACTGCTGGCACACCGCGAACGCGAAAGCGAACGCCCAGGCCAGCAGGGTGAAGGTTGCCCCGGCGGCAAACAGTTCGTCGCGGGTGACTTTATGGTCCTGCAGCATGTAGGCGATCAACGCGCCCGCCGTATAGAAGTACAGCAGGCTCTCCAGCAGCTGGGCGGTGGTCAGCAGCCCGCTGCGGTCCAGCAGCGCACCGGCCAGTGAGAACACCACCGAGGGAATGGCCAGCAGCAGTGCCAGCCAAGTGCCCAGCGGGCTGCGCTGGACCACCCACAGCGCCAGGCCCAGTACCGCCATGCCGAACATGCCCAGCGCTGCACGGCCAGCGGCAGTGTCGTCGAGCGCCGGGTACAACAGCACCGCCAGCAGTTGCGCACCCAGCAGCCAGGCCGAGGGATGGCGGCGTGCGATCGCCAGCCAACGGGTGGTCAGAGCAATGGGCATGGTGTCCTTTCCACGGGGCGATGGCCGGAGCATAGCGGGTAGCGCCGGGCCACGCCCGGCGGCTTTCCGGGACCGATGCGCCCACCGGGCGGTGCCCGGCGCTACCTGCGCGGCATCACCCCTGGTGGTAGACCTCTGCACCTGCGGCGCGGAATTCGGCGGACTTCTCCTTCATGCCGGCCTCGGCGTAGTCACGCACATCCTGGGTGATCTTCATCGAGCAGAAGTGCGGGCCGCACATCGAGCAGAAGTGGGCCAGCTTGTGCGCATCCTTCGGCAGTGTCTCGTCGTGGAATTCCTTGGCCTTCTCCGGATCCAGCCCAAGATGGAACTGGTCCTCCCAGCGGAACTCGAAGCGCGCCTTGCTCAGTGCGTTGTCGCGCACCTGCGCGCCCGGGTGTCCTTTGGCCAGGTCCGCCGCGTGCGCGGCAATGCGGTAGGCCATGATGCCATCGCGCACATCCTGGCGATTGGGCAGGCCGAGGTGCTCCTTCGGCGTCACGTAGCAGAGCATGGCCGTGCCAAACCAACCGATCATCGCCGCACCGATCGCGCTGGTGATGTGGTCGTAGCCCGGCGCGATGTCGGTGGTCAGTGGCCCCAGCGTGTAGAACGGCGCTTCGCCACACTCGCGCAGCTGCTTGTCCATGTTCTCCTTGATCAGCTGCATCGGCACGTGGCCAGGGCCTTCGATCATGGTCTGCACATCATGCGTCCAGGCAATCTTCGTCAGCTCACCCAGCGTTTCCAGCTCACCGAACTGCGCGGCGTCGTTGGCATCGGCAATGCAGCCCGGACGCAGGCCATCTCCCAGCGAGAAGGTCACGTCGTAGGCCTTCATGATTTCGCAGATCTCTTCAAAATGCGTGTAGAGGAAGTTCTCCTTGTGGTGCGCCAGGCACCACTTGGCCATGATCGAACCGCCACGGCTGACGATGCCCGTGACCCGCTTGGCGGTGAGTGGCACGTAACGCAGCAGCACGCCGGCATGGATGGTGAAGTAGTCCACGCCCTGCTCGGCCTGTTCGATCAGCGTGTCGCGGAAGATCTCCCAGGTCAGCGCTTCGGCGCGGCCATCGACCTTCTCCAGCGCCTGGTAGATCGGCACCGTACCGATCGCCACCGGCGAGTTGCGGATGATCCACTCGCGCGTTTCGTGGATGTGCTTGCCGGTGGACAGGTCCATCACCGTGTCACCACCCCAGCGGATCGCCCACACCAGCTTTTCCACTTCCTCGGCAATGCCCGAGGACACCGCACTGTTGCCGATGTTGGCGTTGATCTTGGTGAGGAAGTTGCGGCCGATGATCATCGGCTCGCTTTCCGGATGGTTGATGTTGTTCGGCAGCACCGCACGGCCGCGGGCGATCTCGTCCCGCACGAACTCGGGCGTGATGATCTTCTGGATCGACGCGCCGAACGCTTCACCCGGATGCTGCTGCAGCAGGCCCGCATCGCGGATCGCGTCCAGCCGCTGGTTCTCGCGGATGGCGACGAATTCCATTTCCGGGGTGATGATGCCGCGCCGCGCATAGTGCATCTGGGTGACGTTGGCGCCGGCACGCGCACGTCGCGGCAGGGTACGCGCGGGGAAGCGCACGGCATCGAGCTTCGGGTCGTGTTCGCGATCGCGCCCGAACGAAGAGCTGAGGCCATCGAGCTGTTCGGTGTCCCCGCGTTCCTCGATCCACGCACGGCGCACTGCCGGCAGGCCCGCGGAAAGATCGATGCGGGCCTGCGGATCGGTGTACGGGCCCGAGGTGTCGTAGACGGTGACCGGTGCATTCTCTTCGCCGCCGAACAGCGTGGGCGTGCGGGTCAGCGCGATCTCGCGCATCGGCACCTGCAGGTCCGGGCGCGAGCCGGGCACATGGATCTTGCGCGAACCGGGAATGGGCCGGGTCACGGATTCGGAGAGTTGCTGGGCCTGTTGCTGCAGGGCGGAGAGCTGAGCGTTCATCGGGCATCGTCCAGGAGGGTCAGGGACGAAGCGGCGGCGCACGGCACCCGCGCACGGACGGTCCTTGGGCGGAGTCCGGGCACGGCTGCATTGCAAAGCTTCCCTACGCCGGTATGAGCCGGATCAGGTTCCAAGGGACTGTCTCAACCGTGGCCGGATGGCCGCGGTACCCCCGCTTCTTGCTGCGCATTAGAGCATAGACCGCCCGCCTACGGGGTCGGATCCGCTTTCCTGCAGAAAGCGGATCTGACCCCAAACCGCATTCGTTAACGGAACCATGACGTCGCGTTCAGTAAGGTGCACGTCCGTAGCGCTGCCGCGACCGATGCTTCCTTCGCCGCCGACGCGGCCCCTGCCCGGTTCGCGCTGCATGCCGCCGGCCCCTCGCTGCAAGCTCTGCTCGCTCCCCTCAATCCCCTTGATCGGAGAAGCTCCTTCATGGTGTTTCGCGTTTCCATCGCACTGGTTCTGCTGCTGGTGCTGCTGGCCGGCATCGCGCCCGGCCCCTTCAATACCGTGGTGCAGTCCATGCTGGCGGAGGTCATCCGCAGTGTCGGCTGGCTGTACCTGCTGGTGGTGTTCCTGGCCCTGGTGTTCCTGATGTACTTGGCCTTCGGCCGCTTCGGCAACCTGCGCATCGGTGGCGAAGATGCCGAGCCCGAATTCTCGCGTGCCAGCTGGATGTCGATGCTGTTTGCCGCCGGCATGGGCATCGGTCTGGTGTTCTGGGGCGCGGCCGAGCCGATCTCGCATTTCAGCAAGCCACCGGAAGGACTGGCACCGCAAAGCATGGACGCCGCGCGCGCCTCGATGCGCTACGCGTTCTTCCACTGGGGCCTGCACCCATGGGCGATCTATGCGCTGATCGGCCTGGCGATGGCCTGGTTCCAGTTCAACCGCAATGGCCGCGGCCTGGTCAGTGACATGCTGCAGCCGATCATCGGCCGCCACCATCGCGGCTGGATCGGGCGCGTGGTCAATATTGCCGCGGTGGTTGCCACCGCGATCGGTGTCGCCACCACGCTCGGCTTCGGCACCATCCAGATTGCCGCCGGTATCGAACGCGTCTTCAGCGTGCAGGCCACCGTCGCAGTGCAGATGATCATCATTGCCGTTGCCTTCGTGCTGTACATGGCCTCCACCGCCAGTGGCGTGGAACGCGGAGTGAAATGGCTGTCCAATTTCAACCTGGCATTGGCCGCGCTGCTTGCGGCGACCCTGCTGGTGCTGGGGCCGACCGGATTCATCTTCGATACGTTCACTACCACGCTGGGTTCCTACCTCAACCAGCTGGTGACGATGAGCCTGCGCATGTCACCGTTCTCCGGCAGCACGTGGGTGGCGGACTGGACGATCTTCTACTGGGCCTGGTGGATCTCGTGGGCACCGTTCGTGGGATCGTTCATCGCGCGCATCTCGCGTGGCCGCAGCGTGCGCGAGTTCGTGATCGGCGTAGTGCTCGCCCCGACGCTGCTGGGCTTCCTCTGGTTCGCGGTGTTCGGCGGCACCGCGCTGTGGGCACAGATCTTCGGCCACGCCGACCTGGTGCAGGCGCTGGGCAATGGCTATGAGACGGTGCTGTTCACCCTGTTCGACAGCATGCCGCTGCCGCTGTTGCTGTCGTGCATCGCGCTGGTACTGCTGATGATCTTCTTCGTGACCTCGGCCGATTCAGCGGTACTGGTGCTGGCCAGCATGTCCACCGACGAGGCCGGCGATCCACCGTTGAAGCGCAAGCTGGCCTGGGGTATCGCGGTGGCCCTGATCGCAGCCGCCCTGCTGCTGGCGGGTGGACTGGATGCGCTGCAGGGGATGATCACGATCGCGGCATTGCCGTTCGCGTTGCTGATGGTGCTGGTGATGGTGTCGCTGCACCGGGTGCTGGACCAGGAATACACGCGCGAGCGGCGGCAGGCGCAGCGCCAGCGGCACATGATCGATGCGTGGATCGCGCGCGAGATGGCGGCGCAGGAAGAGACCCAGGCGGAGGCGGCGCGCGCGCAGGATCGGGATTGAGGGTGTTTTGCAGCCTGCGGCTGCACCGCTTTTTCAGGCAAGTGCAAGTTCAAAAGCCAGAGCGGCTCTGGGTTACTACTTGGCTTGGCGGGGAGGGGCAGATGGCGGGACACGCCGCAAGTACGTCCCTGTAGGCTCGGCCACGGCATCCATGCCGTGGACGGTCCCGCCATCTGCCCCTCCCCGCCTCCGACAGTTTTCCGGTGACGGTTGGTTCGCCACGCCATGCGTGGATGTGGCGTATCGGAAAACAAGAGGGGGGTCGGATCCGTTTTCCTTCGGAAAACGGATCCGACCCCAACTCACAGCGCGCGGCTGTTGCCGTTGCCTTTGCTCTTGATCTTCTTCTTTCTGTTCCTGCGGTGGCGGCCGCATGAAATTGTCAGGGGCCGGGCGGGTGGGCTGGGCGGGGGTGTCAGCCGCATGGGCCCGAGGCATGCCTCGGGCGGGTTGGGCAGGACGCCCAACCCCGGTCTTGCCGTGTGCGCAGGACAGCGCACACGAGCAAGCGGCTGCCAAGCCTCCATGGACGGATTCACGGCGTCCCCCGCCCAGCCTACCCGCCCGGCCCAATCACGCGATCCAGCTTCTACGCCCCCCACCGCAGAGGGGGCTCAGCCCGATGGCCGGGAAACTCAGTACCCCGCCGCCTGCCCATCCTTGCGACTCTCCGACGCGCCGTAATACACGCCCGTCTCCGGATCACGCATGATCGCCTGGTACCCACCATACGGGCCATCGGCGAACACGATGCGATGCCCCTTGCGCATCAGCGCACGCACCGTCTCATACGGGAAGCCGGTTTCCAGATTCACTTCGCCACCGTCGGTCATTGCCGTCGCCTGCCCGGTCGGCTCGGTGGAACCTTCATGCTGGATGCGCGGTGCGTCGCCGGCCTCCTGCAGGTTCATCCCGAAGTCCACCAGGTTCATCACGATCTGCGCATGGCCCTGCGGCTGCATCGCCCCCCCCATCACGCCGAAGCTGGCGTACGGCTTGCCGCCCTTGGTGATGAACGCCGGGATGATGGTCTGGAACGGGCGCTTGCCCGGTGCGTAGCCGTTGGGATGGTTCTTCTGCAGCACGAACATCTCGCCGCGGTCCTGCAGGATGAAACCCAGTCCCGGCGGTGCCATGCCACTGCCCATGCCACGGTAGTTGGACTGGATCAGCGAGACCATCATGCCGTCGGCATCGGCCACGGTCATGTAGATCGTGTCGCCCTCCTCCAGCTGCTTCGGCGTACCCGGCTGTACTTCCTTCAACGCCTTGTCCATCGAGATCAGCGCGCGGCGCTGCGCGGCGTATTCCTTGGAAATCAGTTTCTGCACCGGTGCCGGCTGGAACGCCATGTCAGCATAGAAACGCGCACGGTCGGCGAAGGCCAGCTTCTTCGCTTCGACGAACAGGTGCACATGTTCGGGTGAGCCGAATGGAATCTTCGAGAAGTCGTACCCTTCCAGTACGTTGAGGATCTGCAGCGCGGCGATGCCCTGGCTGTTCGGCGGCAGTTCCCACACATCGTAGCCACGGTAGTTGCTGCTGACCGGTTCGACCCACTCGCCGAGGTGGTCGGCCATGTCCTGGTAGCTCAGGTAGCCGCCGTTGGCCTTGAAGTAATCGCCGATGGTGTGGGCGATCTCGCCCTTGTAGAACGCATCGCGGCCGCCATCTGCAATCTTCTGCAGGGTGCTGGCCAGGTTCGGGTTCTTCCACATCTCGCCCTTGCGCGGGGCGTGGCCGTTGATCGTGAACTGCTCCTTGAAGCCCGGGTACTGCGAGAGCTTCGGCACCGAGCGGTCCCAGTAGTAAGCAATCACCTCGGCGACCGGGTGGCCTTCACGGGCATAGCGGATGGCGGGCGCCAGGTTGTCGGCCATCGGCTTGCGGCCGAAACGCTCGTGCAGCGCGAACCAGCCATCGACCGCGCCCGGCACCGACACCGGCAGCGGACCGGTGGCCGGGATGTCCTTCAGGCCGCGGCGCTGGAACTCGGCCAGGGTGAGCGACTTCGGCGAGCGGCCCGAGCCGTTGTAGCCGTAGAGCTTCTGTGTCTTCGGATCCCAGACGATGGCGAACAGGTCGCCGCCGATGCCGTTGCCGGTCGGTTCCATCAGGCCGAGCGCGGCGTTGGCGGCAATCGCCGCGTCCACTGCCGAACCGCCGCCTTTCATCACATCGAGCGCGATCTGGGTGGCCAGCGGCTGCGAGGTCGCGGCCATCGCGTGCGGGGCGATCACCTCCGAACGGGTGGCGAAGGTGTGGCCGGTGATGCGGTCGGCGGCGAAGGACAGTGCAGGCACGGCAGCGAGCACGGCGGCAGCGAGCAGGGAACGGGCAAGGCGTCGGGACACGGTCGGGTTCCGATGGAAGGGTGGTTCCCCGATCTTCGCCGCTGCGGACTTCACGCGGTATCGGGCAGAGGTCATGGGCCATGCCCGGCGAGCGAACCGGTAGAGATACCCTCATTCCCGCGCAAAAAACGCGCTGAAAAGAGTGAATTCGGGTTCACCGAAACACTTTCAGCAGCAACCATCCTTGTGCCACAAGCGATTGCGCTGGATGCAGCGGAAACCGATAAAAAATCTGTCGCCAGGGTTGACACCGCCGAAATGGCTGTGTTTCTCTCGATCACATGTTGCATCACAACACGCCACCGCGAACCCACATCGAAGCCGCCGACACCGGCGCCGCCTCGCTGCGTTCGATTCTTGTGCTCGTACTTATTACCCAGCCAACAGGTGCGGGACGAGCCAGCGTGTAAGCAACAAATACACCGGAACTCATCAAAACCCGCACCCGCCCCGGTGCGGGTTTTTTCATTTCAGGACCTGGTTTCAGACGCAACCACCATGCACACCGCCACCTTCAAAACCCGGACCCACACCACCACGGCACCCCGTGGCGGGTGTCCGTGTGCGATGCATGGCGCCTCCCCCACCGCTTTCCCCTGACCGGCCGGCACGTCACCTCGACGACCGGCCGTTCTTTTTTCTTCCCACCGCAAGGAACCTCCCCCATGAGCACCAACGACCTGCCCCAGACCAAGATCGCCGTCATCGGCTACGGCAGCCAGGGCCGCGCCCACGCACTGAACCTGCGCGAATCCGGTTTCGACGTGGTGGTAGGCCTGCGCCCGGGCGGCCCCACCGAGGTCAAGGCGCAGGCCGATGGCTTCACCGTCAAGGCCCCTGCCGATGCAGTGAAGGATGCCGACCTGGTCGCCGTGCTGACCCCGGACATGGTGCAGAAGAAGCTGTACGACGACGTGCTGGCGCCGAACATGAAGCAGGGTGCGGTGCTGTTGTTCGCGCACGGCCTGAACGTTCATTTCGACATGATCAAGCCGCGCGACGACCTCGACGTGGTGCTGGTTGCACCGAAGGGCCCTGGCGCGCTGGTGCGCCGCGAGTATGAAATCGGCCGCGGCGTGCCGTGCATCTGGGCGGTCTACCAGGACAAGAGCGGCAAGGCCGCTGACTACGCCCTGGCCTATGCCGGTGGCCTCGGCGGTGCCCGCGCCAACCTGATCCAGACCACCTTCAAGGAAGAGACCGAGACCGATCTGTTCGGCGAGCAGGCCGTGCTGTGCGGCGGTGCCTCGGCGCTGGTGCAGGCCGGTTTCGAGACCCTGGTCGAAGCCGGTTACCAGCCAGAGATCGCCTACTACGAAGTGCTGCACGAACTGAAGCTGATCGTGGACCTGTTCTACGAAGGCGGCATCTCGCGCATGCTGGAATTCGTCTCCGAGACCGCCCAGTACGGCGACTACGTCAGCGGCCCGCGCGTGATCGACGCCAGCACCAAGGAGCGCATGAAGGAAGTCCTGAAGGACATCCAGGACGGCACCTTCACCAAGAACTGGGTGGCCGAGTACGAAGCGGGCCTGCCGAACTACAAGAAGTACAAGCAGGCCGACCTGGAGCACCCGATCGAGAAGGTGGGCAAGGAGCTGCGCGCCAAGATGGTCTGGTTGCAAGGACAGGCTGCGTAACCACGCAGCCTCCCCCACCCGCTTTGCAAGGTTCCCCCATGAACTCTCCCACACACCGCAGCGCGCCGCCGAACGGCGCGCGCTGGCTGACCCAGGCGCTGGAGGCCGAGGGCGTCCGTACGCTGTTCGGCTATCCCGGCGGCACCATCATGCCGTTCTACGACGCGCTGGTGGATTCGTCGCTGAAGCACATCCTGGTGCGCCACGAGCAGGGTGCCGCGCTGGCGGCCAATGGCTTCGCCCGTGCCAGCGGCCAGGTTGGCGTCTGCGTGGCCACCTCCGGCCCCGGCGCGTCGAACCTGGTCACCGGCATCGCCGATGCCATGCTGGATTCGGTGCCGATGGTCTGCATCACCGGCCAGGTCGGCACGCCACTGCTGGGTACCGACGCCTTCCAGGAACTGGATGTGTTCGGCCTGACCCTGCCCATCGTCAAGCACAGCTGGCTGGTGCGCAGCGTCGATGACCTGCCGCGCGTAGTGGCCGACGCCTTCCGCATTGCCCGTGAGGGCCGCCCCGGCCCGGTGCTGATCGACCTGCCCAAGGACGTGCAGCTGGCCGATGCCAGCCACCTGCCGGTGCACGTGCCGTCCAGCGTGGAGCCGCCGGCGGCCGCCGCCGATGCGGCCATCGCCGAGGCCATCGCCGCACTGGCGGCAGCCGAGAAGCCGGTGATCTACGCTGGCGGTGGCATTGCCCTGGGCGAGGCCGTGCAGGACCTGCGCGACTTCGCCGAGGCCAGCGCCATCCCCACCGTGATGACCCTGCGTGGCCTGGGCGCGCTGCCCCCGCAGCACCCGCAGTCGCTGGGCATGCTGGGCATGCACGGCACCCGCGCGGCCAACATGGCGGTGCAGGAAAGCGACCTGCTGCTGGTGCTGGGTGCGCGCTTTGATGACCGTGCCACCGGCAAGCTGGCCGAGTTCGCGCCGTTCGCCCGCGTGGTCCACATCGACGCCGACGCCTACGAGATCTCCAAGCTGCGCAGCGCCGATGTCGCGGTGCCGGGCAATGTCAGCCATGCCATCCGCGCCCTGCGTGCGGCCTTCCCCTCCCCCCAGGCCCAGCAGGACGCATGGCGCAAGCGCTGTGCCCAGCACCGCGACCGCTTCGCCGCCCGCTACGACGCACCCGGCCAGCACATCTACGCCCCGGCGCTGCTGAAGCGCCTGAGCGAAGTGGCGCCGGCCGACACGGTCATCGCCTGCGATGTCGGCCAGCACCAGATGTGGGTGGCCCAGCATTGCCGCTTCAACCACCCGCGCAACCACCTGACCAGTGGCGCGCTGGGCACCATGGGCTTCGGCCTGCCGGCGGCGATGGGCGCGCAGTTCGCCTGCCCCGACCGCACCGTGGTGCTGGTGTCCGGTGATGGCAGCTTCATGATGAACGTGCAGGAGTTGGCCACCATCGCGCGTTGCCGGCTGCCGGTGAAGATCGTGCTGCTGGACAACAGTTCGCTGGGCATGGTGCGGCAGTGGCAGGAGCTGTTCTTCGCTGAGCGCTACAGCGAGATCGACCTGTCCGACAACCCGGACTTCGTGGCCCTGGCCAAGGTGTTCGGCATTGCCGCCACCCGCATCGACAACCGCGATGACGTCGAAGGTGGCCTGGCCGCACTGCTGGCCGAGCCGGGCCCGGCCCTGCTGCACGTGGCCATCGATGCACGCGCCAACGTGTGGCCGCTGGTGCCGCCCAACACCGCCAACAGCACCATGCTGGAAAGCAACCCCGCCCACGCCCGCCAGGAGACCCCCAATGCAATACCGGCTTGACCTGGTGCTGCACCCGGCCGAAGGCGCGCTGCTGCGCGTGATCGGCATGGCCGAACGCCGCGGCTTCGCCCCGCGCGCGATCAGCGGCGCGCCGGTGGCCGCCGATGACGGACGCTGGCACCTGCAGCTGGTGGTCGATGGCCAGCGGCCGCCGGACACCCTGTGCCGGCAGATGGAAAAGATCTACGACTGCGTGTCGGTACAGCTGACGCCCGTGGAAGGAGCTGCATGATGAACACCCGTACCGTAGCGACCACGGTGCCGGCACGGAGGCGTCTTCTTCGTCGCCCGTGCCCGCACCCGGCGCAGTCCGGCAACCCGCGGGTGGCCCATGCCGGCCGCTGATGCCAGCAAGGAAAGCGATGTCGGCGACGTAAGCGTTGCCGACGTACTGGCCGCGCAGGCCCGCCTGCGCCGCTTCCTGCCGCCTACCCCGCTGCACCATGCCGAACGCTTCGGCACCTGGCTGAAGCTGGAAAACCTGCAGCGCACCGGTTCCTACAAGGTGCGCGGCGCGCTGAACGCCCTGCTGGCCGGCCGCGAACGTGGCGACACCCGCCCGGTGATCTGCGCTTCGGCCGGCAACCACGCACAGGGCGTGGCCTGGGCCGCCTACCGCCTGGACGTGCCGGCCATCACCGTGATGCCGCATGGCGCGCCTGCGACCAAGATCGCCGGTGTCGCCCACTGGGGCGCCACCGTTCGCCAGCACGGCAACAGCTACGACGAGGCCTTCGCCTTCGCCGTCGAACTGGCGCAGCGCCATGGCTACCGCTTCCTGTCCGCCTTCGACGATGCCGACGTGATCGCCGGCCAGGGCACGGTCGGCATCGAACTGGCACCGCATGCACCGGACGTGGTGATCGTGCCGATCGGTGGCGGCGGCCTGGCCTCCGGCGTGGCGCTGGCACTGAAATCGCAGGGCGTGCGCGTGATCGGCGCGCAGGTCGAGGGCGTGGATTCAATGGCCCGCGCGATCAGCGGTGACGTGCGCGAGATCGCACCGGTGCCGTCGCTGGCCGACGGTGTGCGGGTGAAGATTCCCGGCTTCCTGACCCGCCGCCTGTGCACCTCGCTGCTGGACGACGTGGTGATCGTGCGCGAAGCCGAACTGCGCGAGACGCTGGTGCGGCTGGCGCTGGAAGAACACATCATCGCCGAAGGCGCCGGTGCGCTGGCACTGGCCGCCGGGCGCCGCGTGGCCGGCCGCCGCAAATGCGCAGTGGTCTCCGGCGGCAACATCGATGCCGGTGTCCTGGCCGGCCTGCTCACCGATATCCGCCCGCGGCCGCCGCGCAAACCGCGCCGGCGCCGCAGTGAAACCCCACGCTCGCCCAGCAAGGCCAGCGCCCCCGCCTCCCCCACCTCTTCCCCTTCCCACCTGCAAGCCGCAACGCCCGCTGTCGAGGAGATTTCCCTGTGACCACCATCGAACGAATTACCACCCCGCGCATCCGCATCTTCGACACCACCCTGCGTGACGGCGAGCAGTCCCCCGGCTGCAGCATGAGCCCGCCGCAGAAGCTGGTGATGGCGCGTGCGCTGGACGAACTGGGCGTGGACATCATCGAGACCGGCTTCCCGGCCAGCTCGCAGTCCGACCGCGAAGCGATGGCCCTGATCGGCCGTGAGCTGCGCCGCCCGAGCCTGACCCTGGCGGTGCTGTCGCGCTGCCTGCAGGCCGACATCGAAACCTCGGCACGTGCCCTGGAAGCCGCGGCCAACCCGCGCCTGCACCTGTTCCTGTCCACCAGCCCGCTGCACCGCGAGCACAAGCTGCGCATGACCCGCGAGCAGGTGCTGGAGTCGGTACGCAAGCACGTCACCCTGGCCCGCACCTATGTGGACGACGTGGAGTTCTCGGCCGAGGATGCGACCCGCACCGAGCTGGACTACCTGATCGAAGTGGCCCGCGTGGCGATCGCCGCCGGCGCGACCACCGTCAACCTGCCCGACACCGTCGGCTTCACCACGCCGGAAGAAATCCGCGCGATGTTCCAGCAGGTCATCGCCGGCGTGGCCGACGTGCCGAACGCGGCCAACGTGATCTTCAGCGCGCACTGCCACAACGACCTGGGCCTGGCCGTGGCCAACTCGCTGGCCGCCGTCGAAGGTGGCGCACGCCAGGTCGAGTGCACCATCAACGGCATCGGCGAGCGCGCCGGCAACTGCTCGCTGGAAGAGATCGCCATGGTGCTGAAGGTGCGCCAGGCCTTCTACGACCAGGACACCGCGATCAATACCCCGCGCATCGTCGGCACCTCGCAGCTGCTGCAGCGCCTGGTCGGCATGCCGGTGCAGCGCAACAAGGCCATCGTCGGCGCCAATGCCTTCGCCCACGAATCGGGCATCCACCAGCACGGGATGCTGCGCCACCGCGGCACCTACGAAATCATGCGCCCGGAGGACGTGGGCTGGGAAGATTCGCAGATGGTGCTGGGCCGCCACAGTGGCCGCGCCGCGGTCGAATCGCGCCTGCGTGCACTGGGCTTCTGGCTGGAAGAAGACGAGCTGAAGCTGGTCTTCGAACAGTTCAAGGCGATGTGCGAGCAGCAGCGCGTGGTCACCGACGCCGACCTGCAGACCTTGATGCAGGGTGGCGCCAACACCCAGGGCTACCGCCTGGCCTCGATGACCATCAGCGACGTCGGCAGCCGCGCCAATGCGCTGGTCGAGCTGTCGGACCCGGAAGGCAACCGCGTGGCCGAAACCGCACAGGGCGATGGCCCGGTCGATGCGCTGTTCGGCGCGCTGTCCTCGGCCACCGGCGTGCAGCTGCAGCTGGACAGCTACCAGGTGCACAGCGTCGGCATCGGTGCCGATGCACGTGGCGAAGCCAACCTGAGCGTGCGCCACGAAGGCGTGGAGTACGACGGTACCGGCACCAGCAAGGACATCATCGAAGCGTCCGCGCTGGCCTGGCTGGACGTGGCCAACCGCCTGCTGCGCCAGCGCCAGGCCGCCGCCAGCAGCACCGAAACCCCGACCGCCGCCACTGCCTGAGGAATCTGAGATGAGCGCCTTCGACACCGCCACCACGGCCGCCGGCCAGCAGTGGAACGCCCAGGACTATGCAATCGATGCCGGTTTCGTGCCGCTGCTCGGCGGTGCGGTTGCGCGCCTGCTCGACCCGCGCACCGGTGAGCGCATCCTCGACCTGGGCTGTGGCGACGGCGTACTCAGTACCGAACTGGCCCTGAGCGGCGCACGCATCCACGGCGTGGACGCCTCGCCGGAACTGGTCAATGCCGCCCGCGCGCGCGGCGTCGATGCCCAGGTGATGGATGGCCACGCGCTGACCTTCAACGCCGAGTTCGATGCGGTGTTCAGCAATGCCGCGCTGCACTGGATGGGCAACCCGGACCGCGTGCTGGAGGGCGTGCGTCGTTCCCTGCGCCCCGGCGGCCGTTTCGTCGCCGAGTTCGGCGGCCATGGCAACGTGGCCACGATCATCGCCGCGGTGCAGGCCGCACGTGTGGCCCACGGTCATGGCGCCAGCGCCTTCTCGTGGTACTTCCCGACCGCCGATGCCTATGCCGACCGCCTGCGCCAGCATGGCTTCCACGTGCAGCTGATCGAATGCACGCCGCGCCCGACGGCGCTGCCGACCGGCGTGGCCGGCTGGCTGCGCGTCTTCGCCGCGCCGCTGCTGGATGACCTGCCCAGCGAGGCTCGCGCCACCGTGCGCGACGCCGCCACTGCACTGCTGGCCGATCTGCCGCGCAACGCCGCCGGCCAGCCGCTGGCCGACTACGTGCGGCTGCGGGTCCTCGCCCGTCGCCGCTGACTCAACACTTTTCGCTATCTTTCCTGATGTCCGCACCTTCGTACTTCTGCCAGGCACACGCATGACTTCCGCACCCCGCACCCTGTACGACAAACTGTGGGACGCCCACGTGGTGGTTCCCGAATCCGACAGCGCGCCCGCCGTGCTGTACATCGACCTGCACCTGATCCACGAGGTCACCTCGCCGCAGGCATTCACCGAGCTGCGTGAGCGTGGCCTGTCGCCGCGCCGGCCGGACCGCACCAAGGCGACGATGGACCACTCCACGCCGACCTTGCCAGCCGCAGCCGACGGCACGCTGCCCTACGCCAGCGCCGCCTCCGAGGCACAGGTCGCCACGCTGGCGCGCAACTGCGCCGAGCATGGCATCGAGCTGTTCGACATGGCCTCGGACAACCGCGGCATCGTCCACGTGATTGCGCCGGAACAGGGCTTCACCCAGCCGGGCATGACCATCGTCTGCGGCGACAGTCACACCTCCACCCATGGTGCGTTCGGTTCGCTGGCCTTCGGCATCGGCACCAGCGAAGTCGGCCACGTACTGGCCACGCAGTGCCTGCTGCAGCGCAAGGCCAAGACCTTCGCGATCACCGTTGATGGCCCGCTGGCGCCGGGCGTCGGTGCCAAGGACGTGGTGCTGCACATCATCGGCGTGATCGGCGTCAACGGTGGCACCGGCCACGTCATCGAGTTCCGTGGCAGCACCATCGAAGCGATGGACATGGAACAGCGCATGACGCTGTGCAACATGTCGATCGAAGCCGGCGCGCGTGCCGGCATGGTGGCGCCGGACCAGGTCACCTTCGACTTCGTGGCCCGCACGCCGCGTGGCCCCAAGGGCGCCGACTTCGACGCTGCCGTCGCGCGCTGGCAGAAGCTGCGCAGCGATGAAGGTGCGCGCTTCGACAGCGAAGTGCACATCGATGCCGCCGATATCCGCCCGACCCTGACCTGGGGCACGCATCCGGGCACCGCCATCGCGGTGGATGCGCCGATTCCCGCCGCCAACGATGCGGCCGCACAGAAGGGCCTGGACTACATGCACTTCCAGGCCGGCAAGGCGCTGGCCGGCACGCCGGTGGACGTGGTGTTCGTCGGCTCGTGCACCAACGGCCGCCTGAGCGACATGCGCGAAGTCGCGCAGGTCCTGCGCGGCCGCCGCGTCGCTGACCGCGTGCGCATGCTGGTGGTGCCGGGCTCGGAGATCGTCAAGCGCGAGGCCGAAGCCGAAGGCATCCACGAAATCGTGCGCGCGGCCGGTGCCGAGTGGCGCGAGCCGGGCTGCTCGATGTGCATCGCCATGAACGGCGATCTGGTCGCGCCCGGCCAGCTGGCCGTGAGCACCAGCAACCGCAATTTCGAAGGCCGCCAGGGCCCCGGTTCGCGCACGCTGCTGGCGTCGCCGATGAGCGCGGCGTGGGCCGCTGTGAACGGGCACGTTGCCGATACCCGCGAACTGTTCGCACAGGAGGTGGCGTGATGGCCGGTTTCCGTACCCTGACCTCGGCCAGTGTGGTGCTGCGCCAGACCAACATCGACACCGACCAGATCATCCCGGCGCGGTTCCTGTCCACCACCGAACGCGCCGGCCTGGGCCGCAACGCCTTCAATGACTGGCGCTGGCAGGCCGACGGATCGCCGGTGACCGACTTCGCCTTCAACCAGCCGCACAACGCCGGCCGCAGCATCCTGCTGGCCGGCCGCAACTTCGGCTGCGGCTCCTCGCGCGAGCATGCGCCGTGGGCGCTGACCGACCTCGGCCTGCGCGCCATCGTCAGCAGCGAGATCGCCGACATCTTCCGCGGCAACGCGCTGAAGAACGGCCTGCTGCCGATCGTGCTGGACGAGGCCGACGTGCAGGTGCTGATGCAGTGCCCGGACGATGAACTGACCATCGACGTGGCGGCGCGCGAGCTGCGCACGCCCGATGGCCGGGTGTATTCCTTCCCGCTGGATGGCTTCTCGCAGACCTGCCTGCTGGAAGGTGTCGACCAATTGGGTTATCTGTTGGGCCGTGTCCCTGAAATCGAACGTTACGAGAGTGAGCATGCACGCTGAAATTGTTGTCCTGCCCGGTGATGGCATCGGCCCGGAAGTGGCCGCCGCCGCGGTTGCTGTACTGAAGTCCGTCGCCGGACGCTTCAACCACACCTTCACGTTCAGCGAGCACGATATCGGTGGCATCGCCATCGACCGCCATGGCGAGCCGCTGCCGGCGTCGACCCTGGCCGCCTGCCAGGCCGCCCATGCGGTACTGCTGGGCGCGGTCGGCGGCCCGAAGTGGTCCGACCCGAACGCCAAGGTGCGCCCCGAACAGGGCCTGCTGGCGATCCGCAAGGCGCTGGGCCTGTACGCCAACCTGCGCCCGGTGCGCACCCACGAGGCCGCACTGCACGCGTCGCCGATCAAGGCCGAGCTGCTGCAGGGCGTGGACTTCGTGGTGGTGCGCGAACTGACCGGCGGCATCTACTTCGGCGACAAGACCCGCGATGCCGGCAGCGCCAGCGACCTGTGCCGCTACAGCGTGGCCGAGATCGAGCGCGTGCTGCGCAGCGCCTTCCGCCTGGCGCAGCAGCGTCGCGGCAAGGTCACCTCGGTGGACAAGGCCAACGTGCTGGAAACCTCGCGCCTGTGGCGTGATGTGGCCGCGCGCATCGGCCGCGAGGAGTTCCCGGACGTTGCCCTGGAGCACCAGCTGGTCGATTCGATGGCCATGCACCTGCTCGCCAAGCCGCGCGAGTACGACGTGATCGTGACCGAGAACATGTTCGGCGACATCCTCACCGACGAAGCCTCGATGCTGGCCGGCTCGCTGGGCCTGCTGCCGTCGGCTTCGCTGGGCGAGCCGGGTGCGGTCGGCATCTACGAACCGATCCATGGTTCGGCACCGGACATCGCCGGCAAGGGCATCGCCAATCCGTACGCAACGATCTTCAGCGCGGCCATGCTGCTGCGCCACTCGCTGGGATTGGAGGCCGAAGCGGCCGCAGTGGAAGCCGCCGTGCATGCGGTGCTGGACGATGGGGTGTTCACCGCCGACCTGGCCGCCAAGGGCCAGGCCGTGAGCACCGCTGCAGCCACCGACGCGGTGCTGGCCAAGCTGCGCTGACCCGTCGGGCAACGCCTGTAGAGCCGAGCCATGCTCGGCTCATTCAACAGCAGTCGAGCATGGCTCGACGCTACAGATAGCAGGCAGCCAGGTAGGAGGCAGCCACGCCATGCGTGGCTGCCTTACTTGGTGGTGTACCCACCATTGACCAGAATCGTCTGCCCGGTCATCCACCAGCCATCGGTCACCAGGAATCGGATCCACGGCACGATATCGGCGATATCGGTCAGGCCGGTGCGGGTGAATGCGGACAGCGCCGCCGCGGTCTTGTGGTACGCCTGCGCGTCGGCACTCTCTGCCGGGTAGAAGAACGGCGTGTCCATCGGACCGGGGCCGATCGCGGTCACCGAGATGCCGCGCTCGCCAAACTCCTTCGACGCCGCGCGGGTGAAGTGCTCCACCGGCGCCTTGGTGCCGGCGTAGCTGGAGTAGAACGGCGTGTAGGCACCCAGCAATGAGGTGACCAGGGTGCAGATGCGGCCACCGTCGTTGACGTGACGGCCGGCTTCCTTGAGGAAGAAGAACGCCGCCTTGGCGTTGACCGCGCTCATCTCGTCGTACTCGGCCTCACTGATCTCCAGCAGCGGCTTCTTCAATACCTTGCCCACCGTGTTGATGGCGATGTCAGGACGACCGACTGCGGCCACGGCGTCGGCGAACAGGCGCTCCATCGCTGCCGCCGACGTCAGGTCGCCCTGCAGGGCCACCGCCTTGCTGCCGGTGGCCTGCACCGCAGCGACGGTCGCCTCTGCATCGGCGTGGGTGGCGGCACTGTTGTAGTGAACCACGATGGCCCTGGCGCCTTGTGCGGCGAAGTCGCGGGCGATCAGTCCGCCCAGATTCTTGGCGCCACCGGCAATCAGCACGGTCTTGCCCTTGAGGGAATGGTCGGTCATGGCCTAGGTCTCGGAAGGGGGCTGCCCGGGGTGGCAACCCTGCCCTGACGACGATATCGTGCAGAAAAGGCGGATAAAGCCCGCCACATTGACTTGACTTTCCAGAGCCAGCGAACAATGGACCGGATCGATCGCTTCCGCATCTTCACCCGGGTGGTGGAGTGCGCCAGCTTCACCCGCGCCGCGGATCAGCTCGGTCTGCCCCGCTCAACCGTCTCGGCGGCGGTGGCGGACCTGGAGCAGCGGCTCGGCACCCGCCTGCTGCAGCGCTCGACCCGCCGCGTCTCCACCACCCACGACGGCGATGTGTTCCATGCGCGCTGCCTGCGCCTGATCGCCGAAGTCGAGGACGCCGAAACGCTGTTCCGGCAGGACGATGCGCAGCCGATGGGCCTGCTGAAGATCGACGTGCCCAGCCGCATCGGCCGCCGCATCATCGCCCCGGCCCTGCCCGACTTCTTCGCCCACTACCCGCAGGTGGAAGTGGACCTGGGCATGACCGACCGCGCGGTGAACCTGATCGAAGACGGCTGCGATGCCGTGCTGCGGGTCGGCCAGCTGGGTGACTCCAGCCTGGTGGCGCGCACGCTGGGGCAGCTGGATTTCGTCAACGTTGCAGCGCCGGCATACCTACGCGAACACGGCATGCCGCAGCAGCCTGCCGACCTGCAGCAGCACCGTGCGGTGAACTATGCGTCGCCGACCACCGCGCGGGTGGAACCGTGGGAGTGGCAGGAGGGCGGCCAGCTGCGCACATTGCCGATGCCTGGCTGGGTGCGGGTGAACAGCGCAGAAGCGTCGATCGCGTGCTGCGTGGCCGGGCTGGGGCTGCTGCAGATTCCGCGTTACGACGTGCAGGTCGAACTGCAGTCAGGCGCGTTGGTGGAGGTGATGCCGCAGCATGTGGCGCAGCCGTTGCCGGTAACCCTGCTGCAGCCGCATCGGCAGCACCGTGCGCAACGTGTGCAGGTATTTCTGGAGTGGCTGCTACCGGTGCTGCGAACCGGCCTGCAATTGAAGTAGATCCACGCCATGCGTGGCGGGATGCCCCCGTGCCCACCAAGGTCGGCCCCCCCGGGAAGGGACCAACCGGCATGGGTGGGGCCAGAGCCCTTTCCCCGAGGGAAAGGGATCCGACCCCGGTCGGGTATTACGCCCCGGCTTCGTCCGGCTTCACCCGGAACCACGCCGCGTACAGCGCCGGCAGGAACACCAGGGTCAGCACCGTGCCCACGATCAGCCCGCCCATGATCGAGATCGCCATCGAGCCGTAGAACGCACTGCGCGACAGCGGAATCATCGCCAGCACGGCCGCCAGCGCGGTCAGCACGATCGGGCGGAAGCGGCGCACGGTGGCGTCGATGATCGAATGCCAACGGTCATGCCCGGCATCGATGTCCTGCTGGATCTGGTCGATCAGGATCACCGAGTTGCGCATGATCATGCCCGCCAGCGCAATCGTGCCCAGCAGTGCCACGAAACCGAATGGCGCGCGGAACAGCAGCAGGAACAACGTCGCACCGATGATGCCCAACGGCGCGGTCACCAGCACCATCGCCGCGCGCGAGAAGCTGCGCAGCTGCAGCATCAGCAGCGTGGCCACCACCACCAGGAACAGCGGCATGCCGGCCTTGATCGAGTCCTGGCCTCGCGCCGAATCCTCCACAGTACCGCCGGTTTCCAGCAGGTAGCCGCTGGGCAGCTCGGCACGGATGCCGTCCAGCGTCGGCAGGATCTGGTGCACCACGTCCAGCGGCTGCATGCCATCGCTGATGTCGGCGCGCACGGTCACCGTCGGCAGGCGGTTGCGGTGCCAGATGATGCCGTCCTCGAAGCCGTACTCCATCGTCGCCACCTGCGACAGCGTGATGCTGCCGCCGTTGGTGGTGGGCATCGACAGGCTCGACAGCAGCTCCAGCTGGTTGCGCTCGTCGGCCGGGCCACGCAGCAGCATCTCGATCTGGCGGTTGCCTTCGCGATACACGCTCACCGACTGCCCGGCCAGCGAACTGGACAGGAACTGGCTGACCTGTGCGCTGCTTACGCCCAGCGCGCGGGCACGCTCCTGGTCGATCACCAGCCGCACCACCTTGCTCGGCTCACTCCAGTCCAGGTTGACGTTCATCACGTGCGGGTTCCCGCGCACCTTGGCCTCGACCTGGCGTGCGATCGCCTGCACCTTCTCGATGTGCTCGCCGGAAATCCGCATCTGCACCGGATAGCCGACCGGCGGGCCGTTCTCCAGGCGGGTCACGCGCATCTGCACGTCCGGGAACTTCGGGATCACCTCCTGCAGCAGCCAGTCGCGGGTGCTTTCGCGCGATTTGATGTCCTTGGCCAGCACCACGAACTGGGCGAAGTTGGTGGCTGGCAGCTGCTGGTCCAGCGGCAGGTAGAAGCGCGGCGAACCGGTGCCCACGTAGGACACATAGTTGGCGATGCCCTCGCGGCTGGACAGCAGTTTCTCCAGCTTCTCGGCCTGGGCCTGGGTCGAGCGCAGCGACGCGCCCTCGGCCAGCTCGATGTCCACCATCAGTTCCGGCCGGGTCGAATCCGGGAAGAACTGCTGCGGCACGAAGCGGAACAGCATCAGCGAACCGATGAACAACGCGATGGTCGCCGCGATTACCCACCAGCGATGGCGCAGGCAGGTATCGAGGAAGCGGCGGAAGCTGCGATAGAACGGGCGCTGGTACGGGTCATGGTCATGCCCGTGCTGCGGCGGCGCGATCAGATTGGCCAGCGCCGGGTAACGGTCGGCCCACTGCTGGCGCTTGGCGTGCCAGCGCGCAGGCAGGCTGCCCGGCTTCGGCGGCTGCGGATTGAACAGGTCCGGCAGCATCTTGTCGCCCAGGTACGGGATGAACAGCACCGCTGCGATCCACGACACCACCAGCGCGATGGTCACCACCTGGAACAGCGAGCGGGTGTATTCACCGGTACTCGATGCCGCCGTTGCAATGGGCAGGAAGCCTGCCGCGGTGATCAGGGTACCGGTCAGCATCGGGAACGCAGTTGATTCCCAGGCAAAGCTGGCCGCGCGCAGGCGGTCATACCCCTGCTCCATCTTGGTGGCCATCATCTCCACCGCGATGATCGCATCGTCCACCAGCAGGCCCAGCGCCAGCACCAGCGCACCCAGCGAGATCTTGTGCAGGCCGATGTCGAAGTAGTGCATGACGAAGAACGTCATCGCCAGCACCAGCGGAATGGTCACGCCCACCACCAGGCCAGTGCGCAGGCCCAGCGAGAAGAAGCTGACCAGCAGCACGATCACCACCGCCTCGGTCAGTACCTGCACGAACTCGCCGACCGACTCTTCCACCGACTGCGGCTGGTCGGACACCTTGCGCAGCTGCATGCCCGCCGGCAGGGTCTTCTGCAGGCGCTCGAACTCGGCATCCAGGTTGGCGCCGAGTTTGAGGATGTCACCGCCATCCTTCATCGCCACCGCCAGGCCAATCGCCTCCTCACCCATGAAGCGCATCTTCGGCGACGCGGGATCGGCGAAGCCACGCTTGACCTCGGCGATGTCGCCCAGGTGCACGGTGCGGTCACCGGCGCGGATCGGGAACTGGCGGATCGCTTCGATGTCGTTGAACTGGCCGGTCACGCGCAGCTGCACGCGATCGGTGGCGGTCTCGAAGAAGCTGGTGCCGGTCACCGCATTCTGGTCGGCCAGTGCCTGCTGCACCTGCTGCATCGACACGCCCAGCGTGGCCAGCCGGGTGTTGGACAGCTCGATCCACACCTTCTCGTCCTGCAGGCCGACCAGGTCGATCTTGCCGACGTCGGGCACGCGCTGCAGTTCCAGCTGGATGCGGTCGGCGTAGTCACGCATCACCGCGTAGTCGAAGCCTTTGCCGGTCAGCGCGTAGATGTTGCCGTAGGTGTCGCCGAACTCGTCGTTGAAGAACGGACCGACGATCTCACGCGGCAGCGTCGCGCGGATATCGCCCACGCGCTTGCGCACCTGGTACCACAGGTCAGGAATCTGCCTGGAACGCAGGCTGTCGCGGGCCATGAAGATGACCTGCGATTCGCCCGGGCGCGAGTACGAGCGGATGAACTCGTACTCGCCGGTGTTCATCAGCGCCTTCTCGATCGGCTCGGTCACCTGCCGAGAGACCTGCTCGGCGGTGGCGCCCGGCCACAGCGTGCGCACCACCATCGCCTTGAAGGTGAACGGCGGGTCTTCGGACTGGCCCAGGTGCTTGTACGACCACGCGCCGATGAGGGCGAAGGCGAGCATCGCAAACAACACCAGCGGACGATTGGCCAGCGCCCATTCGGAAAGATTGAAGCGGCGCACCGGCTTACTCCTTGGCCTTGGCGGCGGCAGCCGGCGCGGCCGGCTTCAGCACCGGGCGGTTCTGCCGGTCCACCGCAATCACCGGTTGGCCGGCGCGCAGCAGGTGGCCACCGGCGGCGACCACCCAGTCACCGGCACCGACGCCCGACAGCACCGGCACCGATTCGCTGCCATAGGCACCGGTGGTGACCGATGCAGCCTTCAGCGTGCTGTTGGCCGGATCGACCACCCACACGCTGGCGGTACCGTTGGCACCGCGCTGCAGTGCGCCCAGCGGCAGCTGCAGGGTGCCGTGGCGGCCGGCGCTGCTGTAGACGCGCGCGCTCTGGCCCAGTTCGACATCGGCCAGCGCATCGGCGGCCAGGCTGACGCGGGTGGCATAAGTGCGTGCCTGCGGATCGGCGGCGGCGGCGATCTCACGGATCGTGCCCGGCAAGCGCTGGCCCGGGCGGTTCCACAGCTCCACCTCGACCGGCTGGCCCACCGCGTAGTCGCGGATGGTGGCTTCGGGCAGGTCGATCAGCACTTCGCGGCCACCGTCGGCGGCCAGGTTGAAGATGGTCTGCCCGGCGGACACCACCTGCCCGGCCTCGGCCTCGCGGCTGGCGATCACGCCATCGGCCGGTGCGCGCAGTTGTGCGTAGTCGGCCTGGTTGCGCAGCACATCAAGGTTGGCACGGGCAGCATTGGCCTGGCCCTGCGCAGCCTTGAACGCCGCGGACTGCTGGTCCAGCTGCGAGCGGCTGACCAGTTGCTGGTCGGCCAGCACCTGGTAGCGCTTGAGATCGTCACGGGCGCGCACCAGGTCGGCTTCCGCCGCCGCCAGCTGGGCTTGCGAGGCACGCGCCTGAAGCGCGAAGTCGGCCACGTCCAGTTCGGCCAGCACGTCGCCCTTCTTCACCCGCTGGCCAGCATCGACATGGCGCTTGACCAGGTTGCCGCCGACGCGGAACGACAGCGGGCTTTCCTGGCGGGCACGCACGGTACCCGGGAACGCCGCCGGCGCCTGACCGGCCTGTTCGCCGGGGTGAACCACCAGTACCGGCACGGCCGCCTGCGGCGCCTGCTCCTGTCCCGAACAGGCTGCCAGCGCAGCCACCCACACCATACCGCCCATCCAGCGCACGATCTTCATCGGTCAACGTCCTGAAAACGCAGGGTTGCAACAAGGGGGAGCCGCGACTGCCGGCCCGATTTAATAAACCGGCCGGTATAGTATAAATATCGAACCGCTTGGTCTAGTATTGTTGCGATGAGTTCTTCCACTTCCCGCAAGCCGTCGGCCAAGCCTGCTGCCAAGGCCGCCGGACCCGGGCGCCCCAAGGATCTGGGCAAGCGCGCGGCGATCCTTGAAGCAGCCAAGGCCCTGTTCATCGAACAGGGCTATACCGGCGTGAGCATGGACGCCATTGCCGCCCAGGCCGGCGTCTCGAAGCTGACCGTGTACAGCCACTTCGGCGACAAGGAAACCCTGTTTTCCGAGGCCGTGCAGTCCAAGTGCATTGAAATGCTGCCCGACGCCCTGTTCGTGGCCGACGCGGACGGCCCGCTGCGCGACCAGCTGATCGGCATCGGCCTGGCCTTCTTCGAGCTGATCACCTCCGATGCGGCGATCTCGATCCAGCGCATGATGATGGCGCCGGAGACCGACGAACGCCTGCGCGAGCTGTTCTGGCGGGCCGGTCCGGAACGCACCTGCGAGGCCCTGGCCGACTTCCTGCGCGCCCGTGGCGAACGCGGCGAGCTGGCGATCCCCGACTACTCCCTGGCTGGCCAGCAGTTCCTGACCCTGGTGAAGGGCGAAGTGCACATGCATATGATGTGCGGAATGCCACTGTCACCGGTGGAATGCGATCCTCTTGCCCATGTGACCGCCAGCATCGACTTCTTCCTGCGCGCCTATGCGCCACGAGGGGCGGGAACCGGCTGAAACGGCAAACCTGAATGAACCGGAGGTCGCGATGACTTCCGGCACTGCGACCCCGGCCCCCCGGCAGCTGATGCTCTGGGCGCGCCGCCGGCCTCCGGCACCGGTAAAATGGCCGGCCCACTGCGCTGGATTTGAACCTCATGACGATTGATTACGCCCACGCCCGCGAACTGATGGTGGAACAGCAGATCCGTCCCTGGGACGTGCTGGACATCAAGGTGCTCGACGTCCTGGCCCGCCTGCCGCGCGAGGCCTTTGTCGCCGATGCACACCGTGCGCTGGCCTACGCCGATGTCGAACTGCCGATCGGCAACGGGCAGAAGATGATGAAGCCGGTCATCGAGGGCCGTACCCTGCAGGCACTGGATCTGCAGCCGGGTGACGAAGTGCTGGAAATCGGCACCGGCAGCGGCTTCCTGTCCGCCTGCATCGGCGCGCTGGCGCGCGACGTGCTGAGCCTGGAGATCGACCCGGAGCTGGCCGCCGCCGCGCGTGCCCGCCTGGACGCCTCCGGCCTGGGCACCAACGTCCGCGTGGACGTGGCCGACGCCCTCTCCTGGCAGACCGAACGCCGCTTTGACGTGATCTGTGTCACTGGTGCCGTCGACGTGGTGCCGTCACAGTTCGCCTCGTGGCTGCGTCCGGGGGGTCGCCTGTTCGTGATCCACGGCCGCTCGCCGGCGATGGAGGCCCTGCTGGTCAAGGCCGACGGCAGCACCGAATCCCTGTTCGAGACCGATATCGATTACCTGCGCGGTGCCGCCCCGGCACCCCAGTTCCACCTCTGAGTCCAAGGAAGCCGCAATGATCCGCCGATCCCTCGCTGTTGCGCTGGCCACTGCCCTGCTGCCGTTGTCCGCCCATGCCGCCGACCTGCTGCAGGTCTACGAGATGGCGCGCAACGGCGATCCGCAGCTGTCCGCCGCCGAATCGACCCGGCTGGTCGACAAGGAAGGTGCCGTGCAGGCGCGCGCCGCCCTGCTGCCGCAGATCAACGGCCAGGCCACGCTGAACCGCACCCGCAGCGAGCCCAACGCCGATGCCAATTCGGGCTCCTTCACCAGCAAGCGCCGCACCTACACGATCGATGGCAGCCAGACGCTGTTCAACTGGACCCAGATCAACAACCTGCGCTCGCAGCGTGAGCTGAGCAAGGCGGCGGATTTCACCCTCGATTCGGCCAACGACAGCCTGATCGTGCGCACCTCGGCGGCTTACTTCAACGTGCTGGTGGCGATCGAATCGCTGAACGCCGCACAGACCAATGAAGCGGCCGCGAAGAAGCAGTTCGACTTCGCCGACAAGCGCCTGGAAGTGGGCCTGGCGCCGATCACCGACGTGCACGAAGCCCGCGCCCAGTACGACCAGGCACGCGCCAACACCATCGTGGCGCAGAACACCCTGGCCGATAACTACCAGGCCCTGACCGAACTGACCGGCCAGCCGGTGGTCAACCTGCGCGGCCTGCCGGCCGACTTCCGTCCGGAAGTGCCGGCCAACCGCGGCAACATCGACGAGCTGGTGCACCAGGCCACCACCCAGAATCCGGCGCTGAAGGCGCAGGAACTGAAGGTCAGCGCGGCCGAAGCCGGCGTGCAGGCCGCCCGGGGTGGTCATTACCCCACCCTGTCGCTGGGCGGAAGCTGGGGCAAGTCCGCCACCTGGGGTGACAGCACCGGTGCCGGCTCGCTGTCGCCGGATGCACGCACCAACAGCATCGGCCTGACCCTGAGCGTGCCGATCTTCGCCGGCGGTGCCACCCAGTCCGGCGTGCGCCAGGCGTTGGCCCAGCGTGACATCGCCCAGGACGGCTACGAGCAGCAGAAGCGTGCCCTGGACCGCAACACCCGCAATGCCTACCAGACCCTGGTACAGGGCATCAGCGAAGTGGAAGCGCGCCGCCTGGCGGTGGTCTCGGCACAGAGCGCCTACGACGCCTCGCAGGTCGGCCTGGAAGTCGGTACCCGTACCGTGCTGGACGTGATCCAGAACCAGCGCATCCTGTTCTCGGCGCAGCTGGACTACGCCCAGGCACGCTACACTTTCCTGCAGAACCGCCTCCTGCTGAGCCAGTCGCTGGGTGCGCTGGACGTGGCCGAGCTGCAGGACATCAACCGCCTGCTGACCCAGGACGCGGGCAACCCGGCCACGACCACGCACTGAGTCGTCAGCCTGCCGGCAACGAAGAAGCCACCCGCAAGGGTGGCTTTTTTCGTGGGCGCTGCACGGCCCTCAGCCGGGCCACGCCAGCACCCGCGCCACGGCAGCCAACAGGCAGAGTGCGGCGGCCACAAGCGCCAGCACCGCGCGGGCACCTGCCACCGGTGACTGTCCGCGCAGTACGGCCAGGCACAGGGCCACCATCACCAGCAGCACGACCGGGCCGGGCAGCACCGGCAGGATGCCCACAGGAACGCCCAACGCCAGCAGCGCCGCTGACAGGACCAACGCGACCGGCACCGTCCGCGCACGCATGCCGAATGCTTCTTCGCGGAGCGCGGTCCACAGCTGCATCGCCAGGCACATGGCCACCCGCAGCAGGACCAGCAGCAGCGCGGCCAATCCGGCTGCGCCGGCCAGCGGCAGCAACGGCATCATCCAATGCAGTTGCGGGTGCTGTTGAAGCGCTACCGACAGCGGTCGCGTGCTGCCCAATGCCGGGAACTCGACCAGACCTGCCTGCAAGGCAGCAACCACGATCAGCAACAGCATGGCCAGCAGCAGCACACCCGCCAGCAGCAGCGACTGTCGCGCCCTCGCCTGCCCGTCCATGCCAGGAAACCCAAGTGCCAGGCCAACGGTGGCGAACACCCCCAGCAGCGGCACGCTCGCTGCCAGTACCCCGCCGGGCCCGAAGCGATAGGGTGCCGTTGCCTCCGGCAGCCAGGGAATCCAATGCGCGTACTGCACGTGGCGGGCTGCCAGCGCCACCAGCAGCAGACCGGTGCCGAGCTTCACCGTCAGCAGCGCACACGCCGCCAGAGCCGCACCTCGTGGCGGCAGCCACCCGACCACACCGATCAGAAGCAGTGCGAGGCTGGCCATCAGCGGATCCGGCACCGCGATGCCCGCATCGATGTCGCAACAGGCGAGCAGCGCGCGCAGATGACGGGCCAGGGACTGCGCCACGCCCCCCAGGGTCGCCACCAGTTCCAACAGCAGCGCGCCGCCGAGCAGACCGGCGGATACCCGGCCCCAGCGCGCCCGCAACACTCCGTGCAGGCCATCGGCAGCCGGCAGCTGCCGGCTCAGGGCATGCAGGCAATACAGCAGCGGCATCGCACCCAGCGCGGCCAGCAACAGGCTCAGCACGATGGCCGGCCCGGCCTCGGCCGCCGTGTGCTGGCCGACCAGCGCGATCACATTGCTCCCCAACAGCAGGGTCAGCGCCACCACCGCAAGATGATCCATGCCGGGCCGGACATCATCGATGCCCTCCGGCCTGCTGTCGCCATCCATCGCAAGCTCCCTTGATATCCGTCCAAGCGCGGTCGACAGCAGGCTGGCAGCCTGCGCCAAGGGGCGGTATCAGATTCGGTGCCGCGCACGCCGCGGTGTGACCGCAGACACGCTTGATGGCGCGCGCCCGGTCCTGTCGCGACAGGAATACGCTCGCTAAGCAGAATTGATGCAGTCGATCACGTCAGTCGACGGCTTGACCGCAGGCTTGTGCGGCCCGTGGACTCAGCTGCGGGGCGGCGGCAGATGCGGTGCCACCAGGGCCAGCGTGCGCTGCAATGCGCCGCGGCCGTTGCTGACCAAGGTGCAGCCCGCGCGCGCCATGTCCTCGCGTGCCTGCGGGTCATCCAGCAGGTGCTGCAGCAGGTCGCCGACCGCCTGCGCGTTCTCGCCGATCAGCAGGGCCCCGGCTTCGCGCATGCGCCGTGATATCTCGGAGAAGTTGTGCAGGTGCGGACCAGTCACCGCGGCGGTACCCATGGCTGCCGGCTCCAGCAGGTTGTGGCCGCCGATGGGCTGCAGGCTGCCACCGACGAACGCCACCTGCGCACACGCATAGAACGGCATCAGCTCGCCCAGGGTGTCGATGACGAACACGTCGGTGTCCGTGTCCGGCCACTGCTTCGCGCGCCTCGTCGCCACGTTCCAGCCCTGCTCGCGCACCAGTGCCTCCACCTTCGGGAAACGCTCCGGGTGGCGCGGCGCCCACAACAGCAACAGATCCGGATGCTGCTGGCGCAGCCGCCGGTGCAGGTCGATCACCGCCTGCTCCTCGCCATCATGGGTGCTGGCGGCGATCCACACCGCTCGCCCGACGGGCACCCGGGCATGGAACTGCTCGACGAAGTCCTGAACCTCCGGCGTGGCGATGTCGAACTTCAGGTTGCCCAGCGCCTGCACCTGCTCGGGCGCAGCGCCCAGCTGCACGAAACGGTCGGCATCGTCCTGCGACTGCGCGGCCACGCAGGTCACCGTGCGCAGCGCGCGGCGGATCAGCGCCGCCAGCAGCCGGTAGCCACGCAGCGAACGTGCCGACAGCCGTGCGTTGAGGATATAGACCGGAATGCCACGGCCACGGCAGCCGAACAGCATGTTCGGCCACAGTTCGGTTTCCAGGATCAGCGCAAGGCTGGGCTGGAAGTGGCCGAGGAAGCGGTTGACGCTGCCGGGCACGTCATACGGCAGGTAGACATGGTCCAGCGCGTCGCCCCACAGCGCACGTACCCGCTCAGAACCGGTCGGGGTGATGGTGGTGATGACCCAGCGGATGTCCGGGCGCTGCTTGCGCAGGGCGTTCACCAGCGGCGCGGCGGCGTTGACCTCGCCCACCGAAACCGCGTGCAGCCAGACCCGGGGCTGCCCGGTCGGCTGCGGATAGGAGGCGTAACGTTCGTCCCAGCGCCGGAAGTATTCACGGACCCGGAAGCCGCGCCAGACCAGGTGGTACACGGTGATCGGCAGCAGGATGTAGAGCACGACCGAGTACAGGCCGCGCAGGATCCATTCGACAGGGTCTTTACGCATGCGGCAAGGATACGGGAGCCCCCCGGGAAAGACACGCGGCCGCCTTGGTAGAATGGGGCAATGTCCGATGCCACCACTGCCGTCCGCCCGTCGCTGCGCGATCCCCGCAACTGGCCGATGTTCGCCGCCATGTTCGGCGCCTTCGCCATCGCCCGCCTGCCATGGATGCTGCAGCGCGCGCTGGGCCGGGGCGTTGGCTGGATCACCTGGCGCCTGCTGGGCAGCCGCCGCCGCGCCGCCGAGGTCAACCTGCAGCTGTGCTTCCCCGAAAAGGACGAGGCCTGGCGCCAGCGCCTGGTGCGCGACAGCTTCGATGCGCTGGGCGTGGGCGTGTTCGAGTGCATCCGCGCCTGGTGGGGCAGCATCGACAGCATCCGCCCGCAGGTGCAGATCGAAGGGCTGGAACACCTGCGGCAGATGCAGGCCGAGGGCCGTGGCGTGCTGCTGGTGTCGGGTCACTTCATGACCCTGGAAATGTGCGGCCGCCTGCTGTGCGACCACGTTGATCTTTCGGGCATGTACCGCAAGCACAAGAACCCGGTGTACGAGTGGGCGGTGAAGTTCGGTCGCCTGCGCTATGCCAAGGCGATGTTCGCCAACGAGGACATCCGTGCCACCGTGCGCCACCTGAAAAAGGGCGGGTTCCTCTGGTATGCGCCGGACCAGGACATGCGCGGCAAGGACACCGTGTTCGTGCCGTTCTTCGGGCACACGGCGTCAACCATCACCGCCACCCACCAGCTGGCGCGGATGACCGGCTGCGCGGTGATCCCGTATTTCCATCGCCGCGAAGGCGGGAAGTACTTCCTGAAGATCGGTGCACCGCTGGAGAATTTCCCCAGCGAGGATGTGGAAGCCGATACCACGCGGGTCAACCAGGCCATCGAAGAGATGGTGCGCGAGGCCCCCGACCAGTACCTGTGGATCCACCGCCGCTTCAAGCGGCAGCCGGGTGGGCGGAGCGATTTCTACAAGTAACGGTGGGACCGGGGTGCGTCATCCACGCATGGCGTGGATTCACCCTGGCAATGTTCGATTGGCACGGGCGCTAGGGCCACGCCATGCGTGGATGTGCCGTTACGTCTCCGTCGGTGTGTCATCCGCGTCCCGCGCCAGCAGGCTGCCGGCGAACAGTGCGGCCAGCAGCACGGTCAGGCCGCCCCAGAACGCCGAATAGAAGGCCAGGTGGGTGTTGAGCGGAAACACGGTCACCGCCAGCGCCAGCATCGCCGGGCGGGCGCGATCACGCGCAGCCGCCGGCGCATAACGCCAGGCCCGCCAGGCCTGGGCCACCGCCGCCAACCACAGCAGCAGGCCGAGCACACCGGTTTCGGCCAGGATTTCCAGCACGATCTGGTGGGCGTGCAGCGCAGGGGCAGTGCCCCACACCGCGGGGCCTTCATCGGCCACGCAGGCCGGATAGGCGTCGCGGAAGCCACGTGCGCCCACACCGTTGATCGGGTGTTCCTCGATCATGCACGCCGCGGCTTCCCAGATCCGCGCGCGCCCGGACAATGCCTGGTCGACACTCCGCTCGCCGTCATCCCAGGCCATCGCCGTGCGTGCGAAGCGTTCGCGCAGCTGTGGCACGCTGGCGGTCAGCGCGCCCGCGCCGAGCACCGCCACCAGCGCCAGCACGGCCAGCCGTTTCCAGCCGAACTGGCGCACGCCGCTGTAGGCCAGCACCAGCGCGAAGGTGATCCACGAGGCCCGCGAACCGGCCAGCAGCAGCACGCTGCCCAGCGCAGCAGCCGCAAGCAGCCAGCCGACGTTGCCGAAGCGGCGCGCCACGGGCAGCAACAGGAACGGCGACAGGCTGGCCAGCACCTGGCCGAACTTCAGGTTGCAGGGTCCCAGCGCGCCACTGAGCCGGTCGGCCACGGCGGCCTCGTCGGCCGGGCACAGTGCATGGCCGCTCACTGCCAGCTTCAGCTGTTCCAGTGACCAGAACCATGGGCTGGTACCGGCCACGGCCTGCACCAGTGCATCCAGCGTCCAGGCGCCAGTGATCAGCGCCAGGCCACCGAAGGTCAGCCGTCGCCGTTCCGGTGTGGCCACCGCGATCGCCACCAGCCACATGAAGGGCAGGTAGCGCAGACCGGCGGCCGCTTTGGTCCACGACGCCGCCGGATCGATCGCATCGAACGCGGAAAACGCCTGCGGCAGCCAGTAGCCGAGGAACAGGATCGAGGTCAGTGCCCAGGCTGCCGTGCTCAACAGATGCGGACGACGCTGCAGTCGGCGCATGACCATGCGCGCGGCGGCGTAGACCGCGCCAAGACCGAGAATGGTTTCGGCGATGCCCGGCAACGGCCACATCGCCACGTATGCCAGCACCCACCAGGGCGCCCAGCGTCCGGCGCGGTCGTCGCGCACGATGACGGCAGGGTCAGCCGGCGAGGTCGGCATAGAGGCGGAGGGTATCGCGCTGCATGGCCTGCAGGGTAAACGGGATGCGGGTCGGCAAGGACGGCGGCTGCGCCAGCAGGGCCAGCGCGCGTTCACCCAATGCGTGCGCATCGCCCAGCGGCACGGCACCTGCGGGTTGCAGCTGCCGCAGCAGTTCGCCGACGCCACCGTGGTCCCAGCCCAGCACCGGGCGGCCCACCGACAGCGCCTCGACCACGGTGCGGCCGAACGCTTCGGGCTTGTCCGACAGCTGCAGTACCAGATCGCTGGCCGCGTAGGCCTGAGCGATGCGCGCGGTTGGCGTGCTGATCTGCACGGCGTCGGTCACGCCCAAGGCAGCGGCCTGCCGGCGCAGGTCGGCCACGTAGGCTTCACGACCGGGTTCATCGGTGCCCAGCATCCACAGCTGCGCCGGCACACCCGCGGCGCGCACGTCGGCCAGCAGCTGCAGCGCATGTGCATGGCCCTTCAGGCGGGTGCCCCGCCCCGGCAACAGCAGCAGCGGGCCATCCACCTGCGCCAGCCACGGGTAATCGGCTGCCAGCGCCAGACGCGGCCGGCGGTCGGCGCGCGCCACCCGCGGGAACTGGGCGACGTCGACGCCACGCGGGATCACCTGCAGCGTCTGTTCGGGCACGGTCGGGTAGTGCCGCTGCACGTATTCGCGCACGGTGTTGGACACGCAGATCACGCGTTCACCGCTGGTCATCACCGCGCTGTAGCGGCTGGGCGAATTCAGCCCGTGCACGGTGGTCACCCAGTGCGGGCGCTGCGCGGCGGGCAGGGCGCGGATCGCGTACAGCCCCAGCCAGGCCGGCAGCCGCGAGCGGGCATGCACGATGTCCGCGCCCACCTCGGCAAACAGGCGGCGCAGGGTCGGCAGATGGCGCAGGGTCAGCAGCGACTTTCGGCCGATGTCCAGAGTGAGGTGCTCGGCACCGCTATCGAGCAGCGGCTGTACCAGCCGGCCGCCGGCCGACACTACCAGCGCGCGATGGCCGGCGGCGACCAGGGCCGCAGCGATTTCCAGGGTCGAGCGCTCGACGCCGCCGGAGTGCAGCGCCGGCAGCAACTGCACCACGGTCAATCGGCGCATCGAGGGGGCAGCCGCTTAGTCGGCCAGCACGAACACGGAACCGCAGTACGGGCACTGCGCTTCGCCATTGGGCTCGTCTTCGATCGGCAGGTACACGCGCGGATGCGAGTTCCACAGCGCCATTTCCGGGGTCGGGCAGCTCAGCGGAAGATCGCTGCGGTGCACGGTGTAGCGCTTCTCGGCGTTGGCGGGCGCGGTGGCGGTATGGCTCATGGCAGATGTCGATGAACGGGTTGCGAGGCCTGTGATTCTAGCATCCGGGCCGCCCGGACATGGCGCCACGACAGGTCTTTGGGCGCGCAGGGGCGATTCCCCATGCCATTGGCTGGCACCGCGAGACGGGCCATCGACGGGAATTGCCCGGCCAATCCCGCAGGTTCACGCCGAAAAACGGCTGACCGCGATATTTCCTGCATTTGGATCGAACTAAATGGCACTTGTCAGGTCGCTGCCGCTGTTGCAGGATCGGGCCCGGGTCGTGCAGCGACCCGTCCAATCGACCCGATCGCATGGCCCGCCCCCGCCGGACCGGCATCGTCTCTTCCACTGCCATCCCGGCGGGCGGAGCGTTGCTGTCCGTGGTGTCCGCCGATGCGGGTTCTGCCCGCCGCCTGCCCTTCCGGGAGACCCCTGCATGACCCTGTCCGATCCACGCCGCGCCCTGCTTCCGCTTGCCCTGGCCCTGGCCTGTGCAACCACTGCGATGCCGGTGCTGGCACAGGGACTGCAGACCTCGTTCGAACCCGGCGAACCTGCACCGGCGCAGGCCGCTGGCGCGCTGCAGGTGAGCATCGGCAACGGTCCGGCCGCGCCTTACACCGCCAAGCGCAACGCCGGCTACAGCGGGCTGCATGCCCTTCGCTACAGCAGTGCAGGGGGCAACGCGCGGCGCGAACTGTTCAAGACCGACCTGCCGATCGAGGCCGATACCACCCTGTCGTGGCTGGTGCTGCCGGAAATCGTCGGCAAGGACAGCGTGGCCTCGACCTATGTCTCGCTGGACCTGCGGCTGGACGATGGCAGCCGCGTGTCGGCCGGTGCGGCACGCGACCAGCACGGCGTGGCGATCGGCGCACGCGCGCAGGGCGATTCGAAGACGCTGTACCCGCAGCAGTGGGCGCGCAAGGCGGTACGACTGGGCGACGTGCCCGCGCTGAAGGGTCGCCGCGTAGTGGCGATCGAACTGGAGGTGGCCAGCGCCGATGGTGCGCCAGTGTCCGGCTGGATCGACGACGTACGCCTGGATGCTCAGCCGCGACAGCGACCGCAGCGCGTCTCCGACTGGGTGCTGACCACCCGTGGCACCCAGGCCAACGGCACCTTCTCGCGCGGCAACAATTTCCCGGCCACGGCGGTGCCGCACGGGTTCAATTTCTGGACCCCGGTGACCGATGCCGGTGCGCTGAACTGGCTGTACCGCTGGAACGAGCAGAACGATGCGCAGAACCGTCCGCAGCTGCAGGCGCTCGCGCTGAGCCACCAGCCCAGCCCGTGGATGGGCGACCGCCAGACCTTCCAGGTGATGCCCTCGGCCAGCCGCGGCGTACCCGAGGCCGACCGCCGCAAGCGCGCGCTGTCGTTCGACCGCACCCACGAGAGCGCCCGCCCCTACCGATACGACGTGCGCTTCGACAACGGCGTCGCGGCATCGATCGCGCCGACCGACCATGCCGCGCTTTTCCGCTTTGATTTCCCCGAGGGCGGCGACGCCAACCTGCTGTTCGACAACGTCGATGCACATGGCGGCCTGACCCTGGACGCCGCCACGCAGACGCTGTCCGGCTACACCGACACGCGCAGCGGCCTGTCCAACGGTGCCAGCCGCATGTACGTGGTCGCCAGCTTCGACAAACCCTGGCGCAGCAGCGGTCGCATCGACACCGGCCGCCCGACGGGCTACATCAAGTTCGAGGCCGGCAGCCAGCGGCAGGTGACCATGCGCATCGCCACGTCGCTGATCTCGGTGGAGCAGGCACGACATAACCTGGCGCTGGAAATCGCTGCTGCCGACACGCTGGAGAGCGTGGCCGGCCGCGCGCAGGATGCGTGGGATGCGCGCCTGGCCCGCTTCGATATCGGCACGGCCAGCGACGACCAGAAGACCACGCTGTACTCCAGCCTGTACCGGCTGTACCTGTACCCCAACTCCGGCCACGAGAACGTGGGCAGCGCGGCTGCACCCGACTGGCGCTACGCCAACCAGGCCAGCGCCAGCGACGACAACACCGATGGCAGCGCGACCCGCACCTTTGCCGCCGTGCGCGATGGCAAGGTATTCGTCAACAACGGTTTCTGGGACACCTTCCGCACCACCTGGCCGGCCTACGCGCTGTTCACGCCCGCCGATGCCGGCCAGATGGTTCAGGGCTTCATCGAGCAGTACCGCGCGGGTGGCTGGATCGCACGCTGGTCGTCGCCGGGCTACGCCGACCTGATGGTCGGCACCAGTTCGGATGTGGCGTTTGCCGATGCGTGGCTGAAAGGCATCGGTGGCTTTGATCCGGCCGAAGCCTACGCCGCCGCAGTGAAGAACGCGACCGTGGTACCGCCGGACCGCCATGTCGGCCGCAAGGGCATGGACCGCTCGACCTTCCGCGGCTACGCCAGCGCCGACGTGCACGAGGGCATGTCGTGGACGATGGAAGGCGCGCTCAACGACTTCGGCATCGCCAACATGGCCGACGCCCTGGCCAAGCGCGCAACCTCGCCCGCCGCACGCGAACGCTACAGCACCGAGGCCGACTACTTCCGCCACCGCGCCGCCAGCTACGCGACGATGTTCGATGCGGCGGCAGGCTTCTTCCAGGGCCGCACGGCCGACGGCCGCTGGCGCGTGGATGCCAAGGATTACGACCCGCGCGTGTGGGGCCACGACTACACCGAATCCAATGGCTGGACCTTCGCCTTCACCGCCGCCCACGACGGTGAAGGCTTGGCCGCCCTGTACGGTGGCCGCGACAAGCTGGCTGCCAAGCTCGACACCTTCTTCGCCACACCGGAAACCGCCGACGCGGCGTTCGCCGGCTCCTACGGCGGCACCATCCATGAAATGACCGAAGCGCGCGACGTGCGCATGGGCATGTACGCGCACAGCAACCAGCCGGCGCACCACATCCCGTGGATGTACCTGTACGCCGGGCAGCCGTGGAAGACCCAGCAGCACGTGCGCGAGATCCTGTCGCGGCTGTACGTGGGCAGTGAGATCGGCCAGGGCTATCCCGGTGACGAGGACAACGGCGAGACCTCGGCCTGGTACGTGCTGGCCTCGCTGGGCCTGTACCCATTGCGCATGGGCGCCCCGGAGTATGTGATCGGCTCGCCGGCATTTGAGCATGCACGGGTGGAACTGCAGGGCGGTGCCGTGCTGACCGTGAACGCGGCCAACAACTCGCGTGAGAACGTCTACGTGCAGTCGCTGAAGATCAACGGCCAGCCCTGGACCAAGACCTGGGTGCCGCACGAGCTGATCGCCAAGGGTGCGACCCTGGACTTCGTGATGGGCCCGCAACCTTCGCGCTGGGGCAGCGGCGTGGATGACGTGCCGCGCTCGCTGACTGCCCGTGGCCAGCGCCCACAGATGCTGCACGACCTGCTGGGCAGCGGCGCGAAGGCCACGCTGGCCGATGGCCGTGACCTTGCGGCACTTGTCGATGACGATGCGGCCACGACGGTGGGCCTCGGCGGCGGCGCGGCCATCGCGCTGACCGGCCTGGCCGACGGCACCGCGACGATGTACACGCTGACCAGTGGTGACGGCCGCATCCGTGGCGGTGAATGGACGCTGGAGGCGCGCAATGGCAGCGGCAGCTGGACCGTGCTCGACCAGCGCAGTGGCGAAGACTTCGAATCTGCCCGCCAGACCCGTCCGTTCCGCATCGCCAAACCCGGTCGCTACAGCGAGTACCGCCTGCGCTTGGCAGCCCCAGGGCGGCTGCCACTGGCGGAGATCGAACTGCTGGCGGTCGGCACCGTACAATGAGCCGCATGCGCTACCGTCTTCTGCCCCTGGCCCTTGTTGCCCTGTCCTTCTCCAGCTTCGGCCAGACCCAGGCGTTCGATACGCAGCTGACCCGCGACGGCGTGACACTGAACTACCAGGACGCGCGTGGCGCCCTGTCGGCGCCGCAGCGCAAGCGGGTGATCGATACGTTCTTCTTCGCCTACCTGCGCGAGCGGGCTGACTTCCATCCCACCGCGCCGTCGAGGGTGCGCATCGTGATCGATCCGGCCTACACCGGCATCGCCTTCGTCGGCGACAAGGACCAGGCCGCAACCATCACCATCAATCCCGGCTGGTTGGCGCAGCATCCGAACGACATCGACCTGGTCACCCACGAGGCGATGCACATCGTGCAGGGCTATCCCGGCTACGGCGATGCACGGGTACCGGGCTGGCTGGTGGAAGGCATCGCCGACTACGCACGCGACCGCTATGGCATGGACAACGCCGCCGCCGGCTGGGCGTTGCCGGTCAAGGTCGAGAAGGGGCAGAACGTCGACAGTGGCTACCGGGTGACCGGCGCCTTCCTGAAGTGGGCGGAGAGCGAGCATCCCGGCCTGGTGCTGGCGCTGGACAAGGCCCTGCGTGATGGCCGCTATACGCCTGCGCTGTGGCAGAAGCACACCGGAAAGGCACTCCCGGCATTGTGGTCGCAGTACGCCAAGCCGCGTTCGGATGCACCACCGCCGGCCCCGGCACGCCGCGGCAAGCGGCACTGACGCCCAGGCACCACGCATTCGCCGGGCATTGCCCGGCGCTACCGCATCGCTGCCTCAGCGCGACTGCACGAAACCTGCGTACAGCGCGAAAAGCTGCTGGAAATACCGCCGCGTCACTCGATTGCGCATGACACTTTCGCCGATGGGGAGGTGGTCGGGCCCAGGGTGGGAAGGCCGGTCCGGTCCCTTCCCACGGCCGGGCCGCGTGGGCGTATTGGGCCGCAACGGCGTTGCAGGGAAATGACCGGGTTGCGTAGCGTGTGTGGCAGCGATGGCATCGGCATCGGGACCGGCGTTGGGACCGGCGTTGGGACCGGCGTTGGGACCGGCGTTGGGACCGGTAGAGTCGACTGTTAGTCGACTATCGCGCGATCGCGCGGGGTTTTCGGCGTCCGAATCAAGAGCAGTCGACTAACAGTCGCCTCTACCCGTTTCCGCTGCGCGGAAACAGAAACGCGCCCCGTGGGGCGCGTTTCTGCAGATCGAATCGGGAAGAAGGCCTCAGGCCTTCTTCTCCGCTTCGATCTGCTTGCGGATCTGCGCATCGACCGCGGCGATCGCGGTCATGTTCAGGATCCGGCGCGAGGTCGCGCTGGTGGTCAGGATGTGCACCGGCTTGTTCACGCCCATCAGGATCGGGCCGATCGCCACGCCGTCGGTGAACACGCGCACCAGGTTGTAGGCGATGTTGGCCGCTTCCAGATTCGGCAGCACGAACAGGTTGGCGCGGCCCTGCAGGGTCGAGCCCGGCAGCAGCTTCTGGCGCAGCGCTTCGTCCCACGCGGTGTCGCCCTGCATTTCACCGTCCACGTTCAGACGCGGGTTGCGCTTGAGCAGCAGCTCACGCACCTGGCGCATCTTCAGCGCGTCCTTCGAATCATGGCTGCCGAAGTTGGAGTGCGACAGCAGCGCCACCTTCGGCTCGATGCCGAACAGCTTCATGCGGTAGGCCGCCTGCAGGGTCGCTTCGCACAGCTGCTCGGCGGTCGGGTCTTCCTGCACGTGGGTGTCCACGAAGAAGAACACGCCCTGCTGGTTGATCACGCCGGTCATCGCCGAGGTCGAGGTGACCTTCGGCTCCAGCGGCAGCACGCTGCGCACGTAACCCAGCTTCTTGTGGAAGCGGCCGACGATGCCGGTCAGCATCGCATCGGCTTCGCCACGGGCCACCATCACCGCCGCGATCAGGGTCGGGCGCGAACGCATCAGGTTCTTCGCCGCGGCCACGGTCACGCCACGACGACCGGTCAGGCCGTGGTAGTACTGCCAGTATTCGTTGAAGCGCGGGTCGTCGTTGATGTTGGTGACTTCAACGTTCTCGCCGATCTTCAGGCGCAGGCCGAGGCGTTCGATGCGTGATTCGATCACTTCCGGGCGACCGATCAGGATCGGGTGCGCCAGGCCGTCGTCGACCACGTTCTGCACCGCCTGCAGCACCACTTCCTCTTCACCTTCGGCGTACACAACGCGCTGCTTGTCGCTGCGCGCGCGGTCGTAGACCGGCTTCATCATCAGGCTGGTGCGGTAGACGAACTGGGCCAGCTTGTCGCGGTAGGCGCCCATGTCCTCGATCGGGCGCGAGGCCACGCCCGAGTCCATCGCGGCCTGGGCCACAGCGGCCGACAGCTCCACCAGCAGGCGGCGGTCGAACGGGCGCGGGATCAGGTATTCACGGCCGAAGCTCGGGGTCTCGCCGCCGTAGGCCGAGCCCATGTCGGTGGCGGCACGGCGTGCCAGCGCGGCGATGGCGCGCACGCAGGCGATCTTCATTTCCTCGTTGATGGCGGTCGCGCCCACGTCCAGCGCACCGCGGAACAGGTACGGGAAGCACAGCACATTGTTGACCTGGTTCGGGTAGTCCGAACGGCCGGTGCCGATGATCGCGTCCGGACGCGCGGCGCGCGCCACCTCCGGCATGATTTCCGGAGTCGGGTTGGCCAGTGCGAAGATCACCGGGTCCGGCGCCATGGTCTTGACCATCTCGGCGGTCAGGATGCCCGGGGCCGACAGGCCCAGGAAGATGTCCGCGCCGTCGACGATCTCGGCCAGGGTGCGCTTGTCGGTGTCGCGCGCATAGCGCTGCTTTTCCGGATCCAGGTCGGTACGACCGGTATGGATCACGCCCTCGCGGTCGAAGGCCAGGATGTTCTCCGGCTTCAGGCCCAGCTGCACCAGCATGTTCACGCAGGAAATGCCGGCGGCGCCCATGCCCGTGGTCGCCAGCTTCACGTCCTCGATCTTCTTGCCGGTGATCGCCATGGCGTTGAGCACCGCTGCGCCGACGATGATCGCCGTGCCGTGCTGGTCGTCATGGAACACCGGGATCTTCATGCGCTCGCGCAGCTTGCGCTCGACCACAAAGCATTCCGGAGCCTTGATGTCTTCCAGGTTGATGCCGCCGAAGGTCGGCTCCAGCGAGGCGATGATGTCGACCAGCTTGTCCGGGTCGGTTTCATCCACTTCGATGTCGAACACATCGATGCCGGCGAACTTCTGGAACAGCACGCCCTTGCCTTCCATCACCGGCTTGCCGGCCAGCGCGCCGATGTTGCCCAGGCCCAGCACCGCGGTGCCGTTGGAGATCACCGCCACCAGGTTGCCGCGCGCGGTCAGCTCGCTGGCCTGCTGCGGGTCGGCCTTGATCGCTTCACAGGCGTACGCCACGCCCGGCGAATACGCCAGCGACAGGTCGCGCTGCGTCAGCATGGGCTTGGTAGCGGAAACCTTGATCTTGCCGGGCGGAGACATCCGGTGGTAATCGAGGGCGGCCTGTTTGAAATCTTCGTTGGACATCGATGTGGGTTACATGAATGGGCAGAAGGGACAGGGGATGATACCCCCGTTGGAGCGTCTGGACCTGTCGCTATCCTGTCGCAGGCATGCTGCGACCGCACAATCCTGTGCCGTATGCGACGGTACCGCGAGACCAGCTTCGGCGCCTCCCGTGACAGCCGTGGGACGCCTTGAAACGCCGCGGGGCCGTACCACTTTCGTGATCGGCCCCGCGGTACCACACACCTGTGTCAGCCCTTGGCGGGCAGAGCCTCCGGCACGGCATCGACCGGCGGCGGCAGCTCGCTCTCGCGGCCGTCCAGCGCCAGCTTCAGGCGGTCACGGTCCAGCGCGCCTTCCCAGCGCGACACCACCACCGTGGCCACCGCATTACCGATGAAGTTGGTCAGCGAGCGGCATTCGCTCATGAAGCGGTCCACGCCCAGGATCAGCGCCATGCCCGCCACCGGCACTTCCGGCACCACGGCCAGGGTGGCGGCCAGGGTGATGAAGCCGGCACCGGTGACGCCGGCCGCGCCCTTGGAGCTGAGCATGGCGACCAGCAGCAGGGCGATCTGGTGGCCCAGAGTCAGTTCGGTGTTGGTGGCCTGGGCGATGAACAGCGCGGCCAGGGTCATGTAGATGTTGGTGCCGTCCAGATTGAACGAATAGCCGGTGGGGACCACCAGGCCGACCACCGACTTGCTGCAGCCGGCGCGTTCCATCTTCTCCATCAGCGACGGCAGCGCCGATTCCGAGGACGAGGTGCCCAGCACCAGCAGCAGCTCGGCCTTCAGATAGCGGGCCAGCTTGAACACCGAGAACCCGCACAGGCGGCAGACCAGGCCCAGGATCACCGCCACGAACAGGAAGGCGGTGAGGTAGAACGAGCCCACCAGCCAGGCCAGGTTGATCAGCGAGCCGACGCCATACTTGCCGATGGTGAAGGCGATCGCGCCGAAGGCACCGATCGGGGCGGCCTTCATCAGGATGTGCACCAGCTTGAACACCGGGGCGACCAGCGCCTCCAGGAAGTTCAGCACCGGCTTGCCCTTCTCGCCCACCATCGCCAGTGCGATGCCGAACAGCACGGCCACGAACAGCACCTGCAGGATGTTGCCGTCGACGAAGGCGCTGAGCAGCGTCTTCGGGATGATGTCCATCAGGAAGCCGACCAGGGTCAGGTCATGCGACTTCTCGACGTAGCTGTGCACCGCGGTCTGGTCCAGCTCGGCCGGGTTGATGTTCATGCCGGCGCCGGGCTGCACCACGTGCGCCACGATCATGCCGACGATCAACGCCAGCGTGGAGAAGAACAGGAAGTACGCCATTGCCTTGGCAAACACGCGGCCCACCGTGCGCAGGTGGGTCATGCTGGCGATGCCGGTGACGATGGTCAGGAAGATCACCGGTGCGATGATCATCTTCACCAGATTGATGAAGGCATCGCCCAGCGGCTTCATCTTCTCACCGATCAGCGGTTCGTAGTGGCCGAGGATGGCGCCCAGGACGATCGCCACGATCACCTGGAAATACAGCTGGCGATAGATCGGCAACGGCTTTGCAGGCGCCGGGGCTGCGGACGGGATGTGCATGGCGGACTCCGGAAGGGGCGTTTTCAGGCACGTACGGACCCGGGACAGCGCGGGAACCGTTACCGTGGAAACTGATCGCAGGCCCTGTGCACGACGCGCAGCGGGTGCGACCAATGGACGCCTTTGTACGCGCCGGGCACGCCGGCGCAGATAACCTATTGGTACTAGCCCCCCGGTTCAGGTGGCGGCGATGCCTACACTGGCGACGCACCGCCCGATCCTGGGGGAGGCCGGTGGCCCAGGCTGAACGGCCGGGCGTGTCCTTGCGAAAGTTTCGGCCCCGACGGCCGTTGTTGTCCTGTCCACACGCAATCTGAGAGAGCCGCACCCAACATGCGCCCGATTCCCACCTTGCTGGCCCTGTCCCTGGCCGCCCTTCCCGCCTTCGCTTCGGCTGCGGATTTCGACAACTGGCCGACCAAGTACACCTTCGGCAACGGCACCGAACTGGCCGCCACCGCCAACATCGCCTACGACTACAACGACTTCTCCTCGGGCAGCGGCCTTGAGGACGACGACGCCGTGCGCCGCAAGGAGTTCGGTGCGACGCTGAAGAAGAAGGGCGTCTATGACGCAATGGTCTACTACGACTTCCAGTCCGACACCTGGCTGGACGTGTTCGTGCGCTTCGAGAGCAAGGCCTTCTTCGGCCGTGACGTCGGCCGCTTCCGCTTCGGCTACATGAAGACCCCGGTCGGTCTGGATGCGAACACGTCCTCGCGCGCCGGCACGTTCCTGGAGACCGCGCTGCCCGTGCAGGCCTTCTATGCCGGCCGCCGTACCGGCGTGGAATGGGTGCTGGAGCGCCCGCAGTACCTGCTGCAGGCCGGCGCCTACGGTGGCAAGGACCTGCAGGGCGACAACCCCGGCACCACCCAGGCGGTGCGTGCGGTGTGGACGCCGGTGAAGGCGCCGGGTGACGTGATCCACCTGGGCGTGGCCTATTCGCAGGAAAATCCGCGTGGCTACAGCGATGGCCGTGATGTGCACCATGAGGCCAGCGCACGCCTGCGCGCACGCCCGGAAGCTGGCCTGACCGACATCCGCTTCGTCGATTCCGGCGCGCTGGTCACCGCCGACCAGATCCGTCGCACCGGCCTGGAAGGCATCTGGATCCGCGGCCCGTTCTCGCTGCAGGCCGAAGCGCTGCAGGCCACCGTCACCCGCAAGGGCCTGCCGGATTACACCGGCAGCGGCCAGTACGCGATGGCCAGCTGGGTGCTGACCGGTGAATCGCGCCCGTACAACGCTGGTGCCGTGGCCAACATCAAGCCGGCGCACGACTACGGCGCGCTGGAACTGGTGGCCCGCTACAGCCGCCTGGACCTGGACGACGGCAGCATTCTCGGTGGCCGCCAGCACGACCTGACCCTGGGCGCGAACTGGTACCTGACCAGCCACTTCAAGTTCCAGGCCAACTACGTGAAGGTCGACGCCAGCCGCCGTGGCGTGCACAGCACGCCGGAGATCTTCGAACTGCGCGCGCAGATGCACTTCTGACCCCTTCCACGTCAGATCCCGGCGGGCGTGCATGCCACGCCCGCCGGCCCTGCGTAGACTGCCGCCATGTACTGGCTCAACCGCCATCGGATGCTGTTGCTGACCGTCCTGGTGATGGTCGGCGGCACCGTGCTGTGTGCCGTCGCCGCAGGCCACTACGCCTGGCGCCGCGCACTGGGCCAGGAAAGCAGCCAGGTACAACGCCAACTGCAGTTGTATGGCCAGGGCCTGCAACAGCGCATCGACCGCTTCGGCACGCTGCCGCAGGTGCTGGCGCTTGATCCGGACCTGCTGCATGCCCTGCGCGTACCGCCCTCGCCTGCCGAACGGCAGCGGCTGAACCTCAAGCTGCAACGCGCCAATGAGGTCACCCGGGCCTCGACCCTGACCCTGGTCGGCCACGACGGCGTGGCGGTCGCAGCGAGCAACTGGGACCAGCCGACCACCAATGTCGGCGAGAACTACAGCTACCGCCCCTATTACCGTCAGGCGCTGGCCAAGGGCCGTGGCCGCTTCTACGGCATCGGCATGACCACCGGTGTGCCCGGCTACTACCTGTCGCAGGCGATCGAGGAAGATGGCCAGCGGCTGGGCGTGGTGGTGATCAAGGTCGAGCTGTCCGCACTGGAACAGGAATGGTTGAGCAGTCCGGACGTGGTGCTGGCCAGCGACGATCACGACGTGGTCTTCCTCGCCAATCGCGACAGCTGGCGCTACCGGCTGCTGCGCCCGCTGGGCGCCGACGAGCGCCGCGAGATGCTCGATGCCCGCCAGTACGCCGACCGCGCATTGCAACCACTGCGTGCGCGTACCGAAGACGTGCTGGCCGATGGCGGCCGCATGGTGCGCCTGCTGGACCCGACGTTGCCGCAGCCGATGCTGTGGCAGAGCCTGCCGCTGCCCGCCGAAGGCTGGAACCTGCACCTGCTGCACGATGCCAGTGCAGCCACATCTGCCGGGCGCGCGGCCGCACTCACCGGCGGTGCCGCATGGCTGGCGCTGGGCTTCCTGGTGCTGTTCGTGCAGCAGCGCCGGCGCCTGGCCAAACACCGCCTGCGCAGCCGCCGCGAACTCGAAACCCTGCTCAAGCAGCATGCACAGGAACTGCGCACCGCACAGGATGGCCTGCTGCAGGCTGCAACCGACGCTGACAGCGGCCTCAGCCGCAGCCTGGCGCACCTGCCGCAGGGCGTGGTGGTGATCGACCGCGAGCTGCGGCTGGTGGCATGGAATGCGCGCTATCTGGAACTGTTCCGGTTCCCGGCAGACCTGGTTCGCGTCGGCCGGCCGATCGAGGAACTGTTCCGTTTCAATGCACGCCGTGGCCTGCTCGGTCCCGGCCCGGTGGACGAAGCCATCGAGCGTCGCCTGAACCACCTGCGCAGCGGTCGCCCGCACATGCGCGAAAGCGAGAAGGACGACGGCACGGTGCTGGAGATCCGTGGCAATCCGCTGCCCGACGGCGGTTTCGTCACCAGCTATGCCGACATCACCAGCTACAAGAACGCCGCGCGCGAACTGCGTTCGCTGGCCGATGCGCTGGAGCACCGCATCGCCGAGCGCACCCGTGACCTGGACGAAGCACGCCGTGAAGCCGAACAGGCCAACCGCTACAAGACCCGTTTCGTCGCCTCGGCCGTGCACGACCTGCTGCAGCCACTCAACGCTGCACGCATGTTCGTCTCGGTGCTGCGCGGCAAGCTGAGCGACCCGGCGCAGCAGCAGACCAGCGACCACATTGATGCCGCGCTGGCTGCGCAGGACGCCATCCTCAACAGCCTGCTGGATATCGCGCGACTGGAATCGGGCAGCCTGCCCACGCGCGTACAGGCGTTCCGGCTGGGCCCGCTGCTGCAGACGCTGGCGCGCGAGTTCGGCATCGCCGCACAGTCCCGTGGCCTGGTAGTCGACTGGGTCGATACCGCTGCGGTGGTGGTCAGCGATGAAGCGCTGTTGCGTCGCATCCTGCAGAACTTCCTGTCCAATGCCCTGCGCTACAGCGAGCGTGGTCGCGTGCTGCTTGGCTGCCGTCGCCGTGAAGGGTTGCTGTGGATCGAAGTGCACGACCAGGGCCCTGGCATTCCGGACGCGTTGCAGGGCGAAATCTTCGAGGAATTCCGCCGCCTGCACGACGGCCAGCAGCGCGGCGCCGGTCTCGGCCTGGCCATCGTCGACCGCATCGGCCGCCTGCTCGGCCATCCGATCCGGCTGCGTTCACAGCTGGGCCAGGGCAGCGTGTTCGCGGTGGGCGTGCCGTTCGGCGAGGCCAGCGCGATTCCTGCCAAGGCACCGGCGCCGGTGCTGGTGCAGGAACCGGCTGCGGACAATCCACTGCGCGGGCGCCGGGTGTGGGTGATCGATGATGATCCGCACGTCTGCGCAGCCAGCCGTGCACTGCTGGAGCGCTGGGGCTGCGAGGTGATGCTGGCCGATGGCCCGCAGGCCGCGTTGCAGCTGGCCAGTGTCGAAACGGTGCCGGAGCTGGTGCTGCTGGATGTGCGCATGGGTGATCACCACGGGCCGGTGTTGTACGAGACCTTGGCGGAGCTGTGGCGGGCGCGCCCGCCGGTAGTGCTGGTCACTGCAGAGCGCGATGCCGGGCTGCGCGAGATGGCCGCCGAGCGCGGTTGGGGAATGATGGCCAAGCCGGTGAAGCCGCCGGCGCTGCGGGCGCTGATGAGTCAGTTGCTGATCCGCCATCGCGGGTAGTTTCCAGCCAACGGCGCAGCCCCTCGTGGGTGGTGTCTGGTTGGTCGTGGAAAGCAAAAGCCGTGGGTGGACCGGTCGGGCTGGGTGCGCGGGGGGCGCCGTGAATCCGTCCCTGGAGGCTTGGCAGCCGCATCCATGCGGCTGACTGATCTGGCCCCCTGAAAACGGACGCCATGAAGCCGTTTCATGCGACAGCCGGGAGCTGCCGGGCGTAGTTGTTAGGCGAGCGATAGCCCAGCGCCGAGTGTAGCCGGGCTGGATTATAGAAGCCGTGGATGTAAGCAGCGATGGATTGGCTGGCTTGTTCCCTACTGGCGTAAGGCTCGGCAGCCTCTTCTGTCTTGAGCGTCGCAAAGAAGCTCTCGGCCACCGCGTTGTCCCAGCAATTGCCAGGCCGGCTCATGCTTTGGACCACGTCATGGGACTGCAGCAGCTGGCGAAACTGGTTCCCCCAGTACTGCCCACCACGATCTGAATGGAAGATCAGGCCGGGTCGTTGTGGATGCAGAGCCCAAGCATTGGCAAATGCTTTCACCACCAGCTCTTCAGTCAGGCGCTTGGAAACGCTGTAGCCCAGCACCTGCCGGGTCTGGACGCTGATGACCACGGCCAGATGCAGCCATCCCTGACGGGTGGGGACATACGTGATATCCCCGACCCACGCCGTCGGTCCGGTTCCGGGGGCAAATTGCCGATCCAGCAGGTTGGGGGCGAGCTGAGATGAGCCGCCGGAGGACTTGGGTCGAGATCGGCCTTTGGTCTTGCCCTGGATTCGCTCCTGGGCCATTAGCCGTGCCACGCGCTTGTGGCCGACCGGGTGATTCCTGGCTCGTAAGGCCTCGACCAGCCGACGTCGCCCATAACTGCGCTTGCTGGTCACATGAATGGCCCGAAGCTCGGTACGGAGGGCCGAATCGACATCGCACGTTTGGGCACACTGCCGGCGCAGGTAGTCATGGAATCCAGAGATAGAAACTCCAAGAACCCGACACAACAACCTAGTCGGGTAGTGAGTCCTTTGACTGGCGACGAAGGCGTACCTCACTTGGACTCTCTGGCAAAGAACGCCGCCGCTTTTTTTAGGATTTCCCGCTCCATCTTCAGATTGGCGTTCTCGGCCCGAAGGCGGCTGATCTCGCTTTCCAGATCGGTGGCCGGCCTGCGAGCCTCAGAGGTCAACGACCGGCCAGCACGGACCGCGTCAAGCCAATTTGCCAGCGTCTTGACCGACATCTCTAGCTGACGGGCCGCTGCGGCAGGCCCGAGCGACTCGGCCAACTCCACGGCTTGGTGCTTGAACTCATCGGTGTAGCTACGACGGGTGAGACGGGACATAAGGGACCTCCAAGTGCGATCAAAGTATCGCTTCTTGGCGTCCGCTGACGGGGGGCCAGATCAGACACCCCCGCGCACCCAACCCGACCAGCCTCCGACAGATTTCGGTGGCCTGCACCCACGAAGAAGAAAATAAGATCAAAAGCGGGTCGCGCGCTGCGCTTGCTCGTGTAGAGCCGAGCCCATGCTCGGCTTCGCGGATCGGCCGCAAAGCAGCCGAGCGTGGGCTCGGCTCTACAAAAGGCGGCCTGCCAGGCTGCTTTTGCTTTTGATTTTCTTTTTCTTATCCGCGGGTGACGGGCCACCGAAATCTGTCAGCGCTGCGTCCCCCGCGCACCCAACCCGACCGGCCAGGCATGGCCACGCACGGCGCAAGTCGACTAACAGTCGACTGTATCGACTCACCACCCACAAGGGGCTGCGCCGTTGGCTGGAAACTACAGCCCCGCGCCGGCGTCGCCTTCCGGCTCCAGCGCCTTCACCAGCACCGCCGCCTGTGTGCGGCTGTGGCATTCGAGCTTCTTCAGGATCGCGGTGACATGCACCTTCACCGTGTTCTCGGCCAACCCCAGCGTGTAGGCGATCTGCTTGTTGAGCAGGCCATCGGCCAGGCACAGCAGCACCCGGAACTGCTGCGGCGTCAGCTGCGCCAGGCGGCTGGCCAGCAACGCATCAGCCTCGGAACGTTCAGCGGCCATCGCCGGGAACCACAGGCCACCATCAAGTACCGCCTGCACCGCCTCGCCGATGGTCTCGGCGGGGGCCGACTTCGGGATGAAGCCAGCGGCGCCGAACTGCTGGGCGCGGCGGATCACCCGTGGATGATCGTTGGACGAGAGGATCACCACCGGAATGTCCGGATGCGAGCCGCGCACGTGCAGCAGCGCGGAAAAACCGTGTGCGCCGGGCATGGTCAGGTCGAGCAGCACCAGGTCCACATCCGGGTGCGCGTCGAGTGCTTCGGCCAATGCCTCGGCGCTGGCGACCTCGCGCACCTGCGCCAGCGGCAGGCTCTGCCGCAAGGACTGCACCACCGCCGAACGCAGCAGCGGGTGGTCATCGGCGATCAGGATGGTGTATTCGCTCATGAGGCAAGTTTGGCACGTCTCCCACCACCAAGTCGTCCTCCACCGGCTGATCAGTTTCCGGAGGACGAGAGATGGCCATGCTCGCGGTATGCGCCAACTGCTCAATGCGGACAACCACAGCGACATAGAGCAGCAGCTGCACTGCCATTGCCAGAGCCACACCGAGAGGACTTACCAAGGCTTTCATCCACTTCCCATGAACCCCTGAAATGTGATCCCTGTCCCACGCCATCTCGATCCGCCGCAACTGCTGCAGATAGTCCAGCACCATTGCCGAGTAAGCCTTCGCAGCCAGTACTTCTTGGCGACGTTCTTCGAGTATCCCCAGACGCGCCTCCGCGTATAGACGTTCTGCAGCTGGGCAGTGAACTTCAGCATCTGTCGATCCTGACTGACGTGCGATGGAACACTGTTCTGCAGATTCCATACCCGCCTTTACAAGATCCTCCTGCAAGGCTCGCTCATACCGCTCTACCCCTTCAGCCCCTTCCTGAGTCGATTGGTGGAATGACACCAGAAGAATCACGCAGTAGCCGGATACCAGCAGCGATGCGAACGCGAAAACAATGCACAGACGCCGCCAACGATGAAGCGCTGCCCAGCGTAGAAGGACATCGAACCTTCTGCCGGACTCGATGGCAATCGTGGCCAACCTGCTTGCATCCATCCTCGTTCCGCTTCAAAGGGAAGGATCATGGATATCGGCCGACAGCTCCATTCATGAAGCGATAGGTCAGCGCCCGGCCGGCTCCACGCTGCTGCGCCAGGCGTCCAGGAACTGGCGGCGCTTGAGCGCATCCAGGTACACCAGCAGGCCCGGGCCGAGCTGGATCGGGCGGCGGCTGCGGCCGGGGGCATCGTCGCCGCGCGCGTTGCCGGTCACGATCGGCATCAGCCGCGCTTCGCGCGACAGTACCTGCTGGCCGCGCGGCGACAGCAGGTAATCGAGGAAGCGCCGGGCTTCTTCCGGGTGTGGGCCGGTACGCGGGATCACTGCGGTGCGCAGTACCACCAGCGTATAGTCCTCGGGCTCGACGATGGCCAGCGGCGCGCCGGCATCGACACGCGCCTGCGCGTAGGAGCCGAGCACGTTGTAGACCAGTGACAGCTGGCCGCTGGCAACCTGGTCCAGCAGCACGCCGGTGCGTTCCTCGCGCACCACGTCGTTGTCGCCGAGTGCGCCCAGCAACGCGCCGGCGATGCTGCCGCGCTGTGCATCCTGGGTCGCCAGCAGGTAGCCGACGCTGCTGCGCTCGATGTCATAGGTGCCGACCCTGCCGCGCAGTGGCGCGCCTTCGGCACGCAGGCGGTCAAGCAGCTGGCGGCGCGTGTGCGGCACCTTCGCCGCGGCCATCGCGCGGGTGTTGTAGACCATCACCACCGGCTCGTAGCTGATGCCGAACGCCTCGTTGCGCCACTGCGCCCAGCCCGGCAGCGCAGCGGTCTGCGCCGAGCGATGCGGCAGGGCGTGGCCATCGTTGACCAGCTTGGTCTGCAGGTCCATGCCACTGGAGATCAGCAGGTCCGGCGACGCCGGCCCGGTGCGGTCATGCAGGTAACGCGCGTACAGGTCCTGGGTGATGATGTCCTCGTACACCACTTCGGTGCCGGGATGCAGGCGCTGGTAATCGGCGATCACCACCGCGAACACTTCGATATCGGTGGTGCCGTGGATGCGCAGCTGCGCCGTCGCGGCCCCCTTCGCAGGAAAACGGCGCACGTCGCCGGGCGCGGCCAATACCGGCAGGGCCAGCAGCAGGGCAACGGCAGCGACGAACAGGCGGATCATGGCGTACTCCGGGGCAGGCGGATGGTGGCGATCAGCCCCCCCTGCGGACGATTGCTCAGATCGATACGGCCGCCGTGGCTGTCGACCACGCGCTTGACGATGGCTAGGCCCAGCCCCGCGCCTCCAGACGGTGCTCCGTCGCCACGTGCGAAGCGTTCGAAGACGCGCTCGGCATCGGCGGCCGCGATCCCCGCACCGTGGTCGGCGATGGTCAGCACCGCTTGTCCGCCGTCGACGGTCAACGCGATCTGCAACGGACCGTCGCCGCCGTACTTCAGTGCGTTGTCGACCAGGTTCTTGATCGCCTCGCGCAGCAGCAGCGCGTCGCCGTGCACCTGCACCGGCTCGGCGGTCATCGCCAGTTGCACGCGCGGCGCCGGTCCGGCCTGCGGCAAGGCTTCATGCAACGCCTGGTGCACGGTATCGGCCAGGTCCACCGCGGCAAAACGCTGCAGGTGCGAACGGTGGATCACACTGGCATCGCTGAGCAGCTGGTTGAGCAGGCGGCTCATATGGGTGGCATTGCGCTCGATCGCCTGCAGGCTGCGGCGCATGTCGTCCGGATCGTCATCATCGAGCGCCAGCTGTGCCTGCGCACGCAGCGCCGCCAACGGCGTGCGCATCTGGTGCGCGGCCTCGGCCATGAACGCGCGCAGTGTCTCGTTGCTGCTGGACAGGCGCTCCATGAAGCGGTTCAACGCTGCCACCATCTGGTCCATCTCGCGCGGCACGCGCGCGTCGAGGGGCTTCAGGTCGGACGGTTCGCGGCGCGACAGCTCGCGTTCCACCCGCACCAGTGGGCGGAACGCGCGGTGCACGCCAAAGGCCACCAGCGCCAGCAGCAGGCCGGACAGCACGCCGATCGCCAGCAGTGCGCGATTGACCATGTCCTGCGCGACCGCTTCGCGCGCGCGTCGGGTCTGGCCCACCTGCACCTGCACTTCGCCCTGCGCCGACGCCGCGGCGAAGCTGCGGCCGACCACCACGAAGCGCACGGTCTCGCCGCTGTAGGTGGCATCGAACAGTTGCGGCTGCGTGCCGGGGCGACGCGGCGGTGCCGGCAGCTCGCCATAGCCGGTGATCAGGTTGCCGCGGCTGTCGGCCACGCGATAGAACACGCGGTCTTCCGGGGCCATCGCCAGCAGATCCAGCGCGGCGTAGGGCAGATCGACCTGCCACTGGCCGTCGACCAGCGCCACCGAATCGGCGATGGACAGCGCCGAAGACACCAGCAGGTGATCGTAGGAACGGTTCGCCGCGCGCTGGCCATAGTCGCGCGCGGCGAACAGCAGTGCCACCGCGAACACTGCCAGCAATGCACCGAGGTAGAGCAGCAGCGTGCGGCGCAGCGAGCCCGGTGCCGCGTTCGCAGCGCGTACGTCAGCCATCGGCGTCGGCGCTGCCATCACTGGCTTCCAGCAGGTAGCCGACGCCGCGCACGGTAGTGATGCGCAGCGGTGCGCCGGCCAGTTTCTTTCTCAGGCGACCAACATACAGCTCGATGGCATTCGGCCCAGCCTCGTCATCGAAGCCGAACAGGCCGTTGCCGATCTCGTCCTTGCCCACCACCTGGCCCAGCCGGCCGACCAGGATCTCCAGCAGCCGATATTCGCGGTTGGGCAGCTCGATCGGCTCGCCGTCGAGCGTGACCCGGTGCGCTGCGTTGTCGAACTGGAAGCCGCCGATCTGCACCACTTCGCTGGCCTGGCCACGCGCGCGCCGCAGCAGCACGCGGCAGCGCGCTTCGAATTCACGGAAATCGAACGGCTTGCCCAGGTAGTCATCTGCACCGACGTCCAGTGCCTGCACGCGGTCTTCGATGCCATCGCGCGCGGTCAGCATCAGCACCGGCGTACTGTCGCCGCGCTCGCGCATGCCGGCCAGCACGCGCAGGCCGTCGAGCTTGGGCAGGCCGATGTCCAGCACCACCAGGTCGAAGCTCTGGTAGCGCAGCACGCTGGCGGCGGCCAGGCCATCGGCCTGCCAGTCCACGGCATGCCCACTGCGACGCATGCGACGGATGATCGCATCGGCCAGATCCGGGTTGTCTTCGACCAGCAGCAGGCGCATGGGCACGACGGTGGGAGGGGAAGCGAATGCTACCGCATGGCGCCGGGTCCGCCCGCCGGTCATGGACCGGCGCTCCCGGGATACACCACATGGGTAGCGCCGGGGCGTGCCCGGCGGCCTTTTACGCTGCACCGCACAAACCGCTGACAGGACGATGACAGCTACGGCGACCCAGACTGCGGCCGCGCACCGTCCGGTGCCCACGATTGCCGCGCGCCTGGCGCGCACCTGGGAGGGTTTGTGGAATTCACGTTTGCCTGGCGGCGTCCTGCCGCCATGATGGCGCTGGCGGCCCTGTCGGCGCCGGCCTTCGCTGCCGAAGACGATCGTCCGGTCACCGCCACCCTGGGTGGCCGCCTGCACCTGGACTTCGCCACCTTCGACAACGACAACCGCGGCGCCCCGAACAAGGACGACACCGAAATCCGCCGCGCGTGGGTTGACGTGTCCGGCAAGTTCTTCGTAGTCGACTACAAGCTGGAGGCCGATTTCTCCGGCGACCGCGTCGAGGCCAAGGATGTATACCTGGCGCGCAGCTTCGGCAAGGCCGGCAAACTCACCGTCGGCCAGTTCAAGCAGTATTTCTCGCTGGATGACCGCACCAGCTCCAACTACGGCAGCTTCCTGGAGCGCGGCAACGCCGGCACCACGCTGGCACCGCTGTACCGCCTGGGCGCGTCGTGGCAGGCCAATCCGGGTGACTTCACCTGGGCGGCCAGCATCTACAGCCTGGAAAGCATCGATGCCTGGCAGGTGAAGGGCCGCGCCGCCGGTGGTCGCGTTACCTGGGCGCCCTCGCCCGCCGACGGTGACGTGCTGCACCTGGGCCTGTCGCTGGCCCGCGAGGCCTATGACAACCCCGGCGCTAACGGCGTTCCGGGCCTGAAGATCCGCCCGCGCCCGGCCGGCCACCTGTCCGACAACAGCCGCCTGACCCTGGTCGACTTCTCCACCGGCCGCGATACCGACGTCAACAAGTGGTCGCTGGAGTACGCGCAGGTGCGCGGCCCGCTCTCGTGGCAGGGCGAGTTCAGCGGCGCCACCTTCGATGACGGCGCGCAGCGTGGCGACGTGATGGCCGCCTACGGCATGGTCAGCTGGTTCGTCACCGGCGAAAGCCGCGCCTACGACCGCAAGACCGGCCGCTTCGCGCGGGTGAAGGACATCCGCCACAAGGCCGGCGCCTTCGAAGTGGCGCTGCGCTATGACCAGATGTGGGGCGCGCAGCATCTCGATGGCGCACCGGACCTGCGTCGCGGCAGCACCGAAGCGTGGACGCTGGGTGGCAACTGGTACCTGCGCGACAACCTGCGCTTCATGCTCAACCTGATCGAAAGCCGCAACCGCGACCGCCTGGCCGGGGTGACGGTGGATCGCACGCGCGCGGTCACCGGCCGCCTGCAGTACGACTTCTAAGCCCGGATTCCCGGGCATGCCGCCCGGGCCCCTTCCACTCACCCACGTCCTGTTTTCGCAAGGAGTCCGCAGATGATGCTGAGCATCCTCGGCTTTGGCATGGTCATTACGTTCATGTACTTGATCATGAGCAAGCGCCTGTCGCCGCTCGTCGCCCTGATCACCATCCCCATCCTGTTCGCGCTGATCGGCGGGTTCGGCGCCGGCATCGACGAGATGATGCTGGAGGGCATCAAGAAGATCGCGCCCACCGGCGTGATGCTGATGTTCGCCATCCTCTACTTCGGCGTGATGATCGATGCCGGCCTGTTCGATCCGCTGGTGCGGGTGATCCTGCGCTTCGTCAAGGGCGATCCGATGAAGATCGTACTCGGCACCGCGGTGCTGGCGATGCTGATCTCGCTCGATGGTGATGGCTCGACCACCTACATGATCACCGTCTCGGCGATGCTGCCGCTGTACCAGCGCCTCGGCATGAACGCGCTGAACATGACCTGCGTGACCATCCTGGCCGGCGGCGTGATGAACCTGACCCCGTGGGGCGGCCCGACCGCACGCGCGGCCACCGCGCTGCACGTGGACCCGGCCGATGTGTTCGTGCCGCTGATCCCTTCGATGGTGATCGCCTGTGCCGGCGTGCTGCTGCTGGCCTGGTACCTGGGCCTGAAGGAACGCCGCCGCCTGGGCGTGGTAACCCTGCCGCAGGGTGGCAGCTGGATGGACAACAGCGTGTCCGATGACAACAACGCGCTGCCGTCGGTGGAGGACGCCGAAGACATCAAGCGGCCGAAGCTGCTGTGGGTGAACCTGGCCCTGACCGTAGCGCTGATGACTGCGCTGATCATCGGCGTGCTGCCGATGCCGGTGCTGTTCATGGTCGGCTTCGCCATCGCGCTGGTGATCAACTACCCTAACCTGGCCGAACAGCGCCGCCGCGTGGTCAACCACGCCGGCAACGTGCTGTCGGTGGTGTCGCTGATCTTCGCTGCGGGCATCTTCACCGGCATCCTCAACAACACCGGCATGGTCGAAGCGATGTCCCACAGCTTCCTGGCCGTGATCCCGGAATCGTGGGGACCGTACCTGGCGGTGATCACCGCTGTGGCGTCGATGCCGTTCACCTTCTTCATGTCCAACGATGCCTTCTACTTCGGCGTGCTGCCGATCCTGTCCGAGGCCGCCGGCAACTACGGCATCACCCCGGTGGAAATGGCGCGTGCATCGCTGGCCGGCCAACCGGTGCATCTGCTCAGCCCGCTGGTGCCGTCCACCTACCTGCTGGTGGGCCTGGCCAAGGTCGAATTCGCCGACCACCAGAAGTTCACCCTGAAGTGGGCCATCGCCATCTCGATGCTGCTGATGATCGGCAGCCTGCTGTTCGGCCTGTATCCCCTCGCCGCCTGACCCTTTGCCAAGGAGCCTTCTGCAATGACGCTTCGAATCGCTTACGTCACCAGTGGAATGGGCAGTGTCGGCACTGCCATCTGCCAGAGCCTGGCCCGCAGCGGCCACACCGTGGTTGCCGGCTGCGCGCCGAACTCGCCGCGCAAGGCCAACTGGCTGCGCGAGCAGCGCGAACAGGGCTTCGACTTCATCGCCTCCGAAGGCAACGCGACCGACTGGGTCTCGACCAGCGCGGCGTTCGCCAAGGTCCGCGCCGAAGTCGGTGAGGTCGATGTACTGGTCAACAACTCCGGCGGCAGCCGCGACCTGCTGTTCCGGCAGATGACGGTGGAGGACTGGAACGCGGTGATCGCCTCCAACCTCAACGCACTGTTCAACCTGACCAAGCAGGTGGTCGACGGCATGGCCACGCGCGGCTGGGGCCGCATCATCAACATCGGCTCGGTCAGCGCCCACAAGGGCCAGATCGGCCAGGTGAACTACGCCACCGCCAAGGCCGCGATGCATGGCTTCAGCCGTGCGCTGGCCGCCGAAGTGGCTTCGCGCGGCGTCACCGTCAACACGCTGTCGCCAGGCTACATCGCCAGCCAGGCGATCAGCAGCTTCCCGCCGGATGTGCTGGACCGGCTGGCGGCGTCGGTGCCGGTGCGTCGCCTGGGCCGCCCCGAGGAAGTGGCCGGCCTGTGCGCCTGGCTGGCGTCGGATGAAGCCTCGTATGTGACCGGTGCCGACTACGCCGTCAATGGTGGCCTGTACATGGGCTAAGCCCTCCCCCACGGAGTGCGCCGGGGCCGGAGAACCTTCGCATGCGAGGGGGATCCGGCCCCTTTTTTCTGCCTGTACTGCGCCCGTGCTATACCGGCGACGAGCCAGGCACCGGGAGTGTGCGCATGCAGCCCTGGGGGTGGACCATCGCGATGATGCTGTTGCCCGCGCTGTGCGTGGCGGCTACCCCGGCTGCGATGCCCATGGCTGATGAGATGCAGGCCGACCGGCTGGTGGAACTGAGCCGGCGCTGGGCGGCGCCATGGCCGCGCACACCACGGCTTGCCGACCTGCATTCGGTCATTCCTGCGCCAGCGGCGGCCATCGAAACGCGCGCGGCGCCGCCGCACCTGACATTGCCTTCGATGCCGCTTTCACCGCCGCTGCGGGTCACGGCCGGCGTGGTGACGCTGCACCCGGACCATCAACGCGTGCAGTCCGTGCGCCTGGGCATCGGCGGTGCCTGCGTGACCCGCCAGCAGGTCAATCAGCGCTTCGGCCGCCCCGATCGCGTACGTCCGCCCAGTGGTCATGCGCCGGAACAGGTACTGACGCTGAGCTACGCCGAGGCTGATCGCTGGATCAGCTATCTGTTCCCCGGCGTGGATCACCGTTGCGTCTCGCAGGTGGTTCTCACGATTGCCGTGCCTCGTTCGTTGGATTTTCGTAAAGAAGGTTTCATGTTCCGTTCGCATAGTGGCCATGCACCGCGCACGCATGCCGGTGACCACCCCCAATGCAACGGACCACCATGCAGACCCGACACCTGACGATCGCCGTGGCGATCGCGCTCTCCGCCGCCGCCAGCGCACATGCCGCCACCGTGTCCGACACCGGCGCCAACGCCAGCACCGACGCCGCGCTGAGCGCGCAGACGCTGGATACCGTCTCCGTGATCGGCCAGGGCGAGACCCGCCAGGTGCAGCGCATCACCGCCGTCGACAAGCAGGTTCTGCCGCCGGGCACCAGCGGCCAGAAGATCCTCGATCGCCTGCCGGGCGTGTCGGTGCAGTCCAACGATGCCTTCGGCGCCAACGAGGAATCGCAGACCATCAGCCTGCGCGGCTTCGACAAGAGCCGCCTGGGCTATACGCTCGATGGCATTCCGCTGGGTGACAACAGCTACGGCAACTACAACGGCCTGAGCATCGCCCGCGCGATCATCGCCGAGAACCTGGCCGGCGCCGAACTGTCGCAGGGCATCGGCTCGCTGGGCGTGGCGTCGACCAGCAACCTGGGCGGCACCATCCAGTACTTCTCGATGGACCCGTCCACCGAATTCGGTGGACGGGCCAGCGTCACCGTGGGTGACAACAACCAGCGTCGCGGCTACCTGCGCGTGGATACCGGCGACATCAACGGCTTCTCGGCCTATGTCTCCGGCGTGCACCAGGACCAGGACATGTGGGCCGCGCCGTACCAGAACCAGACCACGCGCCAGTTCAATGCCAAGGCGGTGTGGAATGTCGGCGACCACCGCTTCGGTGCGTTCGTGGCCACCTCGCGCGCCAGCCAGGCCAACTACGCCTACCTGTCCAAGGACATGCTGGCACGCGGGCTGGGCTACGACTGGAACATCTATGCACCGGACTGGGACCGCGCCGTCGCTGCCGCGTACTGCGCACCGGGCACCTACAACAAGGCACGCTGCAAGTTCAGCGGCGGCGTCAACAGCATCGACGATGCCTACTACCAGAGCCGTGCGCTGCGCGACGACAACCTGTACTCGGTCGATGCCGATCTGCGCCTCGGCGAGCAGGGCCGCCTGAAGCTGCTGGCCTACCACCATGACAACCGTGGCCAGGGCCACTGGTGGGCCCCGGGCCAGCCGTCCTACCCGGGCACCGACAAAATGCTGCCGATCTCGATCCGCAGCACCAACTACACGATCAACCGCGATGGCCTGACCGCCGCGCTGTCGTGGACGGTGGGCATCCACGAGCTGGAGGCCGGGCTGTGGTACGAGCAGAACGACCATAACGTCTCCCGCAACTTCTACTACATCAGCGGCCCGTTCCTGGACGACCTGTACCTGAAGAACCCGGACCGCCTGCTGTTCAACCAGGACTTCGACATCCGCACGCGCCAGTTCTACGTGCAGGACCGCATGCGCTTCCTGGACCAGCGCCTGACCGTGGATGTCGGCATCAAGAGCCCGAACACCCGCATGCGCGCCACCGCCAAGCCTGGCGTGGAAACCAGCATCGCCTCGGGCACGCTGACCGCCAAGGAATCGGTGCTGCCGCAGGTGGGTCTGGGCTTCAAGCTCAACGCCAACAACGAGCTGTTCGCCTCGTACGCCGAGAACATCGCCGCGTTCGTCGGTGGTGGCAGCGGTGGCCCGCTGCAGGTGTCGCCGGAATCGTTTGCGGCCAGCGCCGGCCTGGAGCCGGAGAAGTCCAAGAGCCTGGAAGCCGGCTTCCGCACCTTCGGTGAGAAGTACCAGGCCTCGATCGCCGCCTACAACGTGAAGTTTGACAATCGCCTGCTGTCGCTGAACCCGTGCTCGAGCATCGAAGTCGGTACGCGTCCGGAGTGCGTGACGCGCTTCATCAACGTCGGTTCGGTGAAGAGCCACGGTGCGGAGCTGACCTTCATCCTCAAGCCGATCGACGGCCTGCAGTGGTACAACGCGCTGTCCTGGAACAAGACCACCTACGAGGATGACTACACCTCGGGCGGCGCGATCGTGCCGGTAGCCGGCAAGATCACGGTGGATACGCCGCAGCGCATGGCCTCCAGCGAGATCAGCTGGAACCGCGACGGCTTCTTCGCCAGCCTGCGTGCCAAGTACACCGGCAAGCGCTACTACACCTACACCAACGACCAGTCGGTGCCGGGCGTGACCACCTTCGACGCCGGCGCGGGCTACGACTTCGGCCCGGGCCTGGGCCTGCGCAACGTGCGGGTGTCGTTGAACGCGACCAACCTGACCAACAAGCGCTATGCGGGCCAGCTGAGTTCGTTCGCGCCGACCGATCCGAAGGGCACGCGGTATGCGATCCATGCGAGCGCGCCGCGGCAGTTGTTCATGACGGTGGCGGCGGAGTTCTAAATCAAAAGCGGGCGCTGCGGCGCATCAATACCGCAGCGGGGCGAGGTGGGACGGGCCGAGGCAGGACCCGCCGCAAGTACGTCCATGTAGGCTCGGTCGGCGCATCCATGCGCCTCACGGTCCTGCCTCGGCCCGTCCCACCTCGCTCGACAATTCCCTGCGCCGGCGCGGAGGCAATGGAAAGCAAGAGCAAAAGCAAAGAGCCGGGCATTGCCCGGCTCTTTGCTTTTCAAGCTCTTCAAGCGCAATTCCTTCGGCGCGGTGATGTGCTGCCGCCCGCGCGGGAAACTGTCTGGCGGCGGTGGCGCACCCTGGCCAGGACCGTGAGGCGCATGGATGCGCCGATCGAGCCCCCATGGATGGGTTTACGGCGTGTCCTGGCCAGGGTGCGCCACCGCCGCCCAGCGATATCAATCGAGGCGCCAGCGCATCATCCCGCCAACGCATTTCATTCCGGCGCCAGCTGGTCCATCCGTATCCGGTTGGCGAACAGCGAGAACGCCAGCATCCCGGCCAGGCCGTTCGCCCGGCTCACCCAGTGCGGCAGCCAGCGCGGCGGCTTCAGCACACCCGCTTCGAACAGCGGCGAGAACGCGATCGCATCGGCCAGGCTCATCTTGCCGGCGAACAACCAGCGGCAGACCTGCAGGCGGTCCTCGGCCAGCATGTGGCGGAAGAAGGTGTGCACGGACACCAGGCCGCGCAGATACACCGTGTCTTTGGTAAAGGCCAGGCCGCCACTCGGCGGTACCCCACGGAACACGCGCTGCGCCGAAGCGAAGCTCTCCTCGGCGTTCTGCCCGGCATCGCAGAAGTAGTGGAACACCTCGATGAAGTCGGCGCCTTCGCGGGCCATCGCGATCGCTTCGGTGCGCAGGCTGATGCGCTTCAGGCGCTCGATGTCGATGCTGCCGGTGATCTGCTCGGCAAACGTCGCCAACCCTTCCTGGGTAGCGGTCACTCGCGGCGACGACAATGCCAGGCTGGGCAGCACCTGCTGTTCCCGACCGTTCAATGCGGTCAGCGAATGCACCAGTGCTTCATGGTGGAACAGCTGCGCGCGGTCGTAGGCGCTGAAGCGCGCACTGGTGCGCAGGCGGATGCGGGTCGGGCCGGCAGCGGCCTTGGACACCAGCTCCGGATCCAGCTGCACCTGGATGATGCGCGATTCGAAGAACGCATCGAGGTCGTTCTGCAGCTGCAGCTGCAGGGCAATGGCCGAGACCGGCACCTGCTCTTCCGGCGCCAGCAGTTCGTGATCGAGTTCGGCAGCAATCTGGATGAAGTGACGCGCGGCTTCGCGCGTGCTCGGGCCATTGCCCGGCAGCGGCTGCTCGGGCGCGCCGAACAGCTGTACTGAACAGGTATCGACCGCCGCGGTTCCCAGACCTTCCAGCAGCTGCGCGGCCAGGTCCCAGCTCTGCGCCGACTGCCGCACGTAGTGGCCCAGCGGATGCGTGTCATCGCAGTCGGCGGCGATCGCGGCCAGCGCGCGGCGCTCTTCGCTGAAATCCAGTCGCGGGTAGTCCACCTTCGGCAGCACCGGTTGCCCACGTGCCACACTTTCCAGGAAAGGTGCCTGCAGCGTGGCCGGCCAGCTGGTCAGGCCGAGCAGGCGGATGCCCCCGACGGCCTCGACCAGGCGCGCGTCGAGCGCTGCATGGTGGGCCACATCACGATCCAGCGTTGCGGTCGGTTCCATGGGCGGACTATAGCGCCCTGCCGTATCCGGCGCAGTGCGCCGCCGCCCGAGCATCGGCTCGGGCGCTACAGGGAATGATTCCACCGCGAACCAAGTGTAGAGCAGAGCCCATGCTCGGCTGCCTTGTTACCGCCTACGCGGCTTGCCTGCCGGACGGAACTGCTGGCCCTTGCCCTTCCTGCCACCACGCTCCTGCGCGGTCTCGGCCTGGCGCACGGCCAGCTTGGCCGCGGCGGCGGCCACTTCTTCCTTCAGCTTGAAGTAGTTCAGCAGGCGGCTCTCTTCGATCTCGCCGGCCTCGATCGCGGCACGTACCGCACAGCCCGGTTCCTGCTGGTGCTTGCAGTCGTTGAAGCGGCACTGTGCGGCCAGCGCTTCGATATCGGCGAAGCCACCTTCGGACAGCGTTTCTTCACCGGTCGGCTTCAGCTCGCGCATGCCGGGGGTGTCGATCAGGCAGGCACCCGTCGGCAGCGGCATCAGCGCGCGATGGGTAGTGGTGTGGCGGCCGCGCGAATCGTTGGCGCGCACCGCGTTGGTCTTCATGCGCTGCTCGCCGAGCAGGGTGTTGGTCAGCGTGGATTTGCCAGCACCCGACGAACCCACCAGCACCACCGTGCGGCCCGGCCCCAGCCACGGTTGCAGCACGGCAACGCTGTCGGCATCCAGGCCGTTGATCGCATGCAGGGCAATGCCCTGCATCTCCAGCTCTTCCAGCACCGCCAGTGCGTCCTCGCTGTATTCGGTCTGGTCGGCCTTGGTCAGCACCACCACCGGTTCCGCGCCGCCACCGCCGACCAGCAGCAGGTAGCGCTCGATGCGGCGCGGATTGAAGTCGGCGTCCAGGCCACAGACGATGAACACCGTATCGATGTTGGCCGCGATCACCTGCTGGTGGTAATGCTCGCCGGCCGCACCGCGCTTGATCGCGGTACGCCGCGGCAGCAGGGCGACGATGCGGATGCCGTCGAGCAGCACCCAGTCGCCCACCGCCGGCCGTTCATGGCTGGGGAAACGCGGGCGCTGCCATTCGGGCAGCGACTCGGCCTTGATCGAGGCGTCCGGGCCATCGGCCACCACGTAGTGGGTGCGGTGCTGTTCGATCACCCGCGCCGGGCGGGCCTGCGGGTGCGCGGCCATCGCGGCCTGCCAGTCGGCCTGCTGCGCCGGGCCAGGCCAGGGCCAGCCGATGGTCTGCAGGGCGGTGAAATCGGGGGTCTGGGTCATCGCCACCATTCTACCTGTGCCGATGCCCTGCCAGCCCAATAACGGCAAGCCCTGCGCCCTTGCCATGCAGTGCAGCAATTCCGGTAGGATGGAAGTCCCATGCCTTTTGACGGCCCAGCGCCCATGTCCACCAACTCGCCCAAGCCCCTGGCCATCCGCGAGCGCCTTTCCGAAGTGCGCTACGAAATCCGCGGAGAACTGGCGCGGCGAGCCCGGGAGCTGGAGGCGCAGGGCCGCAAGCTGATCAAGCTCAACATCGGCAACCCGGGCGCTTTCGGTTTCCGCGCGCCCGAGCACCTGCAGCGCGCGATCGCCGACGACATGGGCCGCACCGACCCGTACACCCACCAGCAGGGCCTGCCGATGGCGCGCGAAGCCATCGCCAGCTACTACGCCCGTCGTGACGCGCCCGATGCGCACCCTGACCGTGTCTTCCTCGGCAACGGCGTCAGCGAACTGATCGACCTGTCGCTGCGCGCGCTGCTCAACCCGGGCGACGAAGTGCTGGTGCCCTCGCCCGACTACCCGCTGTGGTCGGCCTCGACCATCCTCAACGATGGACGGCCGGTGTACTACCGCTGCGCGCCGGAGAACGGCTTCCAGCCGGACCCGAGCGAGATCGAGACGCTGGTCTCTTCGCGCACCCGCGCCATCGTGCTGATCAATCCGAACAACCCCAGCGGCGCCAGCTATCCGCGCGAGCTGCTGGAGCGGGTGGTGGAAATCGCGCGCCGCCACAACCTGCTGCTGCTGGTCGATGAGATCTACGACCAGATCCTGTACGACGACGCGGTGTTCCAGCCGGTCGCGCCGCTGGCCGGCGACCACCCGTGCCTGACCTTCAGCGGCCTGAGCAAGGTGCACCGCGCCTGCGGCTGGCGCGTGGGCTGGGCCCACCTCAGCGGTGACGATGCCCGGCTGGGCGACTTCCGCGCCGCGCTGGACCTGTTGGGCGCGCTGCGCCTGTGTGCCAACGTGCCGGGCCAGTACGCCATCGAGGCGGCGGTGAACGGTCCGGACACCATCTCCGAGCTGTGCACGCCAGGCGGCCGCCTGTATGAAACCCGCCGCGCGGTGATCGAAGCCTGCGAAGCCAGCGAGCACCTGTCGCTGGTCGCACCGGCCGGCGCGCTGTATGCGTTCCCGGCCGTGGTCGGTGCCGCTGCGAAGGGCTTCGACGACCACAACTTCGCGCTGGACCTGATGAACAACGAAGGCGTGCTGGTGGTGCCGGGCTCGAGCTTCAACGTGCCCTACCGCCATCATTTCCGCGTGACCCTGATGCCGGAAGCTTCGGTGATGCGCGATGTGTTCGCCCGCATCGACCGTGTGCTGGCGCGCCGTGCCGAGGATGCGACCAAGGTCGTGCCGCTGAAGCCGCGCCGTTCGGTGGCCTGAGCCGTGGCATTGTCCTACCTGGCGCTCGGCGATTCGTACACCATCGGTGAAGCGGTTGCGATCGAAGGCCGCTGGCCGCACCAGCTGGCCGCGGCGCTGCGTGCGCAGGGCATCGACCTGTCCGATCCGCAGACCATTGCGACCACCGGCTGGACGACCGACGAGCTCGATGCCGGCATCGACGCGGCCGCAGCGCAGGGCCCGTTCGATTTCGTCAGCCTGCTGATCGGCGTCAACAACCAGTACCGCGGGCGTCCGCTGGACGAGTACCGTCTCCAGTTCCAGGCCCTGCTGCAGCGGGCAATCGGCTTCGCCGGTGGCCGCCCCGAGCGTGTGCTGGTGCTGTCGTTTCCCGACTGGGGTGCGACGCCGTTCGGTGCCGGCAGCGGCCGCGACCTGGCCGCGATCGAGATCGAAACCGACGAGTTCAACGCCGCCGCCGAGGTGATCAGCACCCAGCAGGGCGTGGCCTTCGTCGACATCACCGATATCAGCCGTGCACAGGGCGACGATCCGGCGATGATCGCCGACGACGGCCTGCATCCCTCGGCGCGGATGTACGCGTTGTGGAGCGCGCGGGCATTGCCGGTGGCCGCGCATCTGCTTGGCGGCACGGACTGAGTCGATGGGCGGCACGCCACGGAACGGCCCGCCCCTGCCCTGCACGCCACTGTCAGCCCTACAGGCCCGTTCGATTGCCGAGGCGTTCCGCCCGGCACACGCCTTGGGCAACCGTCGCGATTACTACTACACCCTCAGCAAGCTCTGCAGCGACCCACTCTACGACGGCGTGCTGCGACACCTTCCGGATGACGCGCAGCCGGTACTGGACCTGGGGTGCGGGCTGGGCCTGTTCGCCCATGTGCTGCGCCAGCGCGGCGGCACCCGGGGCTACGTCGGGGTGGACGTGGATGCCGGCAAGATCACCCGCGCGCAACGTGCCGCCGTCGAGCTGCCTGACGTGCGCTTCGACTGCGCGGACGTGCAGGCGCCACTGCCGGCGCAGGCCGGGCATGTCCTGCTGCTGGACGTGCTGCACTACCTGGACGCGGGCCGACAGCAGGCACTGCTGCGCGTGGCCAGTGCGCGGGTGGGCCCCGGCGGCCGTCTGCTGCTGCGTACGCCACTGGCCACCGGCGATGGCCGCGACCGCACCACGCGGGTGGCCGACCGGTTGGCCTGGCTGGTCGGCTGGATGCGCACGCGGCCGCGGCACTACCCCGATCCGGACGTGCTGCAGACGACGCTTGCCGAAGCTGGATTGCAGGTGACCGCCCCCCGGCCGCTGCATGGGCGTACGCCGTTCAACAGCTGGCTGCTGGTGGCCGAACGCCCCGCGCTGTAGAGCCGGGCTGCGACGTTTTTCCGGTGCTGCGTACCGCCACCCGAGCATCGGCTCGGGCGTTACAGTAGCGCCTCCCTTGTAGAGCCGAGCCCATGCTCGACTGCTCTACATCACCAGGGCCGGCGTTACGGGACCGGCGGCTGCGCTTTCAGCCCGCGTTCGTCCAGCGCCTGCAGCACGCGCGCGATGATCACCAGGTTGTGGCCGTGGGCGGCGCCTTCATGCAGCAGCACGATCGCGCCGGGGCGCAGGTCAGGCAACAGCCGCGCCAGCACACCCTCCGGCGTGCAACCAACGCCGTCATAGCCACGGGCACTCCAGCCCACGCGCACCAGGCCGAGCGCCTTCAACACCGGCGCCACGAACGGGTTGGTCATGCCCACCACCGAGCGATACCAGCGCACCGGATGCCCGCTCAGGGCCTGCAGCGCATGCTGGCAGCCTTCGATCTCCGCCCGCATCGCCGCTGGACCCAGGCGCCAGAATCGGGCCTGCGGGTGGCTGAGACTGTGATTGCCGAGATCGTGGCCACGGCGCAGGATCTCGGCCACCAGTTCAGGCTGCGCCAGCGCGCGCTCGCCTACGAGGAAGAAGGTGGCACGCGCCTGGTGGCGGTCCAGCAGATCCAGCACGGCAGGGGTTTCCGCGCTGGGGCCGTCATCGATCGTCAGCCAGACACTCTTGCCGGGGTCCGGTACCCGGCTCAGTACCGGCGCATAGAAACGGCTGTTGGGCAGGAACACCGGCACCATGAACAGTGCATGGCTGGCCACCATCAGCATTACCCCCCAGGCCCAACCGGCCAGGGCCCAGACCAGGATCACGGCCAGCTGCGACGCTACCAGCCAGGGCAACCAGCGCCAGGGCCGGCCGGGGATGCGATGCAATGTTCCTGCGTTGCTCATCCCCCATGATGCCATGGGGGGTAGAATTGATGATTCGAATTCCCGGAACCCCGACGTCCATGTCCCTCGATCCCGCCCTGCGTTCGCGCATCGAATCCATCCTCAACGCCAACCGCGTCGTGCTGTTCATGAAGGGCCAGCCGTCGATGCCGCAGTGTGGTTTCTCGGCCAAGGCCGTGGGCGCCCTGCAGGACCTGGGCGTCGAGTTCGCCCACGTCAACGTGCTGGCTGACCAGGAAATCCGTGAAGGCATCAAGGCCTACGGCGACTGGCCGACCATCCCGCAGCTGTACATCGACGGCGAACTGGTCGGCGGCAGCGACATCGTGCTGCAGATGGCCGCCAGCGGCGAGCTGAGCAGCGTGCTGGGCCTGGCCGCACCGGACCGCACCCCGCCGAGCATCACCGTCACCCCGGCTGCCGTGGAAATGCTCAAGGGCGCGCTGGCCGACGCCCCGGGTGCCGCCCTGCAGCTGACCATCGATGCCGGCTTCCAGCCGAACTTCCAGCTGGCCCCGCATGACGAAGGCGCGATCGCTGCCGAGTCCAACGGCCTGCGCGTGCAGTTCGACCTGTCCAGCGCCCGTCGCGCCAACGGCATCACCATCGACTGGGTGGACGACATCCGCGGCAAGGGCCTGGCGATCGACAACCCGAACGCGCCGAAGCCGGTGCAGGAAATCAGCGTGCGTGATGCCGATGACCTGGTGCGCGCCGGCAACATCACCCTGGTGGACGTGCGCCCGGCCGACGAGCGCGCCATCGCCGCCGTCGGCGTGCCGTTCAAGAGCTTCGACGGCAATGGCCGCGCCGAGCTGGAAGCCCTGCCGAAGGACACCGCACTGGCCTTCCTGTGCCACCACGGCGGCCGCAGCGCACAGGCTGCCGAGCAGTTCCGTGCACTGGGCTTCACCAAGGTGTTCAACGTCACCGGCGGCATCAATGCCTGGTCGGAAGATGTCGATAACGGCGTGCCGAAGTACTGATCGGCCGCAGCATGGGGTCGGATCCCCTTTCCGCAGGAAAGGGCTCTGACCCCACCACAGAAAACGCCGGCATTCGCCGGCGTTTTCTGCATCCACGCCTGGCGTGGATCTACCCGGTGAAACCACCTTCGGCCAGGTAATCCAGCTCTTCCGCCGTCGGGAAGCGACCGAGCACGGCATTGCGATGCGGGAAACGGCCGAAGCGGCGGATGATGTCGCGGTGCAGTTCAGCGTACTGCAGGTATTCCTTGTCACCCAGCACGTCGAACATCGCCACCGAACGGTCCTGGTCCATCGGATCCTCGGAGTGCTCGAATGGCAGGTAGATGAAGGCGCGCAGCTTCGGGACCAGCTGCAGGTCCAGGCCTTCTTCGATCGCACGCATGGCGTAATGCCGCGCCAGGCCATCGGTGGCGTAGGAATGGGCGGTCCCACGGAAGCAGTTGCGCGGGAACTGGTCCAGCAGCAGCATCAGCGCCAATGCCCCTTCGGCACTGCCCAGCCAATGCTCGCGCGCGCGCGACGCCGCAGCGAAATGCTCATCCAGAAACAACTGGCGGAACTGCGCGTCGAACACATCGTCGCGGGCGAACCACTTCGCAGGGCCCGCTTCCTTCCAGAATTCCACCACTTGCGCGGCAACGTCCATCACCTACTCCCCAGGGCCGGCGCGCCGCGCCAGGCCATCATCATTCGTCGAAGCGCATGTGGCGGACCGACTTGCCGTTGCGCCGGATAAGCTTAAGCGCCTCGATACCGATCTGGATATGGTTTTCCACGAACTGGGAGCTGACCTTGGCATCGGAGGCCTCGGTCTTGACCCCGTCGGGGATCATCGGCTGGTCCGACACCAGCAGCAGCGCGCCACTGGGAATATGGTTGGCAAAGCCGGCGGCGAACACCGTGGCGGTCTCCATGTCGATGGCCATGCAGCGCATCGCCCGCAGCCGTTCCTTGAACGCCTCGTCGTGCTCCCAGACCCGGCGGTTGGTGGTGTAGACCGTGCCCGTCCAGTAGTCGTGGCCGAGGTCGCGGATCATGGTCGACACCGCCCGCTGCAGCGCGAACGCCGGCAGCGCCGGCACTTCCGGCGGCAGGTAGTCACCCGAGGTACCCTCGCCACGGATCGCAGCGATCGGCAGCACCAGGTCGCCCAGCTGGTTCTTGCGCTTCAGGCCACCGCACTTGCCCAGGAACAGCACCGCCTTGGGCATCACCGCCGACAGCAGGTCCATGATGATCGCGGCATTGGGGCTGCCCATGCCGAAGTTGATCATGGTGATGCCATCGATGGTGGCACTGGCCATCGGCCGGTCCAGGCCGATGACGGGGGCGCCGGTCAGTTCGGAAAAGGTGTGCAGGTAGCCCCCGAAGTTGGTCAGCAGGATGTGCTGGCCGAACTGGTCCAGGGGCACGCCGGTGTAGCGCGGCAGCCAGTTGTCGACGATTTCCTGCTTGCTCTTCATGGGCGGTCCGGTACGGCGGGGGCGGCTATTTTCGGCCAGCCGGGAGGCGCCGTCGAGCCGCCGTCGGCCAGCCTGTGAAGAAGGTCACTTGGCAAGCCCACCGCCGCCCGGCTAGCGTCGACGGCTGAACCAAGCTGCAAGGGGAACTGCATGGCATCGACGTTGTTGCGCGCCGGGGTGGCACTGGCACTGCTTTCATTGAGCACGGTGCCGGCGGTGGGGGCCTCGCGCTTCGTCGTCGACCCGTACCCCAGCACCTACCAGGCCCATCCTGATGCGCCGGTGCTGATCCAGAACGCCACCGTGCTGACCGGCACCGGCCAGCGCCTGGACAACGCCGACGTGCTGCTGCGCGACGGCCGTATCGTGGCCGTGGGGCCCCGGCTGCAGGCCGACGCCGGCGTCACCCGCATCGATGCGCAGGGCAAGTGGGTCACCCCCGGCCTGATCGACGTGCACTCGCACCTGGGCGTCTATCCCAGCCCGGGCGTCGGCGCGCACAGCGACGGCAACGAGATGACCGCGCCGGTCACCGCCAACGTCTGGGCCGAGCACTCGGTGTGGCCGCAGGACCCGGGCTTCGCCACCGCGCTGGCCGGCGGCGTGACGAGCATGCAGGTGCTGCCCGGCTCGGCCAACCTGGTCGGCGGTCGCGGCGTGACCCTGAAGAACGTCCCGGCCATCACCTACCAGGCGATGAAGTTCCCCGGTGCGCCGTGGGGCCTGAAAATGGCCTGCGGCGAGAACCCCAAGCGGGTCTATGGCGAAGGCAAGGGCGTGGCTCCGGCCACGCGGATGGGCAACGTGGCCGGCTACCGCGCCGCCTTCATCGATGCCGCCGACTACATCGCCAAGAACACGCCCAAGCCGGCCAAGCGCAAGGGCTGGTTCGGCAGCGACAAGGGCGACAGCGCCGGTGATGCCGGCGGCAAGCGCGATCTCAAGCTGGACACGCTGGCCGGCGCGATCCAAGGCGACATCCGCGTGCACATCCACTGCTACCGCGCCGACGAGATGGCCACCATGCTCGACCTGGCCAAGGAATTCGGATTCAAGGTGGCCGCCTTCCACCATGGCGTGGAGGCCTACAAGCTGGCCGACAGACTGGCTGCCGACGGCGTCTGCGGCGCACTCTGGGCCGACTGGTGGGGCTTCAAGATGGAGGCCTTCGACGGCATCCAGGAGAACATCGCGCTGGTCGACCGCCCGAAGAACAGCTGTGCCATCGTCCACTCCGATTCGCCCGAGGGCATCCAGCGACTGAACCAGGAAGCGGCCAAGGTGATGGCTTCCGCGCGTCGTGCGCGCATGCCGGAGATCACGCCCGAGCACGCCATCACCTGGATGACCGCCAACGCCGCCAAGGCGCTGGGCATCGAAGGCCAGACGGGCACCCTGGAGGCCGGCAAGATGGCCGATGTGGTGGTGTGGAACGGCAATCCCTTCAGTTCGTATGCGCTGGCCGAGCAGGTCTTCATCGACGGTCGCCGCCTGTACGACCGCAGTGCGCCGGCAGCGACGCCGCGTTCCGATTTCCAGCTCGGCCAGGAGGTGCACTGATGGGCGCGGTGAACAAGCGTCGCCGGGCATGGCCCGGCGCTACCGTAGTGGCATTGCTGTTGCTGGCAACCACGGCATCGGCGCAGGACCTGCTGGTGCGCAATGCCACGGTGCATACCGCCAGCGCGCGCGGCAGCCTGCAGAACGCCGATGTACTGGTGCAGGGCGGGATCATCCGCGCGGTCGGCCCCGGCCTGTCCGCGCCGGCCGGGGCCAGCGTGATCGAGGCCGAAGGCCGCCCACTGACGCCGGCGCTGTTCGGGGGCATCACCGAGATCGGCATCGAAGAGGTTTCCGGTGAAGCGAGCACGGTCGACAGCACCCTGAAGATGGGCGAACAACCGTTGCGCCCCGAGTTCGACGTCACCCTGGCCTACAACCCGGCGTCGGTGCTGATTCCGGTGACGCGGCTGGAAGGCATCGGCTTCACTGCACTGGGTGCGGCCACCGGCGGTGGCTTCGTGGCCGGCCAGGGCGGCGTGATGCGCCTGGACGGCAGCGTTGACCCGCTTGGTCCGCGCGCGCTGTTCCTGCGCATCGGCGCAGCCGCTTCCGAACTGACCGGTCATTCGCGTGCCGCGCAATGGATGCTGCTGCAGCAGATGGTGGACGAAGCACGCGGCCAGGTTGCGGCGGATTCGCCGCACGCGCTGCTGACCCCGGCCGGGCGTCGCACGCTCAGCCGCTATCTGGCCGGCCAGGGCCGCGTCGTGGTGGAGGTGGACCGCGCATCGGACATCCGCCAGCTGCTGCGCTGGTCCGCCCGCGAGAAGGTGAAGATCGCCATCGCCGGTGCCAGCGAAGCCTGGCAGGTGGCGCCGGAGCTGGCCGCCGCCCACGTGCCGGTGTTCGTCGATGTGCTGGCCAACCTGCCGGCCAGTTTCGACCAGATCGGCGCCACCCTGGAAAACGCGGCGCGACTGCAACGCGCAGGCGTGGCGGTTTCCTTCGTGCAGCGGGGTGATGCCAGCCACAACGCGCGCAAGATGCGCCAGCTGGCGGGCAACGCCGTGGCCAACGGCCTGCCCTGGGCCGACGGCCTGGCCGGGCTGACCCGGGTGCCGGCACAGGCCTTCGGCGTAGCCGACCAGATCGGCAGCATCGAGCCGGGCAAGCGCGCCGACCTGGTGCTGTGGGAAGGCGACCCGCTGGATGTAGCGCACTATGCCGAACAGGTCTGGCTGGGCGGCCGCGCGATGCCGATGCGCTCGCGCCAGACCGACCTGCGCGACCGCTACCTGCAGCGCAACGCGCAGCCCTGATCGCATTGGATGACCCACCCATGACAACACTGCGCTGGTACTTCGATTTCGTCTCGCCCTACTCCTACCTGCACTGGCAGAAGCTGAAGCAGCTGCCGCAGTTCGCGCAGATCCAGGCCGTACCGATCGCCTTCGGTGCGGTGCTGCATCACCTGGGCAACCTGGGCCCGGCGGAAATTCCGGCCAAGCGTCGCTTCGCCTACCGCCACCTGCAATGGACCGCGCAGGCCGAAGGCACCCCGATGCGCTTCCCGCCCGGCCATCCGTTCAATCCACTGGCGGCGCTGCGCCTGTGCCTGGCCGCGGGTGCCAGCGCGCAGGCAGTGGACGTGCTGTTCGACTGGATCTGGCGCGATGGCCACGCCGGCGACAGCGCCGAAGCCCTGCGCGAACCCGGCGCACGGCTGGGCATCGAGGATGTCGCATCCGCCATTGCCGGGCCTGCGGTGAAGGAGCAGCTGCGGCGCAACACGGAGACCGCGATCGCGGCCGGCGTGTTCGGCGTACCCACCCTGGCCATCGGCGACGAACTGTTCTGGGGCAACGACGCACATCCGCTGATGGCCGCGGTGCTGGCCGATCCGGGCATGCTGCAGCAGCCCGCCTGGCAGCACCTGGACAGCCTGCCTGTGGCGGTGCAGCGCAATCGCTGAACAGGGCGCGACGCCTTTCCCTCGCGCGCCCGGCCAGGTTTTGAGATAGTTTTCACATTTCCGAACCTACAACCGCCCTGGAGGGGGAGCTGCGGATGCGCATCGGAATCGTCGTCGACTCGGCCTGCGACCTGCCGCAGGACTTCATTGCCGAGCACAACATCGTGCTGCTGCCGATCACTGTACGCATCGGCGAAGCGGTGCTGGCCGATCACCGCGATGAGCAGGCCACGCTGAGCTTCCTGCACGCGCATGTGGCCGAACATGGGGCTGAAGCGGAGACCATCCCCTTCAGCGTCAACCAGATCCGCGACCTGTTCCTGCAGCAGCTGGTGATCGATTACGACCACGTATTCTGCATGACCATCACCAAGACCCGCAGCCCGATCCACGACAATGCGCTGCAGGCCAGTTTCGCCATCCTCAACGACTACAAGCCGGTGCGGCAGGCGGCGGGCTACAACTCGCCGTTCGCGCTGCGCGTGCTCGACACGCAGAACCTGTTTGCCGCGCAGGCCGTGACCGCGGTGGAGGCGGTGCGCCTGCGCGACAGCAACGCCAGCGTGCAGCAGATCCGCGAACGGCTGGAGGAACTGGCCGGCAACGTACACGGCTACATGGTCACCCGCGACCTGTACTACATGCGCGCACGTGCGCGGCACAAGGGCGACCGCAGCGTCGGCCTGCTCAGCGCGGCGCTGGGCAGCGCGCTGGACATCAAGCCGGTGCTGCACGGCTACCGCGGCGAGACCGGGCCGGTGGCCAAGATCAAGGGCTTCGACAACGCCGTGCAGAAGCTGTTCGCGGTGGTCGGCCAACGCGTGCGTGCGGGGCTGATGACACCGACCGTGTGCGTCAGCTACGGCGGCGAACTGGACGAACTGCGCACCCTGCCTGGCTACGCACAGCTGAAGGAGGTCTGCGCCGGCCACGGCGTGACCGTGTACGAATCGGTGATGAGCCTGACCGGCATGGTCAACGTCGGCAAGGGTGCGGTCACCGTGGGCTTTGCCGATGGGCCGCATCGGTTTGAATGAAGGCCGACCGTGGCGGGAATCTGCACATCGATTCCACCGCGACTGTGCCAGCCTTGCCGCACTTCAAGGAGAACACCATGCCTGCGCAGTACCACATCAGCCTGCCCGACCCGTCCAAGGCCCGCGGCAACGATCCTGACCTGTCCTTCCATTCGCAGGGCGCCGCCGGTTTCGCCGAAGAGCTGCAGGACGCCCTGCGCAGCGGCACGCTGTTCGAGCGCTGGAAGGCCAAGCAGCCCGACCCGGATGCGGTGGAGCCGCAGTGGGGGGCAACCGATCCGGATGCCACCGTGACCGGCGAGCAGAAGGATCTGCGCATCAACCTGGTGGCCACCACCCGCATCGACAGCGACGTGTTCAAGCAGCGCCTGCGCCTGCTGGCCGGCCACCATTGGGAACTGCGCGACGTGCGTTGAGGCATCCGCCGGCGTCGCCGGTGAAATTTGGCGCGCTCGACTCTTCCGGTCGAGCGCGCTGTCGTGCCGCCGCCCATGCAGGTTGCACGGAGTGCACACAGCCACTACCCGGCGCGGCCAGAGTGTCCAGCGTGATGCGCTGGGGGACGGCACTTCAAGCAGGTCGATTCTGAGCGACGAGAGCAGGATGCGGTCCGGAGGCAATGCGCCGTCAGCGCGTCACCGACGGATCCGGATCAGCAATCCATCGTGCCGTGCGTGCTGCCTTCGTCATCCAGCACGTGCGCATGCAGGATCACCTGGTTGCGGCCGGCCCGCTTGGCCGCATACAGGCCGGCATCGGCATCGGCCAGCAGCTGATCGGCACTGGCCATCGCTGGCGGATGCAGGTACCCCACACCGATGCTGATGCTGACCGATCCTTCCGCCAGTGGCAGCGCTTCCACCGCCTCGCGTAGGCGCTCAGCCAGCGCCAGTACGCTGGACAACGGGCTTCCTGGCACGATCACCGCGAATTCCTCGCCCCCGTACCGCGCAACACTGTCGCCCGCACGGCCCGCGCCTGCCTTCAGAATCGCAGCAACCGCCTGCAGACAGCGGTCCCCCGCAGGATGGCCGTGCTGGTCGTTGAAGGCCTTGAAGTGGTCGATATCCAACAGCAGCAGGCCCAGCTCGGTGCCACTGCGCCGTGCGCGGTTCCACTCGGCCAGCAGCAGCGCGTCGAACTCGCGCCGGTTGGCCACGCCGGTCAGGCCATCCTGGCGCGCCAGCTGGTCCAGCGACGCCTGCCGTTCCATCAGGTCCACCTGCAGCAGGATGCTGCGCAGGCCGAAGCCCAGCGTCGCCACCACGAACCCGCTGACCGCCAGCGGTCGCGCATGGTCGACCACCAGGGTGCCGACCACCAGCAGCAGCAACGGCAGGATCATCGGGCCGGCCGCCTGCACCGTGCGCGCCATCCGTGGATGCGGCGCAAGGATCCGCGCGGGTGCCTGGCTGAGTGCGAGCAGCGCCAACAACAGGAACGGCAGATCGATCAGCAGGTCGGCATAGGCACCGAACGCATCGTCGGAGGTGTAGTGGTTGATGTAGTACGCCACCAACAGGTAGGTGACCGCATACATCGCCAGCGCACGGAAAAAGGTGCGCCGCTCGGGAACGTCGCCGGCCAGCCAGCGCACCACCGCGAACATGGCGATGCACAGGTTCTGGATATCGAACATGCGCTGCATGTTGGACAACGCGTGGTCGTCGATGTCAACACGGGCGGCAAACGACTGCGCGTGCACGAAGAACAGCACACCCAGCAGCGCCGCCATCGCCGCATCGATCAGGCTGATGCTGACCCGTTCCCGGCGCGCCCGGGCCAGGATGAACACCAGGGGCACACCGTAAAGCACGTAAAGGAACAGGCTAGCCCGCGGGGTGAAATCGGCACGGCCGGCGCCCAGAGCGTCGATCATGTTGAACGCCATGCCGCCGGCCCACAGCAGCAGCGCCAACGCCGTGGCCCGCCACCCCAGCGCCGCGCGGTCGCGGCGGGCCCGCCACAGGCAGGCGACCGCAGCCAGCAACGGGGCGCCGGTCAGGAAAACGAAGGAACCCGCCCCGGCGGGACCGGGCCACAGGGCCAGCACCACGCCATGGCACAGCACATACAGCAGCGCCAGCACTACCGGCATGCCTTCCCCCATCCGCAAGGCCGTATGGGCGCACGATAGCGCGCCGGCACGCTACAGCGGCGTGATCCACTGCGGCAAAACAACACGCCGCGGGCACCGCCCGGTAGTGCCGGCCAGTGGTCGGCAACCTGCAGCTCCGTGTCTCCCTGGGTGGGCCGGCCAGCGGCCGGCACTACCGCAGACGCCTCAGGCGTTGAGGGCGCGGGCGTGGTGGGCGATGTGCTCGCCGATGAAGCTGCCAATGAAGTAGTAGCTGTGGTCGTAACCAGGCTGCAGGCGCAGGGTCAGCGGATGGCCGGCGGCCGCGCAGGCCTCCTGCAGGCGCTGTGGCTGCAGCTGGGTCTGCAGGAACTCGTCGGCCTCGCCCTGGTCGACCAGCAGCGGCAGTCGCTCTTCGGCGGTGGCCAGCAGCGCACAGGCATCCCACGCAGCCCAGTCGGCGGGGTTGTCGCCGAGGTAAGCATGGAAGGCCTTTTGACCCCACGGCACGTGGCTGGGCGCGACAATCGGCGAAAACGCCGACACGCTGCGATAGCGCCCCGGGTTGCGCAGCGCGATCACCAGCGCGCCATGGCCGCCCATCGAATGGCCACTGATCGCGCGGGCATCGGTCACCGCGAAGTTCGCTTCGATCAGCGCCGGCAGCTCCTGCGCCACGTAATCGTGCATGCGGTAGTGCGTCGCCCACGGCACGCGGGTGGCATTGAGGTAGAAGCCAGCGCCCTTGCCCAGGTCGTAGCCCTCGGCATCGGCCACATCGTCACCGCGCGGGCTGGTGTCGGGTGCGACGATGATCACCCCATGCTCGGCCGCATAGCGCTGCGCGCCGGCCTTGGTGATGAAATTCTGCTCGGTGCAGGTCAGGCCGCTCAGCCAGTACAGCACCGGCAGCGCCTGAGTATCCGCCTGCGGCGGCAGGTACACGGCGAACTGCATGTCGCAGCCCAGCGTGGTCGAATGATGGCGGTAGACGTCCTGCCAGCCACCGAAACAGGCGCGGTGTTCAATGCGTTCCATGGGACTCTCCTGCGTGCCGGCGTCAGCCGTCACGTGTGTTGATCAACTCATCCAGCTGCGACAGCAGGCGCAGCAGCGGCTCGACGCCGGGCTGGCCATCCAGGTTGCGGTACGCGGCCACCGCCACATCGCTGCGCGGTGGCCATCGGCCATCGGCGCGGGCCTCGTGCAGCCGCGGCAGGAAGACCTGCGCCAGCCAGTGCTCGAACGGCATCTCATCGATGCCGAACGGTGAATCCACCGGGCGCGGGGCACCGACCTCGCCTTCGACCCAGCCCAGCGCGCGCAGCACCTGCTCAATCGGGGCGACCAGGGCCGCGCGCGGGTCTTCCGCACGCGGCCCGCGCAGGGCATCCAGCCAGCCCATGCCGTGGCTCAGTAATGCACGACCGAACGGATCGACTTGCCTTCATGCATCAGGTCGAAGGCTTCGTTGATCTTGTCCAGGTCCATGGTGTGCGTGACGAACGGGGCGAGCTCGATATCGCCCTTCATCGCGTCCTCGACCATGCCCGGCAGCTGGCTGCGGCCCTTCACGCCACCGAAGGCGGTGCCCATCCACTTGCGGCCGGTCACCAGCTGGAACGGACGGGTGGAGATCTCCTGGCCCGAACCGGCCACGCCGATCACCACGCTCTGGCCCCAGCCACGGTGCGCGCATTCCAGCGCCGCGCGCATCACGTTGACGTTGCCGATGCACTCGAAGCTGTGGTCCACGCCCCAAGTGGTCATCTCGACGATGACCTGCTGGATCGGCGTGTCGAAGTCCTTTGGATTGATGCAGTCGGTGGCGCCGAATTCGCGCGCCAGTTCGAACTTGGACGGGTTGGTGTCCACCGCGATGATGCGGCCGGCCTTGGCCTGGCGCGCACCCTGGATCACCGCCAGGCCGATGCCACCGAGGCCGAACACCGCCACGCTGTCGCCTTCCTGCACCTTGGCGGTGTTGTGCACCGCGCCGATGCCGGTGGTGACACCGCAGCCAAGCAGGCAGACGTGTTCCGGGTTGGCGTCCGGATTGATCTTGGCCAGCGAGACTTCGGCCACCACGGTGTACTCGCTGAAGGTCGAGCAGCCCATGTAGTGGTACAGCGGCTCGCCGTTGTAGCTGAAGCGGCTGGTGCCATCGGGCATCACGCCCTTGCCCTGGGTCGCGCGCACGGCAACGCAGAGGTTGGTCTTGCCGCTCTTGCAGAACAGGCACTCGCCGCACTCGGCGGTGTACAGCGGAATCACGTGGTCGCCCGGCTTGACGCTGGTCACGCCCTCGCCCACGTCCAGCACGATGCCGGCGCCTTCATGGCCCAGCACCACCGGGAACAGGCCTTCCGGATCATCGCCGGACAGCGTGAACGCATCGGTGTGGCAGACACCGGTGTGGGTGATCTTGACCAGCACTTCGCCTGCCTTCGGCGGGGCGACGTCGATCTCGACGATCTGCAGCGGCTGACCGGGACCAAAGGCGACGGCGGCACGGGACTTCATGGTGGTTTCTCCAGAGACAGGCAATGACAGGATGGGCGACGCCATGTTGCGCCACCGTTTACTTCAGGTACGAGCGGATCAACGCGCTCATGTCGCGCACGCGTTCGGCGCGTTGTTCATCAGAGGCCGCGGGCTGGCCGAATTCCTCGCGCAGATGGGCCTCCATCACCTCGGACATCAGGCCGTTGACCGCGCCACGGATGGCCGCGATCTGCTGCAGCACCGGCCCGCAGTCGGCACCGGCTTCCAGCGCGCGGTCCAGCGCATCGCACTGGCCACGGATGCGGCGCACGCGGGCCAGGACCTTCTTTTTCTCTTCGGGGGAGTGCGGCATGACGGAGGCAGCTCGGAACTATACTAGGGGATAGTATACACTCCAGGTTTCCTGACTCAATCCGGGGGGCCTCAGTCGAACGCTCCCCGACCCGCCAGCCGCGCCAGTTCATCCACCACATAGCGCACCTTCGGTCGCAGGTGGCGGGTCGGTGGCCACAGTGCGTGGATGTCGATATGCCGCTGCATGTGCGCATCCAGCACCGAGTGCAGCGCGCCGGACTCCAGATGACGGCGCACCAGTGAGATGGGCATCTGGCAGATGCCGAGCCCAGCGATGGCCGCGTCGATCACCGCGTCGCCGTCGTTGAGCTGGTAGGCCGCATTCGGAATGAAGGTTCCTTCCGCATCATCGCTACCGATCCGCCACGCCACCGGCTGGCCGTGGCGGAAGCCGACGATGCTGCGGTGCTGCGCCAGCTCCTCGACAATGTGCGGGGTACCATGTGCCTGCAGGTACGCTGGCGATGCACAGGTGACCAGCCGCTGGCGCCCCAGCCGGCGTGCCACCAGATGCTCGGCCTGGTGCAGCCCACCGAAGCGGATCAGCAGGTCGATGCCTTCCTCGACGGGATCGATGAAGTGATCGGTGAAGGTCATCGTCAGCTGCAGGTCCGGGTACTGCCGGCACAGCCGCAGCAGCACCGGCAGCACCACCAGCCGCCCGAACGAGGACGGCATGTCGATGCGCAGCCGCCCGCTGGGCAGCCCGGCCGACCCCAGGCAGGCCTCGGCGGCGGAGATTTCTTCGAGCGCCGCCGCACACGATGCGTAGTACGCCTCGCCGTCGGTGGTCAGCGCGATGCGCCGCGTGGTGCGGTGGAACAGGCGCACGCCCAGCCGCGCTTCCAGCCGGGCGATGGCTTTGCCCACCGCCGAGCGCGAGATGCCCAGCGCATCGGCGGCTTCGGTGAAGCTGCCCGAGCGCGCTGTGGTGACGAAGGTCACCAGGCCATTCAAGGATTCCAGTGGCAACAACTTTCATGCTCCATTGGGGACAAATAGTCCCCAGCTACGGGAAATCGAAGCGCTTTATGCGCCCGCTTGTCAACGCCATCCTGTGTGCATCGCGCCGCTGGCGCCTCCCCGCACCGAGATGACCTACATGACCGCCGCCCTGTTCCAGCCGTTCGACCTGTCAGGCACCGCCCTGCGCAACCGCATCGCGATGGCCCCGATGACCCGCGCCCGCAACCCCGGTGCGGTCGCCAACGAACTCACCGCACAGTACTACCGGCAGCGCGCCAGCGCCGGCCTAATCATCAGTGAAGGCACGCCGGTATCGCCGCAGGGCCAGGGCTACATCGATGTGCCCGGCATCTGGTCGGCCGAGCAGGTCGCCGGTTGGAAGCTCGTCACCGAGGCGGTGCATGCCGCACAGGGCACGATCTTCGCGCAGCTGTGGCACGTGGGCCGCATGTCGCACAGCTCGCTGCAGCCCGATGGCGGGCAGCCGGTCAGTGCCGGCACCCGCCCGGTCGCCAGCGCGCCGAAGAACACCTCGTTCGTGTACCTGGACGACGGCAGCCGCGGCCACGCCGATCCAACCCCGGCACGTGCGCTGGCCACCGACGAAATCCCGGGCATCATTGGCGACTTCGCACGCGGCGCCGACAACGCGATCGCCGCCGGCTTCGACGGCATCGAACTGCACGCCGCCAACGGCTATCTGTTCGAACAGTTCCTCAACCCACTCATCAACCAGCGCGACGACCGCTATGGCGGCTCGCTGGCCAACCGTGCGCGGTTGATCCTGGAGACCGTCGACGCCATGGCGCAGCGCATCGGTTCGCACCGCATCGGCGTGCGCCTGGCACCGAACAACCTCACCTTCGACATGCCGTTCTATGACGGCAACGAGGCCACCTATCTGTACTTGGCCGAGGAACTGGGCAAGCGCGGCCTGGCCTACGTGCACCTCAACGACAACCTGCAGCAGGGCGAATCGGTGCTGGGCGAGGCATTTCTGCAGCAGTTCAAGCAGTCCTACGGCGGCACGCTGATCCTGGCCGGCGGGATGACGCGCGCACGTGCACTGCAGCTGGTCGAGGCCGGTACCATCGATCTGGCCGCGTTCGGCCAGCCGTTCATCGCCAACCCGGATCTGGTTGAACGCCTGCAGCGGGACGTCGCGCTCGCCACGCCGGACCGCAACACCTATTACGGTGGCGGCGAGGCCGGTTACCTCGATTACCCGCGCGCACAGTAGAGCCACGCCCTGCATGGATGCGATGCAACTCTCGCTGCGGAACGCATCACGGCGCCTTTTCTACCTTGGTCGAGTCCGAATCAAAGGTCAGCACACGGGTGCTGATCTCGCCCCTGGCCGAGTCCTTCCGACTCAGCTCCAGCCGCCCCTGGTTGCCCTGCGCCACCAGGCTGGCGGCAAAGCTGCCCTCGTTGGACAGTGCTGTGATCACGGCGGTGCCATCGGGCGCGACTCTCATGCCCACCCGATCGCGCACCTTGTATCCCACGCCAACCGGCGCATCCAACGCCATTACCGCGCTGCCATTGGCCATGGTGCCGATGCCACCGCGCTCATCGCCCTTCGCGTCGTAGATGGTCATGCCCGTTGCGCGTGAGTTGCGGGCAATGTCACTGGCATCCTCGGCAATCTGCACGCGCGTGCGCCCTTCGCTGTCGAGCACGGTCAGCTTATAGGTGCGGATCTCCGGCACCACGCCGGCGTCGGGCGTGGCCACACTGGTCCCGATCAGGGCCAACGATGCGCCCAGCGCGAACATCGAGGCAGCAAGCAGATTCCTGTGGCGCAGCCTGTGCTCCAGGCGTTCCAAGCGTACGGCTATATCCTGCTCATGCATGTTGCGCTCCCGGTTTGAGTCTGTGGTTGCTCCGTTACTTGCTATCCGCTTCCACGTGGATCACACGGGTGGATGCTCCGCCTTCGGCGGCGTCCACGCGGCTCAGCTCCAGCTGTCCTTCCGCGCCCTGCGCGACCAGCCTGGCGGCAAAGCCTCCGGCGTTGGAGAGGACACCGATGAGTGCCGAACCGTCCGCTCCCACCTTCATCCCGGCGCGATCAGACACGCGATAGCCAACGCCGCGCGGTGCATCCAAGGCAACCGTGGCACTGCCATCGTCGGCGGTGACCATGCCTCCGCGCTCCTGTTCATTGCCATCGAAGATGATCAACCCCGCCACCCGGGCGTTGCGCTTGATGTCCAGGTCCGGCGCGTCCTCGCCGATTTCCACGCGCTTGCGTCCTTCGTGATCAAGCATGATCAGGCGCTGGGTGCGAATCTCCAGAACGATGCCGGCCTCAGGGCTGGCAAAACCGTGACCGGCCAGTGAGGTCGATACCAACAGGATGGGCGTTGCCACCAGCAGCGAGCGCCATCGGCCTGCCCGCTGCTCAAGCTTGCGTACGCGCGCTTCCACTTCCAGATCCCGCATGGAATCCTCCCTGGCAACGAGGCCGCCGGTCGCAACGACGGAGGGCACTCCGATCCTGAACTACAGTTCGATCCTAGAGCGTCCATCCGTGCCCAACAACATGACGAAAGTCCCCATGAACTCCGTCACCGCTTCGTTCATCGTCAACCTCGACGTGCCCGATCTTGCTGCCGCTGAAACCTTCTACACCGAAGCCTTCGGCCTGCGGATCGGCCGCCGTCTCGGGCCGGAGGCCGTGGAACTGCTCGGCGGGCCAACACCGTTGTACCTGCTGCAGAACGACGCCGGCAGCGCTGCCACCGAAGACGGCGACGTGCGCGACTACGAGCGCCATTGGACGCCGCTGCACCTGGACTGGGTGGTGGATGACATCGAAGCTGCAGTGGCACGTGCGGTTGCGGCCGGGGCGACACTCGAGCAGTCCGTGCGCGAGCGTCGCTGGGGGTGCATCGCCGTGCTGGCCGATCCGTTCGGCCATGGCTTCTGCCTGATCCAGTTCAGCAGCGAAGGCTACGACGTGCTGGTCGAATGACCATTGCACCACTCACCACGGCAACGGCACCGCTTCGCCGTTGGCACGCTCGCCGTAGTACAGCGACGGCAGCAGGCGCGAGAGGAAGCTGAACTCGGTGTAGCAGTGCTTGAGCAGGCCCAGCCCGACCGCATCGCCGGCATCGCGGTGCGGATCGGTGCTGTCCAGGCCGAGCACGAAGCGGCTGCGCAGCACGCAGCCAAACGGCGTATCGCGTGCCACGTGCAGCATCTGCCCGTCGCAGGGATCACCGTTTGCATCCAGGCGGACGTGGTCGCCGAAGCCGATGCGCGCGGCGATCACCGCCGATACATCGCCTGCATCCTGTACCGCCTGCAGTCGCTCGGGCGCCAGCAACGTGCGCGGGTCATGGAACTTCAGGCGCGCCGCCACCGGCGGAATGTCGGCCAGCGATTCCACCGCATGGATGCTGGCGCCGTGGTAGCTGCGCCCGCGCTGCCAGGCCTCGTCCCAGCCGCGATGCTCGACATGATCGACCGGATGCCACCAGCGGATGTGCTGGGTGGTCTCGAAGAAGGTGAACCACCAGTCCAGCATGCGGCCCTTGCAGCCGTGCAGATCGGTGCGCACCGCCACCAGCAGGGTGCCGTCTTCGCGGCGCTGGATGCCGGTCTCCAGATGCATCGGCGCCGGGTCCAGCAGATCGTGGTGGTCCAGCCAGGCGCGAGCGTTCACAGCGGTATCCATCGGGGTGTCCTACGGGTTGGGAGATCTGACAATACGGAAACGTACATCGTTTCGCAATTAGATGGGTGCGGTAAGATGGGCGCAATGAACAGCACCCCCCTGCCCGAACCCACATCACCGACCCGCCGTCGCGGCCGCCCTGCACGACCGGAAGCCGAAGTCCGCCACGCCGTGCTGCAGGCCACGCTGGAGCTGCTGCTGGCGCAGGGTTACGAGGCCACCACCGTCGAAGCGGTGGCGGCGCATGCCGGGGTGGCGAAGAAGACCGTCTATCGGCATGCCAGCAACCGCGAGGAACTGGTCGGGTTGGCGGTGCGTGAGTGGACGGACGGCTTCGCGCCACAACTGCAGCGCGATGCGCGCAATACCGACGAGGTGCTGCCGTTGCTTCAGGACATCCTGCACGCGGTGTGCGCACAGGCGCTGTCGGCGCAGGCGGTGCAGGTGTTCCGCCTGCTGGCCACCGATTTCCCCGGCAAGGATGCGCTGCTGCAGGCCTACCTGGACAACGGCATTGAACGCGGCCGAGCGCTGCTGGCTGACTGGCTGGCGCGACAGCAACAACGCGGGCTGCTGCGCGAGGGAGATCCTGTTCGCATGGCGCGATTGCTGCTCGCGATGGCCGTGGCCGAGCCACTGCGCGAACGCGTGATCGGCGTGGTGGCCGAGGATGCGCCGGTGGACGCGCACCTGCGTGAGTGCATGGCGTTGTTGGGGCCGGTGTTGCAGGGGGCGTAGGGTTGCTCCATCCACGCATGGCGTGGATCTACCGGCCGATCCCGATTCGTTGGTCGGCAATGGCCTGCCCCGGTGGGTGCCGACCGTTGGTCGGCACGCCTGCAGCACCTCACTCGCGCAGCATATCCACGAACGCGCGCAGCGCACCAGGCATCTGCCGCTGTTTGGGGTAATACAGCGCGAAGCCGGCGAACGGTTCACTCCAGTCTTCCAGCACCGCCACCATCTGCCCGGAGGCGATGTACGGCCGCGCGGTGTCTTCCAGCACGTAGGCCAGGCCGATGCCATCGAGTACCGCGCCGACCACGGTGCCCTGCTCGCCCAGCGTCAGTCGTCCAGGCACGTCGATTTCCAGCGCCTGCCCATCGCGCTCGAACTGCCACTTGTACAGATGCCCGCTGGCGAAGCGGAAACGGATGCACTCGTGTGCCGCCAGATCACGCGGATGCTGGGGAGCCGGACGTCGCTGCAGATACTCTGGCGAGCCGACGATCAACCCGCGCAGCGGCGGTCCCATCGGCACCGCCACCATGTCCTCGGGCACGAACTCGTGCAGGCGCACGCCGGCGTCATAGCCCTCGGCGACGATGTCGACCAGGCCATCGTTCTCGGTCAGTTCCACCCGCACGTCCGGATGGGCGTGCAGGAAGTGGGCCAGCCGCGGCCCCAACTGGGTCGCCACGGCAGCGCGCGTCGCATTGATCCGCAGCAGGCCGGCAGGGGCGGCGCGGAACTGGTTCATCTCCTCCAGCGCGTCATGCACCTGGCCCAGCGCCGGCTGCAGGCGCTCCAGCAGGCGCTGCCCGGCCTCGGTCAGGGCCACGCTGCGGGTGGTGCGATGGAACAGGCCGACGCCCAGCCGCTCCTCCAGCGCGCGGATCGCATAGCTCACCGCCGAGGTCGACAGGGCCAGTTCGGCACCGGCACGGCGGAAACTGCGATGGCGGGCCACCGCGGCGAACGCGGCCAGATGGGTGAGGTTGTCACTGGCCATGATTGTGCAGTTCCACTTGATGAATCATGCCGATATCCGCGCTTCTTGCCGCTGGGAACGGGGCGTATTGTAAAACGCCTTTCGACAAACCCTGCCAAGGATTCTCCATGTCCCTCGCCCGTGGTTACGCCGCCCATTCACATACCGACCCGCTGGTTCCGTACGAGTTCGAACGCCGCGCGGTCGGCCCGGACGATGTGCGCATCGAGATCCTCTACAGCGGCATCTGCCACTCCGACCTGCACCAGGCCCGCGACGACTGGGGTGGCTCGATCTACCCGATGGTGCCGGGCCACGAGATCATCGGCCGCGTGACCGAGGTCGGCAGCAACGTCACCCGCTTCAAGGTGGGCGACCATGCCGGCGTCGGCTGCATGGTCGACTCGTGCCGTCACTGCGATGCCTGCGAGCACGACCTGGAGCAGTACTGCGCCGAAGGCGCGACCTGGACCTACAACGGCCGTGAACGCGAAAGCGGCGCACCGACCTACGGTGGCTACTCCGACCACGTGGTGGTCGAACAGCGCTTCGTGGTGAAGGTGTCCGACACCCTCGACCTGAAGGCGGCCGCCCCGCTGCTGTGCGCCGGCATCACCACCTGGTCGCCGCTGCGCCACTGGAAGGTCGGCCCGGGCCAGAAGGTCGGCGTGATCGGTCTGGGTGGTCTCGGCCACATGGGCGTGAAGTTCGCCAAGGCACTCGGCGCGCACGTGGTGATGATCACCACCACCCCGGAAAAGGGTGCCGACGCCAAGCGCCTGGGCGCCGACGAAGTGCTGGTCTCGCGCGATGCCGCGCAGATGAAGGCGCATGCCGGCAGCTTCGACTTCCTGCTCAACACCATTCCGGTCGGCCATGACACCAACCCGTACATGGGCCTGCTCAAGCGCGAGGCCACCATGTGCCTGGTCGGCGTGCTGACCGAACTGGACCCGCCGCTGACCGGCGGCAGCGTGATCTTCGGCCGCAAGCACCTGACCGGCTCGGCGATCGGCGGCATGGCCGAGACCCAGGAAATGATGGACTTCTGTGCCGAGCACGACATCGTCAGCGATGTGGAGATGATCGACATCAAGAACGTCAACGAAGCCTGGGAGCGCATGGCGAAGAACGATGTGCGCTACCGCTTCGTGATCGACATGGCGACGATGAAGAACGCAGCCTGATCCAGGGCAGATGTAAAAAATGAAAAACCCCGGCAATGCCGGGGTTTTTCTTCTGGGATTGCCGGCCAGCGGCCCGCACTACCGCAAGGCGATCAATACGCGAACTCGCGGAAGACCGGATCCACATCGCCGTGCCAGCGGCCATGGAACAGCGCCAGCTTGCGCTCGGCCGGGGTCAGGCCGGATTCGACGATCTCCTGCAGCACGTCCAGGAACTTGCTCTCGTCCTGGCCATCGGCATTGCGCGCGGCACGGCGCTTGAGGCCTTCCACCGAAATCTTCACCGCCTCGCGGGCCAGGTCGCGCACCGTGCCGTTGCGGAACGGCAGGTTCATCGCATGCTTCGGTACACCGTCGCGCAGCGCATGGCGCTCGGCCAGGGTGAAGTCGCGCACCAGGTCCCAGGCGGCATCCAGCGCGGTGTCGTCGTACAGCAGGCCCACCCAGAACGCCGGCAGCGCACACAGGCGGCTCCACGGGCCGCCATCGGCGCCGCGCATTTCCAGGTACTTCTTCAGGCGCACTTCCGGGAACGCAGTGGTCATGTGGTCCGACCAGTCGCGCAGCGTCGGCAGCGCACCCGGCAGCACCGGGAGCTTGCCCTGCATGAAATCGCGGAAGCTCTGCCCGCTGGCGTCGTGGTAGATGCCATCGCGGTAGGAGAAGTACATCGGCACGTCGAGCAGGTAATCGACATAGCGCTCGTAACCGAAGCCCTCCTCGAACACGAAGTCCAGCATGCCGGTGCGGTCGGCGTCGGTGTCGGTCCAGATGTGCGAGCGGTAGCTCAGGTAGCCATTCGGCTTGCCTTCGGTGAATGGCGAATCGGCAAACAGCGCGGTGGCGATCGGCTGCAGCGCCAGCGACACGCGGAACTTCTTCACCATGTCCGCTTCGGTGGCGTAGTCCAGGTTCACCTGTACCGTGCAGGTGCGGGTCATCATGTCCAGGCCGAGCGAGCCGACCTTGGGCATGTACGAGCGCATGATCTTGTAGCGGCCCTTCGGCATCCACGGCATCTCATCGCGCTTCCACTTCGGCTGGAAACCCATGCCGAGGAAACCCAGCTGCAATTCGCCTGCCACCTGCGCCACTTCATTGAGGTGGGTGCCGGTCTCCACGCAGGTCTGGTGGATGGTCTCCAGCGCTGCACCGGACAGTTCCAGCTGACCGGCCGGTTCCAGCGTCACCGAAGCGCCATCGCGCAGCAGGGCGATGGTGTTGCCGTTTTCCTGCACCGGCGTCCAACCAAAACGGACCAGGCCGTTGAGCAGCGCTTCGATGCCCCGCTCGCCTTCGAAGGTCGGCGGGCGCAGGTCATCCAGGCGGAAGCCGAACTTCTCGTGCTCGGTACCAATGCGCCACCGCGCGCGGGGCTTTTCGCCGGAGGCGATCTCCGCCACCAGCTGCGAGCGGTCGGTAATGGGGGTATCGGCGACGTGGCTGGGGCTCGACAAGGGGGTGGCTCGCTGGACAGTGGCAGGGGATGTGGGGCCCAGGGCCTTCCATCGCAAGGGCGCACTATAGCGTGGCACTCTGCTGCGTCATGCGACGGTGACGGGTTTCAGCATCCTACCGACGCCCTCTTGACCCTCGTACACTCAGGGTCATGAGCCGCCATTCACGACACCCCGAACTGCACCGCTCCGAGCGCGTCGGCTGGCTGCGTGCCGCCGTGCTGGGCGCCAACGATGGCATTGTCTCGGTGGCTGGCCTGGTGGTTGGCGTGGCCGCCAGCGGCGCCTCGGCCAGCACGATCCTGGCCACCGGCGTGGCCGGCACCGTGGCCGGCGCGATGTCGATGGCCGCCGGCGAGTATGTCTCGGTGCAGACCCAGGCCGACACCGAGGACGCCGACCTGGCGATGGAAAAACGCGAGCTGCGCGAAGACCCGCATAGCGAGCTGGAAGAGCTGGCCGCGATCTACCGCCACCGCGGACTGGAACCGGCGCTGGCACGGCAGGTGGCCGAACAGCTCACCGCGCACGACGCGCTCGGTGCCCACGCCCGCGACGAACTGGGCATTACCGATACCCTGCGCGCACGCCCCCTGCAGGCGGCGCTGGCCTCGGCCGGCGCCTTCACCTGTGGCGCCGTACTGCCGGTACTGACCGCCCTGCTCGCACCGGTGGACAAGGTCGCGGTGATGACCACGGCCAGCACCCTGCTCGGCCTGTGCCTGACCGGCGCGATGGCGGCCCAGGCCGGCGGCGCACCGCCGGTACGCGGCGCGATCCGGGTGATGTTCTGGGGCGCGCTGGCGATGGCCGCGGCCGCAGTCGTCGGTCGCCTGCTCGGTGCCCACGTGTCATGACCGCCATGCTGCCCCCGGCCACCGCGCTGCTGGCCGAGATGGCCAGCCTGGCCGGCTGTGAACGCGCCGAGGGCTATGCCTGCATCACCGCACGCCGCGAGCATGGCGCAAGTTCGGTGGAGATTCCGCAACCGCAGTTCGCGATCCTGCTGGAAGGCCGCAAGCAGGTACGCACCGCGCACCAGTCGCTGGAGTTCGTGCCCGGCGACATCCTGCTGCTGAGCCAGCGTTGCCGCATCGATGTGGTCAACACACCCGACCCGCGCAGTGGCCGTTACCTCAGCGCCATCGTGCCGCTGCGTGCCGAAGTGCTGGCGGCCGCTCGCACGCTGTGGAGCGAGGGGCTTCCCGCGCCCGGCCAGGCGATGGCGCGGTTGCCGTTGATCGAACATGGCGCGGTACTGCGCCAATGGCGGCAATCGCTGCAGGACGGGCGTTACAGCGAAGCACGATTGGCCCTGGCCTCGCTGGTACTGACCCTGTGCCGGCAGGGCCACGGCAACCTGCTGCTGCCGCAGGCGCCGAGCCTGGGCGAACAGATCCGCGACCGCATCGCCGCCGAACCGGCACGCGACTGGCAGTCGCGCGATGTGGAAGAACAGTTCGCGCTGAGCGGCGCGACCCTGCGCCGCCGGCTCGCTGCCGAGGACACCAGCCTGCGCCAGCTGCTCACCGAGGCACGGCTGGCGCATGGCATGCAGCTGCTCTACACCACGGACCTGCCGTTGAAGACCGTGGCCGCACGCGCGGGCTATCGGTCTGCGGCGAGTTTCAGCAAGCGCTTCGCCGAGCAGTATGGGCTGGCGCCCACAGACATCTGAGGGGGTTCGGCAGGGCTGCGCCCTGCACCCGCCGAAGCGAGTGCAAGAGCCGTAGCAACAGCAACAGCATGCATTCCGTGGGATGGCGGGGGGCGGTGTGGGTGGGCAGGACACGCCGTAAACCCGTCCCTGGGGGCTCGATGGCGCCATCCATGGCGCCAACGGTCCTGCCCACCCACACCGCCCCACCTTCGACAGGTTCACTCGGCTGTTGGCAACTGCGGCTTTGTTCCGCGCGGCTGTTGGTAGGTGTCGACCTTGGTCGACACATCTGTCAGATATCGAATGAGTCATCCACGCATGGCGTGGATCTACTGTGTCGACCAAGGTCGACACCCACTAAGGCAATACGTCGTTCCGACAGATCGCGGCCAACTGTCGAAGGCGGGGTGGGTCCGGTTGCGGGAGTGTCCGCGGCATGGATGCCGCGGCCAAGCCCCCATGGAAGGGTTTACGGCGTCTCCCGCAACCGGACCCACCCCGCCATCCCACAGGAAACCAGCTTTTGCTTCGGCCGTTGCCGTTGCCGTTGCCTCTGCGGGTGCAGGGCGCAGCCCTGCAGCCCCCCCTTCCCTGAGCATTCCACGTAGTGGTTTGAGCGCCGCGCACACGCCAGCCACGGCACGCTAGGCCAACGGAACCACCCGTCATCCACCGAGAACCACCATGACCCTGCGCCACCTGCCCCTGCGCTCCGCCCTGCTGCTGGTCCTGTCGTCCCTGCCGCTGGCCGCGCTGGCCGAGGCTACTTCACCCGCCCCCACCCAGCAGGTGCCTGGCGTCTATCACCAGCGCGTCGGCGCACTGCAGGTCACCGCCCTGTTCGATGGCGTGGTCGCGCTGGGCCGGCAGGAAGTGGTGGACGTGCCGCCCACCCTGGTCAGCCGCCTGCTGGATGGCCGCTACGTACCGGAGGACAAGAAGGGCCTGCAGACCGCGATCAATGCATTCCTGATCCGCCAGGGCAACCACCTGACCCTGGTCGATACCGGCACCGCGCAGTGCTTCGGCCCTGGCCTGGGCCAGGTGCTGGGCAACCTGCGCGCGTCCGGGGTGGACCCGGCCGAGGTGGACGACGTGCTGCTGACCCATGCCCATCCGGACCACCTGTGCGGCGTGCTCGATGCGCAGGGCAAGCCGGCCTATCCCAACGCCACGGTGTGGCTGTCCAAGGCCGATGCCGACTACTGGCTCAACCCGGCCAGCGAGGCCACCGCGCCGCAGGGCGTGCGCTTCGCCTTCCCGCTGGCGCGCAACGCGGTGGCGCCGTACCAGGCCAGCGGCCATCTGCGTACGTTCAACCCCGGCGATGCCCTGCCTGGCGGCGCCGTGGCGATGGATACCCATGGCCATACGCCCGGCCATGTCTCCTATCGGTTCGACAGCCAGGGCCAGTCACTGCTGGTATGGGGCGATGTGCTGCACTTCCATGCGGTGCAGTTCGCGCACCCGGAGGCCGCATTCGAAGCGGATTCTGACCGCAACGCGGCCACCGCCAGCCGACGCGGCCTGCTGCAGCAGGCCACCACCAGGGGCTGGTGGGTGGCCGGTGCGCACCTCCCGTTCCCCGGCCTGGGCCATGTGCGTGCCGAGGGCGAGGCCTATGCGTGGGTGCCGGCGGAGTATTCGCCGTTGAAATGAGCCGATGAGCCCTTGTAGGGCCGAGCCCATGCGCGGCTACCGGGGCCTGGCCGCGCTGCGCGCGGCAGCCGAGCGTGGGCTCGGCGCTACAGGAAAACCGGAAGCCTTATTCCAGTCCCAGCCAGCCGCCGATCACGCCACGGGCTTCGTCCACGCCGGTGCGGTCCTCACCGGAGAACACCTGCACGCTGACGCTGTCGCCGTAGGCCGACTGCAGCTCCTTGCGCACCTTCTGCAGGGTCTGCATCTGCTGGCTGCGGCTGAGCTTGTCGGCCTTGGTCAGCAACGCGTGCGCGGGCATGCCACGCTGCACGGCATAGGACAGCATCTGCCGGTCGTAGTCCTTCAACGGATGGCGGATGTCCATCACTACCACCAGCCCCTTCAGGGCCTCGCGGGTGCGGAAATAGCGGTCGATGAAGGCCTGCCAGTGGGCCTGCAGGTCCAGCGGCACCTTGGCGTAGCCATAACCGGGCAGGTCGACCAGATGCGCTTCCGGGGTGATCTGGAAGAACACCAGCTGCTGGGTGCGGCCGGGCGTCTTGGAGACACGGGCCAGCGCGTTCTGGCGGGTCAGCGCGTTGAGCGCACTGGATTTGCCGGCGTTGGAGCGGCCGGCAAAGGCCACTTCGGCACCTTCGTCGGGCGGCAGCTGCCGCACGTTGTGGGCCGAGAGGTGGTAACGGGCGCGTTCGATGAGCAATGACATGTGCCTAGGATCGCATGTTGCGGCGCCGCGCGCCCGTGCCGGCGGCCCCCTGCGGGCATTTTGCTGCACTGCTGCGTTGACCGTGCGCGGAAACGCCGTTGATAATCCGGGCGATGCCGGCGGCCACCGCCCGGCCCGGTCCATACGGAGCTTCAGCATGCGCCACGCTCGCGTTCTTGCCGTATCCGCCCTTGCCACTGCCGTAGTCGTTGCCGCTGCTGCGTTCGCGCAGACCACGTTGACCCCGCTGCCCGACAACGGGCCGATCAAAACCGCCTCGCTGGAGGTAGACTTCAGCAAAACCCACTGGGGCGATGCCAAGGCCGGCCAGACCAAGGCCTCGGCCTGCGCGGCCTGCCATGGCGCCGATGGCAATTCCACGGTCGAGATGTATCCGTCCATCGCCGGCCAGAGCGAGCGATACGTGGCCCAGCAGATGGCCCTGATCGCCAACGGCCAGCGCAGCTCGGGCGCCGCGGTGGCGATGGTCCCGTTCGTGCAGAACCTCACGCCGCAGGACATGCGCGATATCGGCGCGTTCTTCGCCACCCAGAAGGCCACGGCCGGCATCGCCGACGATACGGCGGTCACCGACGGCCCGTACAAGGGCATGAAGTTCTACGAGATCGGCCAGCAGCTGTACCGCGGCGGTGATGCCAAGCGCGGCCTGCCGGCCTGCATGGCCTGCCACGGCCCCAGCGGTGCCGGCAATCCCGGCCCGGCCTACCCGCACATCGGCGGCCAGCACGCCAGCTATGTCGCGCGCCGCCTGCAGGAATACCAGGCCGGCCAGACCAACGAGACCGACAAGGCCCACTTCCAGATCATGGCCACGGTGGCGCAGAAGCTGAGCGAGCAGGAAGTGCAGGCGCTGTCGAGCTACCTGCAGGGCCTGCACAACAAGGCCGACGACATGGCCGCCACGGTCGCGCCGACGCAACCGGCTGCCGCCCCCTGACCGCCACTGGTCGGCCCGGGCCGCCACCGCGGCCCTCGCCTGCGGTATGTTTCGTTCACGCCGGCGGCTGCGCCGGCGTTGCTTTTTTCAACGGAGATGCGTGTCGATGAGGTTGATTTCCCGCCTGCTGTTGTCCCTGCTGGTCGTGCTGCCGCTGGCGGCCAGTGCCGCCGCCCCTGCCAACGCACCGCTGGTGGAAGGCAAAGACTACGAACGCATCGCCCAGCCGGGCCCGTTCCAGCCGCTGGCCGGCAAGATCGAGGTGGTCGAGGTCTTCGGCTACACCTGCCCGCACTGCGCCCATTTCGAACCGCAGCTGGAAGCCTGGGCGGCCAAGTTGCCGGCCGACGTGCGTTTCACCCCGGTCCCGGCCGCCTTCGGCGGTGCCTGGGATGCCTGGGCCCTGGCCTATTACGCTGCCGATGAAGTCGGCGTGGCCAAGCGCAGCCATGCCGCCGTGTTCAAGGCCCTGCACGAACAGGGTTCGCTGCCGATGCAGAACGTCTCGGCCGATGAGCTCGCCACCTTCTACAAGGCCTACGGCGTGACCCCGGACCGTTACCTGCAGGCCCTGCGCGGCGACGCCGTGCAGAAGAAGGTCGACGCCGCCCGCGCCTTCGCCCAGCGCACCAAGGTGCCGGGCACCCCGGCCATCATCATCAACGGCCAGTACCTGGTGCGTGGCAACAGCTTCGACGATCAGCTGCGCATCGCATCGGCGCTGATCGCCCAGGCCCGCGCCGCCCGCGGCCGCTGAACCAACACCCACCACCGACACGGCGCTGTCGCCGCCGCGTGTCATCATTTCCCCCTGGCCCGCGCATGACGCCGGCCCCACCATTCCAGATGCTGGAGACGTTTCCATGAAGATCCGTTACGCCCTCGCCCTCGCAGCGCTGCTGCCGATCCTGGCTGCCTGCAAGGCCGACGACGGCAGCACCAACACCACCGCAGCCCCGGCCCAACCGGCTGCCGCTCCGGCGACCTCCGAACCGGCCGCTCCGACCGCGGGTACCGAAGGCGCAGCCCCGGCCGCAGCCGAAGGCGAGAAGGCCGCGGCTGAAGCCGCACCGGCCGCCGCACCGGCCCCGACCACCGCCGCACTGACCGGCCCGGCCCCGGTGGAAGGCGCCGACTACCAGGTGATCCCGAACGGCCAGCCGTTCCAGCCGGCCGCTGGCAAGATCGAAGTGACCGAGATCTTCGGCTACGTCTGCCCGGCCTGCGCCGCGTTCCAGCCGCTGGTCGGCCCGTGGAAGGCCGGCCTGCCGAGCGACGTGAACTTCGTCTACGTGCCGGCCATGTTCGGCGGCACCTGGGATGATTACGCCCGTGCCTTCTACGCCGCGCAGACCCTGGGCGTGCAGGAGAAGACCCACGAAGCGCTGTACGCCGCCATTCACTCGCAGAAGACCCTGAAGGGCGAGCGTGGCCGTGACTCGGTGGAGGACATCGCCAAGTTCTACAGCGCCTACGGTGTGGACCCGAAGCAGTTCGCCGCCACCATGGGCAGCTTCGCAGTGAATGCCAAGACCAACTCGGCCAAGCAGTTCGCGCAGCGCAGCCAGATCAGCGGCACCCCGTCGATCATCGTCAACGGCAAGTACCTGGTGAAGGGCAAGAGCTTCCCGGACATGCTGCGCATCGCCGACCACCTGATCGCCCGCGAACGCGGTGCGGCCCAGGCTCACTGATCCAAGAGAAGCGTTTCCCGGCCGTGAATTCCCCCCGTACACGGACCCTGCGCTTGCTGACGGCCAACATCCAGGCCGGCTCAAGTACCCGCCGCTACAGCGACTATGTGACCCGCAGCTGGTCACATGCGCTGCCGGCGGGCCGCAAGCGCAGCAGCCTTGACGCGATCGCCACCCTGGCGCGCGAACATGACATCGTCGGCCTGCAGGAGGCCGACCCGGGCAGCCTGCGCTCGGGCTTCACCAACCAGACCCACTACCTGGCCCAGCGCGCCGGCTTCAACTACTGGAGCCACCAGCCGAACCGGCGTATGGGCGGCGTCGCCTCCAGCGCGAACGGGTTGCTGAGCAAGCTTGAACCGGTGGAAGTGCAGGACCACGCCCTGCCCGGCCGCATCGGCGGGCGTGGCGTGCTGCTGGCCAAGTTCGGTGACGGTGCCGACGGCCTGGCCGTGGCGGTGGCCCATCTGTCGCTGGGCGCGGGCTCGCGGATGTCGCAGCTGGGCTTCATCGCCGAGCTGCTGTCCGATCACCCCAACGCGGTGCTGATGGGCGACTTCAACTGCCTGGCAGAACGCCCGGAAATGCAGGTGCTGTACCAGAAGACCCGGCTGCAGCCGCCCGGCTGCATCGTGCCGACCTTCCCCAGCTGGCGCCCGGACCGCGCCATCGATCACATCCTGGTCAGCAGCGGCCTGCAGACCCGCACCGTGGAAGCCTTACCGGCCGCGTTCTCCGATCACCTCGCCCTGGCGATGCAGATCGACGTCCCGGCTGACGCCCTGCGCTGACCACTGCTGGTGCGTGCCAACCTTGGTTGGCATGTTGCCCAAGGGCTGCGGACAGCTGCTCTTGTGGGTGCGGACCGTTGGTCCGCACGCTCTCGGCCGCGCATGGCCCGGCGCTACCCGGCCTGCACCACCGGCACCTTCAACCGCCTTGCCGTCATCGTGCTGCCCACCGACGCCAGCACCGTGCAGCCGATCGCCAGCCACTGCAGCCCATGCAGGTGCTCGTGCAGCAGCAGCATCGCCCACAGCGCGGCCACCGCCGGTTCCATGCTGATCAGGATGCCGAACGTCTCCTTCGGCAGGCGCTTGAGCGCCATCATCTCCAGCGACATCGGGATCGCGCTCGACACCAGCGCGACCAGCAGGCCCGCCGCCAGGATCGTCGGATCGAGCAGTGCGGCGCCGGCATGCACCACGCCCACCGGTACCACCACCAGCGATGCCGCCAGCAGCCCCAGCGAGACCGAGTGCCCGGCATGCAGATGACCGGCACGCTTGCCGAACACGATATACAGGCCCCAGCACGCCGCTGCGCCCATCGCATACAGCACGCCGGCCGGGTCCAGCGCCGGGCCACCGCCGATCGGCAGCAGCAACAGCAGCCCCACTGCCGCGCAACCCACCCAGAGGAAGTCGATCGGACGTCGTGATGACAGCATCGCCACCGTCAGCGGCCCGGTGAACTCGATGGCCACCGCAATGCCGAAGGGAATGGTGCGCAGGGCCATGTAGAACAGCAGGTTCATCAGGCCCAGGGTGAGGCCGTAGCGCAGGATGGTGATCGCATCCACGCGACTGGTCTTCCAGCGCCACGGCCGCCAGAACAGCAGCAGCAACAACGCGGAGAAGCCCACGCGCAGCCCGCTGGTGCCTTGGGCACCGATCAGCGGGAACAGGTGTTTGGCATAGGAGGTGCCGATGGCCAGCGAGGTGACCGAGCCGAGCACCGCCAGCGCCGGCAACATCGGCGCAAGTCGTGAGGTCTGCATGCGCAAAGTCTATTGCGCCCGCGCCGAGCACTTGGCTCAATTGGCAGCCTGTTCGTGCAACTTCTGCTCACCATGGCCACCGCCCCCGTGCTCGACAGCTTCGACCGCGCCATCCTCGACCTGCTGCAGCGGAACAACGCCCTGCCACAGCGCGAGATCGCCGAGACCGTGCACCTGTCCACCCCGGCCGTGCAGCGCCGCATCAAGCGCCTGCAGGACAGTGGCGTGATTGCCGCCAACGTGGCGGTGGTCGCTGCGGCCAAGGTCGGGCGGCCACTGACCATCATCGTCGAGGTGCGCGTGGTCAGCGAGCAGCGTGAACGCGTGGCACCGTTCAAGCACCGTGTGCAGGACGATCCGGCGGTGCAGCAGTGCTACTCGATCACCGGCGACGGCGATTTCCTGCTGCTGCTTTCGGCCGCGTCGATGGAGGAGTACGAGACGATCACCGAGCGCCTGTTCGGCGGCGATGACAACATCGAGCGGTTCCGCACGTCGGTGGCGCTGGGCACGTTGAAGCGGAGCTTCGAGGTGCCGCTGCTGTAGCGTCGGGCCGTGCTCGACGGCATTTGGACTGCATGGCAACAGCCGTCGAGCATGGCTCGACACTACAATCGAAAACCATGAGCACAACACCGTCCCGCGCCCGTCGCCTGCGCCGCTGGTTGCTGCGCGGCCTGTTCCTGGCCATCGCCATCGTTGCGGCGATGGCGTTGTGGAACAGTCCGTGGGCCGTCGCGCCGAGAATGCTCTGGTCGCTGGCCCGGATGCCGCCGGCCACGCAGCTGCCGGTGCCGGTGGACGGCGTGCGTCCACGGCAGATCGCCGATACGTTCGGTGCGCCGCGTGGCCGTGACCGTTCCCACGCCGGCATCGACATCTTCGCCAAGCGCGGAACGCCGGTGCGCAGCGCAACCGCCGGGGTCATCGCCGACGTCCGTGAAGGCGGGCTGGGCGGCCGCCAGGTGTGGGTGATCGGTCCGGCCCGCGAGCGCTACTACTACGCGCACCTGGAGGATTGGGCCGAGGGCCTGGCGCGCGGCCAGGTGGTGCAGCCCGGCGACCTTCTCGGCCACGTGGGCGACAGCGGCAACGCCAAGGGCACCCCGCCCCACCTGCACTGGGGCATCTACGGCACCGACGGCGCGCGCGACCCGCTGCCGCTGCTGCGCTGACCCACCGGTCCCGTGAACGATGGGCTGCGTGCTCATGATTTGTAAATAGGAATAGTTCGTATTACGATTATTTCGTTTCCGGTAGCGCCAGGACGGCCTGCCCGCCCTCTCGCTACCCATAGCGCCTCGCCTCCTGGATGCCGGCTGATGGCGCGTGCTCGCCCAGGACCCCCATGATCCGTTCCGCCTTCCGTACCCCGCAGCCGCAACGGCTGTCCGTTGCCGTGCTCGCCGTTCTCTGCGCCGTCGCCCCGGCCGCCTTCGCCGAAACCGCCGCCGACCCGACCACCCTCGACAAGGTGGTGGTGAAGGGCGAACGCGCCGAAGGCTATTCGGTGCGCCGCACGTCGGCCGGTACCCGCTTCGACCTGGCCCCGCGCGAGATCCCGCAGTCGATCAGCATCATCAGCCACCAGCGCATCGAAGATCAGAACCTGGACGACATCATCGACGTGCTGGCCAACACCACCGGCGTGACCAGCACCCAGTCCGACAGCGAGCGCACCGAGTTCTATGCGCGTGGCTTCTACATCGATGCCTACCAGTTCGATGGCCTGCCCACGCAGATGGTGCAGAACTGGAGCTATGGCGACTCCGGCCTGGACTTGGCGCTGTACGACCGGGTGGAAGTGGTGCGAGGTGCCACCGGTCTGCTCAGCGGTGCCGGCAATCCGTCCGCGTCGGTGAACCTGATCCGCAAGCACGCCGACAGCGCCGAACTGGCCGGCAGCGTATCGGTGAACGTCGGCAGCTGGGGCCGCACCCGCACCACCGTTGACGTGGGCAGCGCGCTCAACGCCAGCGGCACCGTGCGCGGCCGCGTGATCGGAAGCTACCTTGACACCGACGGCCAGATGGACCGGTACAACCAGCGAAAGACGCTGGGCTATGCGGTCATCGACGCCGACCTGACCCCGGACACGCAGCTGAGCGTAGGCTACGACTACCAGCACAAGAAGGCCACCGCCCCCACCTGGGGTGGCTTCCCGATGTGGTTCTCCGACGGCACCGAAACCAACTATCCGACCTCGTTCAATCCGTCGCCGGACTGGACCTTCTGGGACACCACCAGCAAGCGTGCGTTCGCCACCCTGCAGCACGCCTTCGGTAACGGCTGGAAGTTCAAGATCGGCGCCACCCACGACCGCACCGATGCCGACGACAAGCTGTTCTATCCGTTCTATGGCGGCGGCTTCAACAAGACCACCGGCGCCGGCGTGCTGCCGATGGCCGGCTACTACAAGACCCACCGCAAGGTGGATGGCGTCGATGGTTACGTTGATGGCCCGTTCCAGCTGTTTGGCCGCGAGCACCAGTTCATGGCGGGCCTGAGCTACAACAAGCGCGAGTACGTGAACACCGGCGACTTCCAGTCGGCCTGGGCGCCACTGGACAACTACCTCACCTGGACCGGCAGCTTCCCGGAGCCGAACTGGGCGGCCACGCTGCCGACCCAGAGCCAGGGCACCATCAAGCAGAAGGCCGCCTACGCCGCCACGCGCCTGTCGCTGGCCGATCCGCTCAAGCTGATCCTTGGCGCGCGCTACACCGACTGGAGCCTGGACGGCACCGAAGGCGCAACCCTCAGCCGCTTCAGCCACAAGGTGACCACGCCGTATGCCGGCCTGGTGTTCGACATCAATGACACCTGGTCGACCTACGCCAGCTACACCGAGATCTTCCAGCCGCAGACCTACCGCAACCAGCAAGGCCGCTACCTCGATCCGGTGGACGGCAAGAGCTACGAAGTGGGCGTCAAGGGCGCATGGTTCGACAACCGCCTGAACGCCTCGCTGGCGGTGTTCCGCATCGAGCAGGACAACGTCGCCCAGCAGACCGGCGGCTTCGTCGACGGCTCGGCCAACGAGTACGCCTACGTCGCCGCGCGCGGCACCGTCAGCCGTGGCGTGGAGTTCGAACTGAACGGCGAACTGGCCCCGGGCTGGAATGCCACCTTCGGTGCCTCGCGCTACGTGGCCAAGGACATCAATGGCAGCGACATCAACACCCAGCTGCCGCAGACCGCGATCAAGGCCTACACCAGCTACACCCCGCAGTCGCTGACCGCGCTGACCTTCGGCGGCGGCGTGAACTGGCAGAACGGCATCTACTACACCGACCCGGTGTATGGCCGCTTCAACCAGGATGCCTACGCCCTGGTCGGTGCCTTCGTGCGCTACCGCATCGCACCGCAGTTCAGCGTGCAGGCCAACCTCAACAACCTGCTGGACAAGAAGTACTACGCGCAGATCTACGGCTATGGCGGCTATGGCGAAGGCCGCAACGGCTCGCTGACGTTCACCTGGTCGTTCTGAGCAGGCGCAGGGCACGATCGGCCCCGCACCAGTAGAGCCGGGCCCATGCTCGGCTCAGAGAATCAGCCGAGCGTGGCTCGGCTCTACACCCGCAAGGCGGCGCCGGGCCGAGCCCGGCGCCACTCGCTCATCAGAAGCGCAGATCCGCGCGCAGGTACCAGTAACGGCCACGCGGGATGTCGTACGTCGAGGCGTCGTAGCCGTTCAACGAGCACGACAGGCAGATCGGCGGATCCTTGTCGAACACGTTGTTCAGGCCGGCGGTCAGCTGCAGCCCCTTCATCCAGTCGATCTTGTAGCCCACCTGCATGTCATGGAAGGTGGTGGCCGACAGCGTGTTGGTGCCCGCAGCCTGGTTGCTGCACACCGGGAAGGCCGCAGCATCGCCACAGTTCTCGGTCAGCTCGGAGATGTGGCGCACCGTCCAGTTGGCGCTCCAGCGGTCCATCGTCCAGCCGATGCTGGCGTTGCTGGTCCACTCCGGAATCGAGCTGTCAGCCACTTCCACGCCCGGCTTCTGCGGCTGCTTCTGCCCGGCCGCGCCGGTGGCCTCGTAACGGCCGACGAAGGTGTTCTTCCACGCCAGCTTGAACTGGCCGATGGCGGTCTGTGGCAGCGTCCAGAACAGATCCACGTCCCAGCCGTCGGTCTTGATCGACCCCAGGTTGGTCAGGCGGTTGTTGAAGCTGCTGACCGCACCGGTGCTGGCACGGGTAATGCCGTTGCAGTAGATCGGGTCCAGCGTATCCACGCACAGGTCCAGCTGGGTCTGCGCGTTGATCGCCTGGATCGCGCCGTCGATGGCATGGCGGTAGAAGGTCACCTCCACATCGAAGCGCTCCGACCACGAGGCGTTGTTGCCGAACCACGGGCTCCACACGAAGCCGGCACTGAAGCTGCGCGAACGTTCCGGGTCCAGCTCGCGGTTGCCGCCGGTGGTCACCGAGATCTGCGAGTTGGCCTGCTGGAAGCCGGCCGGCACGCCCAGCGCGGCGCAGTTGGCCGCGCTGCCACGCGGCGGCGTACCGCCCAGGCCCACCGAGCACGGGTCGAACAGCTGCAGGTCGGCACGGGCCGCCGAGCCGTACAGTTCACCGATCGACGGCGCGCGGAAGCCCTCGGCGTAGGTGGTGCGCAGCACGAAGTCATCGGTCACCTGCCAGCGCAGGCCGTACTTGGGCGTGAACTCGCCGCCGAAGGTGGAGTAGTCCGAATAGCGGCCGGCCAGGCTCAGGTCGAGCTTCTTGCCGAACGGGGAGTCGGCGAAGATCGGCACGCTCAGCTCCAGGTAGGCCTCGTTGACATCATAGGAACCGGAGGTCGGCTGCGACGGCACGCCGTTGTAATGGCCGATCACCGTCAGCGGATCGGGCTGGTAGGAGCCCTTGTACTTGCGGTACTCGAAACCGGTGGCGAAAGACACCGGGCCGGCCGGCAGCGAGAACAGCTCGCTGGACAGGTTGGCGGTGAACAGGCTCAGCTCGTTCTGGCTGCGGTCTCGCACCACCGGCTGGATCCACTCCAGCATGTCCGGGGTGATCGAGCCAGCGCCGCCGAAGATGTTCAGCGGCACGCAGCCCGGCGTGGCCGCGCACACCGCCGGGTCGCCCAGCGCCATGTTCACCTTGTAGATGTCATAGCTGCCGTAGTTGGTCTGTTCGGCCTTGTTCTTGCTGTACATGCCGTTGACGTCCCAGTACCAGCTGCGGTCAGCGGCGTGGAAGTCACCCACCAGGCCGGTGGCGAAGTAGGTGGTGTCCACCTTCTGCTTGAACACGCGCGCACCGCCTTCCACCGGGCGACGACCGATCAGGCTCATGTTGTCGCCGGAAACCAGATCGAAGCCGAACGGGTTGTACGGGTTGAGGGCGGAAACGGTGATGTTGTCGGCCAGCGGATTGCCGGTGGCGCCATCGGGACCGAAGAACAGCGGCTCGGGGCCGGCCTGGTTGGTCGACTCGCGACGGTTGCCAAGCGCCTTGACGTACCACTGCACGTTGTCGGTGATGTCGAAGCGGAACTGCCCGAACAGGCCTTTGCGCTCCGACGGCGTCAGCACCATGTTGTATTCGGCGAAGTTGAAGCGGTCGGCGGTGGTGAAGCAGTGGTAGTCATCCGTGCGGCTGCAACCGGCACTGCCGTCGTAACGCGGATTGCTCACGCCGGTGTTCGGCACGATGTTCTGCACCGCGCCGGTGTTCGGGTCTGTGAACATGAAACGGCCCTGCGGGATGCCACCGCTGCCGAACGCCAGGCCGGTACCGGGAATCGGGAAGCGCGACTGCTCGCGGTCCTTGGCGAAGACCGGGTCCTGCTTGGTCCAGCTGGCGCCCAGGAACAGGCTGAAGCGATCACCGCTCTTGCCCCAGGCCAGGTCCACGCCCTTCTGCGTGCCGTCGCCCTTGCTGTACTCGCCGTAGTTCAGCGTCACCTGGCCACCATCGAAATCGCGGCGGGTGATGATGTTGACCACGCCAGCGATGGCGTCGGAGCCGTACAGCGACGACGCGCCGTCCTCCAGCACTTCAATGCGCTCGACGATGGCCAGCGGAATGGTGTTGAGGTCGGTGGCCGAGCCCACGCCGGACGCCGAGGATTCATTGACCCAGCGGATGCCATCGACCAGCACCAGCACGCGCTTGGCCCCCAGGTGGCGCAGATCGACCTGCGCCGAACCGGCGCCCACGCCACTGCCATCGGGCGGGAAACCGAAGTTGCCGGACGAGTTGAACTTGGCGTTGAGCGCCGAGCCGGAGCCGGTCAGCTGCTGCAGCACCTCGCCGATCGAGGTCAGGCCGGTGCGTTCGATGTCACCGCGCGTCAACGTCTGGATCGGCACCTGGCCTTCGACTTCAGCGCGCTTGATGCGGGTGCCGGTCACTTCCACCGCGTCCAGGTTGGTGGTGGATTGTGCAGCGGCACCGAGCGGTGCCAGAGCCGTCACGCACAGCGCAACGGCAACCGCCAACGGGCGGTGGTGCAGGTGAATCATTCGCTCTCTCTCCAAAGGAATGTCGGGACATGGACTGCCGCGCTCCCCCCTGCATGGCGGCAGCGTCTCCTTTGTAAACAAACGGTAAACGCCATGGCGTGATGATCGACACTCTTTCACGCAGATTTGACGTAGTTGGCAACCAATCGCGTCAGATGCATGCCGCCGGATACCGGACGGTACTGTTCGAGGCGACGGGTTTCATGCCGGGCACGACAGCACACGCCGAACTTTGCCAGCGGTCATCAAGCGCTCTCGCAAGTGCCGATGCTAGTAACCCTGCGCTGTGACGCGAAGGCCACGCCCCTCGATGGCGAGCAGCACCCGCACCATGTCGCCGTAATCGGTGCTGTCGGCGGTGGTCAGGTGCAGCGAAGGCTGGAGCGCCGGCGGCAACTGCTGGAGCTGAGCGAGGGCGTGCTGCAGTGACGGGTCGTCCAAGGGGCGGTCATTCCAGTAGACGGCACCGGCCGCGTCGAGGCGCAGCGCGATCGATGCCGGTGGCGTGTGCCCGGGCCCCGGAGGACAGACAGTGCGCTGGTGGAACGGGCGCACCGCCGTCGTCTGCGCCATCGGCAAAGTGGTGACCACCAGTGCCAGCACTACCAGCAGCACATCCACCAGCGGTGCGAGATTGATCCCGGACATCAGCGCACGAGCCTGCACGGATGAATAGCGCATACCACGCTCCTTCGCGGATACAGCGGCCCACGTCGGGCAGACCGCGCTGTGCGGGAATCATCGCACGATCGCGATCCGCGCCAGGGTTGTCGCTTCTGCCGCCCCCCCCGCATGCGCACCGTCCCGGCAGGATCCATCGTCTACCCATTCCATCCGCGGCGTGCACACGATGCGAAACTGAATTCAGCCAGCCCCCGCTATGCTCATCGCCATGACCCGACGCACTCCCACTGCCCTGTCCCTGCTGCCCTTGGCCACCACGCTGCTGATCGGTTGCGCCAACGCCCAGTCCCTCGACGCCCAGAACGCGCAGCTGAAAGCCGCGATCGCTGCCGCCGAACGCGGCCAGTTCGATCCCGGCCAGGCCGGTGCGCTCAGTCGCCACCCGGCCTATGGCTGGCTGGAGTACGCGAACCTGCGTCGCAACATCGACACCGTCGATACCGCGCAGGCCCAGGCCTTCCTCAAGCGCTACGACGGCCAGGCCGTGGCTACTACCTTCCGCAGCGTGTGGCTGCCCTCGGTCGCACGCCGCCAGGACTGGCCGACCCTGCTGGCCAACTGGGCGCCCACCGACAATGTCGGGCTGCGCTGTGCGCAGCTGACCGCGCGCCAGGTCACCGGCAAGATCGATCCGCAGTGGATCAGCGAGGCGCAGGACCTGTGGCGCAAGAACGGCAAGTCGCTGCCGGACGGCTGCGACGCGGTATTCGCCGTGCTGCAGGCACAGGGCGGCCTGAGCGACGCCCTGCGCTGGGAGCGCATCGATGCCGCCGCCGACGCACAGCAGCCGGCCGTGATGCGCAGCGCCGCACGCGGCCTGCCCGCCGCGGACCTGGCGCAGGCCAACAGCTACGCCGCCTTCGTTGACAAGCCCAACGCCAGCGCATTGAACTGGCCACGCAACGAGCGCAGCCGGCGCATCGCCACCGATGGTCTGGAAAAGCTGGCCAAGGCCGACCCGGGCGCCACCGAGCAACAGCTGCCACAGTACGCACAGGCCCTCGGCCTGAGTGCGGCCCAACAGGGCCAGGTGCTGTACCAGATCGCCCTGTGGACCGTGGCCTCCTACCTGCCGGATTCGGCGCGCCGCCTCAATGCGGTGCCCGAATCGGCCTATGACGAACGCCTGCACGAGTGGCGTGTTCGCGAAGCAATGTCACGCGGGGACTGGCCCGCAGCGCTGACCGCGATCCGCAAGATGGGCAGCAAGCAGCGCAGCGACCCGCGCTGGCGCTACTTCGAAGGCCGCATGCTGGAGAAGACCGGCCAGGCCCAGCAGGCGCAGCCGCTGTTCCGCGAGGCCGCGCGCGCACCGACCTTCCACGGTTTCCTTGCAGCCGACAAGCTGCAGCAGGGCTACACGCTGTGTCCATGGAAGCCGAATGACAGTGCGCAGGCACAGGCGGTGATCGCGCGTGACCCGGCCATCCAGCGCGCGATGGCGCTGTACCAGATCGACCGCACCGGCTGGGCCGTGGCTGAGTGGAACAGCGCGCTGTCGCGCTTCGATGACACCCAGCGCCGGCTCGCCGTGCGCGTGGCGCAGGACAACGGCTGGTTTGATCGCGCCGTGTTCGCACTGGGCAAGCAGCCGCAGGAGCAGCGCCTGTACGACCTGCGCTTCCCGCTGCACCACGACGCCACCATCCGCCGTGAATCAGCACGCAATGCGATCGACCCGGCCTGGGTGGCTGCGGAAATCCGCGCTGAAAGCACCTTCACCCCGCGCGCGCGCTCGCCAGCCAACGCCATGGGCCTGATGCAGGTGCTGCCGGCCACCGGTGCCAGCGTGGCCAAGTCCATCGGCCTGACCGGCTATGGCGGCGCCGACAGCCTGTACGACCCGGACACCAACATCGCCATCGGCACCGCCTACCTGCGCCAGTTGATGAACAAGTACGACGGCCTGCCATACGTGACCATCGCCGCTTACAACGCCGGCCCGACCCCGACCGCGCGCTGGCAGGGGCAGCGCCCGGGCTTTGACCCGGATCTGTGGATCGAGACGATCAGCTACAAGGAAACCCGCGAGTACGTGGCTCGCGTGCTGGCATTCAGCGTGATCTACGACTGGCGCCTCAATGGTGATGCGCTGCCGTTGAGCGACCGCCTGATGGGCCGCCTGGTCGACAAGCGCAAGAATTTCAGCTGCGCCGCCAACGCCGACCAGGGCGGGGACTGATCACACTGCGGTGGTGCCGGGCGCTGGCCAGCATCGGCCGATGTTCCGGGGTTGCCGGCCAACGGCCGGCACTACCGTGCGATCATCCCCCCATGAAGATCTATCTTGTCGGCGGCGCCGTGCGCGACCGCCTGCTGCAGCGCCCTGCCGGTGATCGCGACTGGGTCGTGGTCGGCGCCACGCCCGCGCAGATGGAAGCGCTGGGCTACACCGCGGTGGGCCGTGATTTCCCGGTATTCCTGCACCCGAAGACCGGCGAGGAATACGCGCTGGCGCGCACCGAGCGCAAATCCGGCCGTGGCTATCGCGGCTTCGTGGTCGATGCCGATCCGGCGGTGACGCTGGAAGAGGACCTGCAGCGCCGCGACTTCACCATCAACGCGATTGCCTGCGACGAGGACACCGGCACGCTGGTCGATCCCTATGGCGGCGTGCGCGATCTTGAGCAGCGCGTGCTGCGCCACGTCGGCCCCGCCTTCGTCGAAGACCCGCTGCGCGTGCTGCGCGCGGCACGCTTCATGGCCCGTTTTGCGCCACTGGGCTTCAGCGTCGCCGAAGAGACCATGGCACTGATGCGCGAGGTGGCCGCCAGCGGCGAGCTGGACGCGCTGGTGCCCGAGCGCGTCTGGCAGGAGCTGCGCAAGGCGCTGGTCAGTCAGCGGCCCTCCGCGTTCCTGCGCACATTGCACGATGCGCGTGCACTGGGCCCGATCCTGCCCGAACTGGAAGCGCTGTACGGCGTGCCGCAGCGTGCCGAATTCCACCCGGAAGTCGACACCGGCATCCACCAGGAAATGGTCAGCGACATGGCTGCCAGCCTGGCGCCGGGCGATGACCTGGTGGGTTTCGCCGCGCTCACCCACGACCTCGGCAAGGGTCTGACGCCACCGGAAGAATGGCCGCGCCACATCATGCACGAGCAGCGCGGCATCAAGCCGTTGAAGGCATTGTGCGCGCGGCTGAAGGTTCCCACCGAGCACCAGCAGCTGGCCGAGGCGGTCTGCCGCGAGCACTTGAACGTGCACCGCATCGACGAACTGCGCGATGCCACCGTGCTGGAACTGCTGGGCCGCTGCGATGCGCTGCGCCGGCCGGAGCGCGTGGCCCGCATCGCGCTGTGCTGCGAGGCTGACAAGCGCGGACGGCTGGGATTTGAGGACAGCGACTACCCGCAGGGCGAGACGCTGAAGCGCCTGCACCAGGCGGCGTTGTCAGTACAGGCGCGGGATCTGGATACCACGCACCTGAAGGGGCCGGCCATTGGCGAGGCGCTGGCCAAGGCGAGGGTGAAGGCGATTGCGGCGGCACGGTGATCCGCAACGGTCGCCACCGCTATTGGTAGTGCCGGCCGCTGGCCGGCAACCAGAAAATCGCGGGATCAGTGCGCCATGCCGCGGGTAATCGCCGCAGCACGCTGCTTCAGTTGCGCCACCGCATCGGGAATCATCTCCATGCCCACGTCCAGGCCCGGGTTCAGCACAAGCCCGACGCCGTCGCCGATACCGGCCAGCAGCGCGTGCACCGCGATGGGCATGGCATGGGCGAACTGCGGCAGCTGCTCATGCCACAGGCCAGCGCGCTCGGGCGCAGTGAACACCGCGAACATCGGTTCGCCGCTTTCGCTGGTCAGCACCAGCGGCGAGATGCTCTCGTCCCAGGCGCCATCTTCGCCAATGGCCTTGTCCAGCAGCACGAACGCCGTCGAGGTCAGCAGGCCGTCGAGGAACTGCGACGCGGTCAGCGTGCCGTCCTGGGCCTGCAGCAGGCGCACCTCGAGGTCGTTGAGGGGGTCGAACGGGGTGTCGTGGTCCATGGTCGCTTCCGGTACGTGATTGCAGGGCAGACTTTAACAGGCCCGGTCCTCAACCGAGGAATCCGTGCCGCCACAGCCAGCCCAGGGAGGCCAGCCCAGCCAGGCCCACCAGCATCAGTGGCAGGCCAAAGCGGTGCCGCCACGGGATCGGCACCCCGCCCAGCTGCTGGTCCATGGACTCGGTGTCCAGCACCCAGCCGTGTTCGCACCGGGTGCACGCCAGCTCGTAGCGGCGCTGGTAGGTGAAGCCGAACAGCAGGTCGATGCGCGCCATTTTGTAGCGCAGCTGCGGGGCGAACTCGGTTTCCGCCCCACAGCGCAGGCAGTGGTGGGCTTCGGTGGGGCCGACGATCAGCACCCGTTCCTGTTGGCCGATCAGGATCATGGATCAGCGCGCCTGGCAGGCGGGCTGGGCCAGCAGCCAGGCTTGGGCGGCGGCAAGGGTGGCCGCATCGCCTGTCGTCGGTTCATCCGGAGTAATCCTGGCACCGGCACCAACGCCAGTGCGGTCTTTCATCACCGCGGTCGTCATCGAAAACACGCTGCCATCCACCAAGGTGCGCGTGACGTTGCTTGTCGAGAAGCCCGCTGTCGACTGCCCGAAACTCCGCGCCTGTGGCCGCCCCCTGAACGACAGCATCGTTGCTTCGCCAGAGCTGGCGGTATTCGACCCGACCAGAACGGCGACGGGCGCGCCGGGCTGCTTGAGGGAATACCCCGGTCGACCGAATCCCAGCGTGGGACGACCATCGACCTGCACCATGGTCGGCGTCAGACTCCAGCGCTGCGGCCCGCGGGCAGTAGCAAACGACCCGACCTCTTCCACGCCTGTCGACGAAGTGCGCAGCAACGGTGCAACACCCAGCAGCATCGGCCACATGTTGCCCCCACTGTTGCTGCGCAGATCAACAATCCAGCCACAGCGATCGCCGCTGTCCTTGCCACGGATGACATCCTGCCATTGCAGGGCGCGCTGGATGTCCTGATTGAACTCGTCCTGCCGCGTAGCCCGTGGCGTAGGGGCATAGCCTTCGATGACCACCCAGCCAATGCGTGCATCGACTGCACCAGCCACTTTCGCCTTGGCAACGGCCTCAGCGCCGACCTGCTTCGAGCGCTCCGTGACTTCACGCTTGCGTGCAAGCGTCATCCAGACACCATGGCCCCCGGTGCTCTCCACGATGATCTCACGCAGGGCGGTATGCAACGCACCCGGGTACGCCTGCAACGACGCCAGGCGCTTTCGAGCGGCAGGCCAGTCCACCTTGTCCCGATACAAGGCTTCATGCTCGAGCAGATCCAGGATCTGCACCTGTGCATCCGGCGAAGGTATTTCGGTGGTGGACGCAGCGGCGGCCGTTGCGTTGGCTGCCAGAAGGATCAGCATCAGTGCACCAATCCCACGCAGTCCCTTGCGCATCTGCATGCGACGTTTCCTTGTCGTTGGGTCAGATCTACAGCATAGCCGTGGCGGATCATGCTCGCCATTGCGCGGATAGCCGTTGTAGAACCGAGTCCATGCTCGGCTTTGGAGGAGCACGACTGACGCAGCCGAGCATGGCGCGGCTCTACAGAGTCATGACGGTGGCAGGATTCGTGTCGACTCAGGTCGACACCCACCAGAGCGGTTCATGCCGCCGGGCATGGCCCGGCGCTACCAGTCCGCGCGCAGGCCGATGTTGCCTTCGATGATGCGGCGCTTCTCGTTGCGGTCACCGCCCAGTTCGCGGGTGTAGTCGGCCATCGCGTACGCGCTGATGGTGCGGTTGAAGCGCCCGACCACGCCCACACCGGCTTCGAGCGCGCGTGAGCGCTGCGAATTGATGATCGTGTCGTCGTCGAAGCGGATGCGATCCTCTCCAGAACGGCCATGCCAGTAGTTGAGCTTGAAGTACGGCTGCCAGCCGTCGTCAGCCAGCTGGTAATCGCCGGCAACGCGCAGGCCGACGCGGCCGGTCCAGGCGTTGTCGTTGTCGAAACGCACGCGCGACACCTCATCGCGGCGGTCGTCCAGCGACGTGCGTTGCCAGATCACCTGCACCTGCGGTTCCAGCCACCATGCGGACTGCCCGACGTGCAGCAGCGGCTTGCCCGCCTCCACCGACACGCTGGTGCCATCGCCCTTGATGCCGAAGCCGAGCCCACGCGAGGAACGCACGCGGCCGTCGTAGCGGCTCTGCATCGCCACGGCGTCGATGTAGCCGCCACTGCTGTCGGTGAAGGTCCAGTACAGGCCCACGTGCTTGTCGTCCAGGCGGTTCTGGCCCACCTGCACGTTCTCCCAGCCCAGCGCCAGACCCGTGGTCCTGCCCTGCGCGCGGGTGCGACCGACGAACACGCCGATCTGGTTGCGATGGTTGTCGGAGGCAGCGGCCCACACGTCCAGACCCGCCTGCAGGCCCATCACATCGCCATCGAAGCCCGGCTGCGCATCCTCCTTCCAATGGATCTCGCTGCTCTGCCCCACCAACCGCCCCCAGGCGGTGCGGAACGCGCCCTGGTTGTACAGCAGGCGCTGCTCGCCCTGCCGCTCGTGGAAGGTACCGAGGCTGGCCAGCGAGGTCTCGCGCAGCAGCGGCGGCACCACCGCATAGGCGGCGGTCTCCACGCGGTACAGCGGTACCACTGTGCCCTCGGCGGGGCGTGCACCCGGCGTAGGCGGCGCGCCGGTGCCGGGCAGCGCACCGCCGGCCACCGGCACGTCCGGCACGGCCGGATCGCTGGGTGGCGCCACCGGCACCGGTTCCGGCGGCGGTGGCGGCGGTGCGGTCTCGCCCGCGGTCAGGTCCGGATCGGTGGCGCCTTCGGGCGGCGGTGGCGGCGCAGGGGTGATCGGCGGCGGCGGGGCCACGGGAGGCGTCAGCGGTGGCGGTGTCGCGCTGCCGCCACCGTTGGGTGCTGGCGTCGGCCCGGTCACCAGCGTCGAACGCAGGTACCAGTTCTCTGCGGTACCGGCACTGACACCGCCCTTGAACAGGAAGTACTCGTAGGCACCGGCCGCGACCGGTGCGAACAGCGAGAACGCGCCCGGCGCGGTGCGGCCACCATTCAAGGCCTGCACCACCAGGATGCCGTCGGCCAGCGTGGCCGCGCCGCTGCCGCCGGCGTTGAGCACGCCGATGCCGGTGGTCCCGGTGGCAGTACCGCCGTCGATCACCAGACGGTCGCTGGTGGAGTTGTCCGCGCCCAGCACAGTGCGCAGGTACAGGCCACCACCGTCTCCGCGGTAGTTACCACGCACGGTGAACACGTCGCCAGCGCCGGTGCCGGTCAGGTCGATGCGCCCGGCATTGACCATCTCCACCAGTGCACCACTGTTGAACGGACGGATGGCATGGCCGCCGCTGCCCGCGTACACAGTACTGGTGTCATCCACCGTGAGCGTGCCGGTGCCGGTACTGCTGTCGCCCAGCACCAGGTCGCCATCGAAGCTCAGCTCCGTGCTGTTGGCCAGGTTGATCGTCTCCCAGTTCTGGAAGCGGCCCACGCCGGCGGTCTTGACGTTGCTGAGGTTGAGCTGGTCGATGCCGCTGCCACCGTCGAACAGCGGCACCGCGCCAAGGTTGCCCTGGTTGAGGTTGCCGAGGGTGGCCACGTCGTTGTCCGGCCCCATGTCGATCGCACCGTAGACGATGCCACCGCCATTCCAGTTGAAGGTGTCATCGCCGGTACTGAGCAGCACCTGCCCGCGCACGGTGCCGTCGGTGATGGTCACGCTGTCGTTGCCGCCGCTGACGCTGATGTTGCCGCCGATATAGGCCGTGCCAGAAATGATGATGGTGTCGGTGTCGAAGCCGGTCACCACGTTGCCATCCACGGTACCGCCGGACTGGTCCCACAGGTTCTTGTCCAGCTTCATGTTGACGCGGCCGATGCGGCCTGCGGTCATCCAGGCCTGGTCGCCATCCTCGAACGCACCGATGATGCGGCCACCGCTCATGCGGAAGGTATCGATGTTGTCGCCCTGCTGCAGCGCGCCGATCGTGCCGCCACTCATGACGAAATCATCGCGGCCACTGCCCTGCGCCACCACGCCGGTGACGGTGCCACCGGTGACGGTCATCTGGTCATCGCCACTGCCCTGGTCGACGCTGTCGATCGTACCGTTGCCCAGCACCAGCACGTCGTTGCCATCGCCCTGCAGGACGCCGCCGCTGATGCTGCCGGCCTGCATGTCCAGGCGGTCATTGCCGGCACCGAACTGCACGCCGGTGCGCCCGCTGATCGTTCCGCGGTTGACCAGCACGCTGTCGCCCGCGCCGACGAACTGCAGCGCGGTGTTGTTGCCGGTACTGATGCTGCCCGCATTTTCGACGCGGCTGCCACCACCGAGCTGGACCGCCACGCCGCCCACCGAACTGATCGTGCCCAGGTTGGACAGCAGGTGCCCGCCAGCACCCACCAGCGCAATGGCGCTGGCGCCGCCGCTCTGCTGCAGCTGCGCTCCGCTGTCGACGTTGACGGTGACGCCGGCCGCGCCCGTGGCGGTGATCGGCACCGTCTGCGGATTCGGTGCATTGGCATCGCAGGTGACGGTCTGGCCCGCAACCGGAGCGACGGTGTCACAGCCGGCCCAGGCGGCGCCGGCGGTCAGCAGCATGATGGACGGGACGGTCAGGGCCTGCAGCACGGAAACCGTGAGGCGGCATGGACGGAAAGCGCGCGGAACGGCACGGGGCATACAGCACTCCTGGACAGGGGATCAGGAACTGCGGATATGCGGTACTGCGCAGGCAGTCTGCCGTGTGGTGAACGGTTTCGACAGGTGAAATTTCGTGGCGGCCATCACAGTTCAGTTGCGAACTTGATGGAGCATCACCTCACATCCACGTGGCTGAAACTCTTCATCTTTGCGGCGAACACAGGCCGCCGCGGAAAGCATCCACGCATGGCGTGGATGAGATGCCGTCAGATCTTCAGATAGATCTTCCGCCGGTCCAGCCACCCCGCCACGCCCCACCACAGCGCGACGAACGCCAGCGCCTGCAGCATCGATGCCAACTCAAGCGCCTGCGGCATCGCGGCGGCCAGTTGCTGCCAGATCCAGCTCCAGGCACCGCTGGCCATCAACGCCACCGACATCACCGAGGCCCCCAGATACGCGGTGATCGCATTGACGCCGAAGCGCCGGCCCAGCGCCGGCCATCCCTTCTGGTCGATCAGCACGTGGCCCAACCACAGTGCCAGCGCGGCCAGGCCACCGGTCCACAGCACGTAGCTGGGCGTCCACAGCTGCTTGTTCAACGGCAGCACCGTGGCCAGCAGCAGCCCCAGCACGGCGGTTGCCACACCCAGGCCAGCCAATGCCGCCGCACGACCGCTGCGCAGCAGACCACCGGCCAACAGGCCGAGCACGGTACTGGCCAGCGCACCCAGCGTGCTCAGCAACCCTTCCGGGTCATGGCCCAGCCCGGTATCGGCCTGCCACTGGTAGATCCAGGGGGCGAACAGCGTGGTGTCCAGGCGGCTGGCCGGGTTGGTCCATGGCGCCACGTCACCGATGCCCAGCAGCAGCGCGGTGTAGCCCACCAGCAGCGTGACCAGCACGCCCACCTGCACGCGCGGCCGCGCATACACCGCCAGCACACCCACCAACGCTGCGCACACCGCAATCCGTTGCAGCACGCCCCAGATGCGGAAGTGATGGGTATGCAGCGCCCACCAGATCATCAGGTGCAGCAGCGCACCGGCCACCAGGATGCGCAGCGCGCGCTCCAGTACGCCGCGCGCCAACGCCGGTCGCGCCGCCGTATCCTGCGCGCGCGGTGCCACGCTGAAGGCCATCGACACGCCCACCAGGAACAGGAAGAACGGGAACACCAGGTCGGTGGGCGTGCAGCCGTGCCATTCCGAATGGCGCAGCGGTGCGAACACCGCACTCCAGTCTCCCGGGTTGTTGACCAGCAGCATCGCCGCCACGGTGATGCCGCGCAGGGCATCGATCGAGCCCAGGCGGCGTGGCGGCGTACTGTTCATCAGGCGGCCTCGTACTGTCCGGCAATCCAGGTACCGCGCACCTGCAGGGCTTCGTCCAGCAGCACCAGGTCGGCCTGGTAGCCCTCGGCGATATGGCCCAGGCGGTCGTCGACGTTGAGGAACTGCGCCGGATAGGTCGACGCCATGCGTGCAGCTTCGGCCAGCGGTTGGCCAAGCAGCTGCACGGTATTGCGGACGGCGGTGGCCATGTCCAGCGCAGAACCGGCCAGCGAACCGGCGGCATTGCGTACCACACCATCGATGGCGGTGATGGTTTCGCCATACAGCACGTAACTGGGATCGTCGGCACCGACCGGCGGCATCGCATCGGTCACCAGCAGCAGGCGACCACGCGGCTTGGCCGCCAGTGCCACACGCAGGCTGGCCGGGTGCACATGCACGCCGTCGACGATGATGCCGATCCAGCTATCGCGGTCTTCCAGCGCAGCGCCCACCGCACCGGGCTCACGGCCCTGCAACGGCGACATCGCGTTGTACAGGTGAGTGAAGCCGCGCACGCCCGCATCCAGGCCGGCGCGGATTTCTTCGTAGGTGCCTGCGGTGTGGCCGGCGGCGACGATCACGCCCCGCTCGACCAGTGCACGGATGGTCTCCAGCGGCACGCGCTCCGGCGCCAGCGTCAGTAGGGTCACGCCGTTGTCCAGCGACGCGGCCAGTGCGATCTCTTCTTCATCCGGCACGCGGAACTTGCTGGCATCGTGCGTGCCCTTGCGCGTCGGCGCGATGTACGGGCCTTCCAGGTGGATGCCGATCACCCCCGGCACGCCCTGCGCGATGGCCTCGCGCATCGCACCGATGGCTTCGCGCATCACCGCCACGTCATCGCTGATCAGCGTGGGCAGCATCGCGGTGGTACCGAAACGGCGATGGGCCTGCGCGATGGTGCGCAGCGCCGCCACGTCCGGCGTGTTGTTGAACAGCGCGCCGCCGCCGCCATTGACCTGCACGTCGATGAAGCCGG